>NZ_JBSGCR010000004.1:0-324475 GCF_053601935.1 Streptosporangium sp. NPDC004631 | reverse complement strand
CACCTGGCCGCGTCCGCCGACCGGCTCGCCGCCGCCCAGCGGGACCTGGCCCGCAAGAAGCGCGGTTCCGCGCGCCGACGCAAAGCGGTTGCCCGTGTCGCCGCGCTGCACGCCAAGGTGCGGCGCCGGCGCCTCGATGGCGCGCACAAGGCCGCCCTCGCACTGGTTCGTAACTACGACGTGATCGTCCACGAGGCGTTGAAGATCACGAACATGACCAGGCGTGCCGCGCCGAGACCGGACGGCGAAGGCGGACACCTGCCCAACGGCGGCTCGGCCAAATCCGGCCTGAACAAGAGCGTCCTGGACGCGGGTTGGGGGGTGTTCCTGACGATCCTTGCGCACAAGGCTGAGAGTGCCGGTCGAGAGCTGATCGCGGTGAACCCCGCCCACACCTCCCGCACCTGCGCCCGATGCGGGCACGTGGCGAAGGAGAACCGCGTCGCCCAGGCCGCGTTCGCCTGTACGGTGTGCGGGCACACCGCACACGCCGATGTGAACGCGGCGATCAACATTCTCAGGGCGGGGCTTGTCCTTCGCCGGGCTGCGCGAGCAGCTTAGCGAGAAGCCGCTCCCTTCAGGGAGCGGAGGAGTCACGGAAACTACTTTTGTCGGCCGGAGTGCGGAGATCGCACAGGTGGTCCGTCTGCTGCGCGAGTCCCGCCTGGTCACGCTCACCGGACTGGGCGGTGTCGGTAAGACGCGCCTGGCACGCCGGGTCGCCGAGGAGATCTCGGCGGAGTTCCCCGGCGGCTGCCGGCAGGTCGAGCTGGCCTCCCTCACCGATCCGCACCTGCTGCCGGCGACCGTGGCCGACGGCATGGGCCTGGCCGACCGGTCCGCCCGGCCGCAGCAGGAGGTACTCGCCGACTGGCTGAGCTCGCGCCGGTCGCTGCTCATGCTCGACACCTGCGAACACCTGGTCGACGCGGTGGCCTCACTGGTCGACACCCTGCTGCGCCGCGCGCCCGGTCTCCGGGTGCTGGCCACCGGACGCCAGCCGCTCGGCGTGTCCGGCGAACACGTCTATCCCGTCCCGCCGCTCCCGGTCGAGGACGCGGTGACGCTGCTCCGCGACCGCGCCGGCCTGACGGAGGGCGCGGGGGGCGCGAGCGGCACAGGGGGCGCGGGAGCCTCGGGAGAGGCGCCCGGTACCGGCGGGGGCGGGCCGGGGAGTGACGGCCGGAGCGCGGAGGGGGCGGACGGCGGCGCGGGTGGCGTGGGCGGCGCGGACGGTGAAGCCGGTCTGGCCGAGCTCTGCGAGGGGCTCGACTGTGTCCCGCTGGCGATCGAGCTGGCGGCCGTACGGCTGCGCACCACGTCGCCTGCGCGGCTCATCCGCGAGCTGGGCGACCGCTACCGCCTGCTGACCGGCGGTGGCTCGATCGGCGACGACCCGGCCGGCGGCGGCCCGATGAGTGGTGTCCCGGCCCGCGGTGCCCCGGCCGGCGACGGCCCGATCGGCGGTGGCGTGACCGGTGGCGGCGGGCTGGTGCGGCACGAGTCGCTGCGCGCGGCGATGGGCTGGAGCCACGAACTGTGCACCCCGGCCGAGCGGCTGCTGTGGGCCCGGCTGTCGGTGTTCGCCTCGGATTTCGACCTGGAGGCCGCCGAGCGGGTCTGCGCGGGCGGTCCGCTCCCGGCCGCGCTGGTGCTGGAGGCGCTGACCGGGCTGGCGGAGAAGTCCCTGGTGCAGCGGGAGGACCACCCCACCGGTGTACGGCTGCGCATGCTGGACACCGTCAGGGAGTTCGGCGCCGAGTGGCTGCACCGGCTGGGTGAGCACGAGACGGTCAGGGGCCGTCACCGTGACCACTATCTCCGGCTGGCCGAAAGATGTGCCGCCGAGTGGCCGGGCCGCCAGGTGGAGTGGTACGCGAGGATGCGCGCCGAGCAGTGCAACCTGCGCAAGGCGTTCGAGGTGTGCCTGGCCGACCCCGGGTGGACACGGGCGGCTCTGGATCTGGCCGGGTCTCTGTGGTTCCTCTGGATCTGCTGCGGTCTGGTGCGTCAGGGCCGCCACTATCTGGAGGCCGCGTTGCGGTCCGACGCCGAGCCCGGCCCCGAGCGGACCAGGGCGCTCTGGGTCTGCGCCTGGGTCGCCGTGCTCCAGGGGGACCTGGAGGCCGCTCGGGAACTGCTCGCCCGCTGCCGTGCCGAGGACGCCGGGGGGAGCGCCGCCGGGTACGTCCTCCAGATAGAGGGTTTGCTCGCTCTGACGCGCAGGGACTCCTCGCGTGCGGTCGAACTGCTGGAGCGGGCCGTCGTCTGGCACACGGCCGGGGGTGACATGTCGGCGGGGTTGCTGCCCTGTCACATGCTGGCGGCGCTGAGCCTGCTGGCCGCAGGGCGGCCGGAGGCGGCGGACAGGATGCTGGTCAAGGGGCGGGGGCTCTGCGAGGCGTACGGGGAGGAGTGGAGCCGCACCCAGATGGAGTACGTCTCCGCCTGGGCGGAGCACCTCAAGGGCCGCCCCTCGGGGGCACTCCGTCACGCCAGGGCCGCGCTCGCGGGGGCGAGGCTCTTTGAGGACCTGCTCCTGACCGTCGCCTGTGTCGAGCTGATCGCCTGGACGGCGGCGGCGGAGGCGGTCAGGGCGAAGACGGGCGGAGGGAGGGGAGGCGCGGGGGCGGCGTGCAGGGCGGCCCGGCTGCTGGGGGCGGCCCAGGTCGTCTGGGACTCCTCGGGGCTGCCGCAGTTCCTCTCGCCGATCTTCATCACGGTCCGTCAGAGGGCCGTCACCCAGGCCGTCAAAGTCCTGGGCGGTGGAGAATTCGATACCCGTTTCGCACAGGGGAGGGCGCTTGACCTGCGGCTTGCTGTGAAATATGCACTGGAGGAGAAAAACTCATAACCGGTGATGTCAGATCTGACCGGGTCTGCCGCCGGTTCCGTGGTTGGCTTGCCACCTCATGCGGAGGGGCGAGGAATTCGGTGGCGGATACGCGGATACGTCGGGACAACGTTCCGGCGGAGACGAGCAGCCTCGTCGGGCGCGCAGCGGAGCTCGACGAGCTCGCCGTACTGATCGGCCATTCCCCCCTGGTGACCCTCACCGGGGTCGCCGGTGTGGGCAAGACGAGGCTGGCCGTCAGGACGGCCGACCGGCTCCGTGACTCCTTCAGCGACGGGGTGTGGGTCGTCGAGCTCTCGGCGGAGCAGAACGGCGACCTGGTCGGCCACACCATCGCCGCGGTGCTCGGTATGCGGGAGCAGGCGGCCCGGCCGCAGGCCGAGGTGCTCGCGGACTTCCTCGCCGACAAGCGGCTGCTGCTGGTCCTGGACACCTGCGACCATCTGATCGACTCCTGCGCGGCGCTGCTGCGCCGGATCCTGTCCGACGCCCCGCACGCCCGGGTGCTCGCCACCAGCCGCCAGCCGCTCGGGCTGCCGGGGGAGCGGCTCATGCCGATCGAGCCGCTGGCGGTGCCCGCCTCCGGAGGCGCCGCCTCGGAGGCGGTGCGGCTCTTCACCGAGCGGGCTCAGGCCCTGGTGCCCGACGTCGCCCTCGATCCACACGAGGTGGCCCAGGTCTGCCGCCTTCTGGACGGCATCCCCCTCGCCATCGAGCTGGCCGCGCGGCGGCTGCGGACGCTGTCGGTGCGGCAGCTCACCGAACGGCTGGACGACCGGTTCGCGCTGCTCGTCGGCGGGAGCCGTACTCCGCTTGGACGCCACCAGACCCTGCGCACCGCGGTGGGCTGGAGTCACGAGCTGTGCACCGCGGAGGAACGCCTGCTCTGGGCCAGGCTCTCGGTCTTCGCCGGTTGGTTCGACGTCGACGACGTGCGGGCGGTGTGCGCCGACGGGCGGCTCACCGTGTTCCCGCTGGGGCGGCTGGTGGACAAGTCGATTCTGCTCGCCAGGGGGTCGCGCTACCGGATGCTCGACACGGTCCGCGACTACGGCAGGGAGTGGCTGCGCCGCCTGGGCGAGGAGGCGACTCTCGTCGCCCGCCACCGTGAGCACTATCTGGCGCGGGCCCGCAGGGCGGAGGCCGAGTGGTACGGCCCGAGGCAGCCGCAGTGGGCCGACTGGGCGCACCGGGCGCTGCCGGATCTGGAGGCGGCCCTCGCCTGCGACGACGGGTTCGACCTGGTGACCGCGCTCTGGTTCGTCTGGTGCTGCCTCGGCCAGGTGCGGCGGGGGCGCCTTCACCTGGACCGGGCGCTGGACGGTCACGCGGACCCGAGCCCGGTCAGGACCAAGGCCCTGTGGGTGTGTGCCTGGGTCGCGCTCGCCGCGGGTGACACGGCCGCGGCGAGCGGGCGGGCGGACGAGGCGTACGAGGCGGCGATGGCCGAGGGCGACTTCGCCGCGGCCGGGTGCGCCCGGCAGAACGCCGCGGCGACCGCCCTCGTCCTCGGCGATCCCGACGAGGCCGCGCGTCTCGCGGCGGAGGCTGCCGAACTGTTCGAACGGGCGGTCCACCTCCACATCGGGCTGCCCCTCGCCGAGGTGACGATGGCGATGGCCTGGGGCCTGCGGGGCGAGTCCGGCCTGGCCGTGGGGGTGCTCATGCGGCAGTGGGCCAGGTGCGCGGAGCGGGGTGAGCTCTGGGCCCGCTCCTACGGCGATCAGGTGCGTTCGCTCGTCGAGCTCGGCAGGGGGGATCTCGACGCCGCGGAGGCGTACGCGCGGACGGCGCTTGAGGTCAGGTGGAGGCTGGGCGACACCCTGGGCGGTGCCCTGACACTGGATCAGCTCGCCGCCACCGCCGTGGCCCGGGGAGACGGTGGCCTGGCCGCCTTCCTGCTCGGCGCCGCCCGGCGGATGTGGACGACCTCCGGCCTGTCCGAGCGTGGTTCGTGCCCTTTCGCGATCTCCGGCCGTCAGGCGGAGAGCCGGGCCAGGGCGCTGGTGGGTGACGAGGTGTACGAGCGCGCCTTCACCAGGGGAATGGACACGGATCTGGACGTGACCATGACCCGAATCCTGGACATTGAGGGATTCGATCAGTTTTAGTGTGAATTTTAGGGTGAATGCGCACGCCGCCAGGAGAGAGCGCCCGTTGACCTCCTCTCCCTGGCCGAAGCCCGGAGTCTCCACGCTGGAGGAATTCGATGAGCGCGTTCGTCGGCAGACGGGACGAGATCGCGGAGATCGCGGCCCTGTTCGAGCGGGTCCGGCTGGTCACCCTGTCCGGCGCCGGCGGTGTGGGCAAGACCCGGCTCGGCCTCGAACTCGTCCGGATGATCGCCCCCGGGGCGGCGGTGGTGGACGTCGCCGAGACGGACGGCCCCGACGCGCTGGTCTCGGCGGTCCTGGACGCCGTCGGCGCCTCCGCCGCTCCGCTGCTCGTGCTGGACACCTGCGAGGTGCTGATCGGGCGGGTCGCGACGCTGGTCGGTGAGCTGCTCACCACCGATCCCGGGCTCCGCGTCCTGGCGATCGGCCGCCAGTCGCTCGCGGTCCCCGGCGAGCATCTGCGGGTGCTGACCGGCCTGCCGCCCAAGGACGCGTGCGCCCTGCTCGCCGACCTGAGCGGTGTGTGGCTCCCCGAGGTGTGCGTCAGGCTGGACGGCCTCCCGCTGGCGATCGAGCTGGCGGCCGCGCGGCTGCGCACGATGTCCGCCGCCGACATCCTGGCCGGGCTGGAGGGCCGGTTCGACCTCCTGGTGGACGAGGGCAGGGACGGTCCGTCCCGGCATCGGGCGCTGGCCACCTGCATCGGGTGGAGCCACCAGCTCTGCACGGCTCAGGAACGGCTGTTCTGGGCCCGCGCCTCGGTGTTCACCGGAGAGTTCGACCTCGACTCGGCGACCTACGTCTGCCAGGACGACACGCTCCGCGCCGAGGACATGATCGACGTGATCACCGGCCTGGTCGACAAGTCCGTGCTGCTCTGCCGTCGGGTCCCGGGCGGGGTCCGGTTCCGGATGCTCGACGGACTGCGCGAGTTCGGCGCGAGCTGGCTCGCCCTGCTCGGCCAGGAGCACGCGGTACGGCTCCGCCGGCACGATCTCCGCCTCGCCCCCCGCGACCAGGGCCCTCCCGACCGGCCCTGAGCCCGCCCCTCGGCCCGCAGCCTCCCCCGGCCCGCAGTCCCTCAGTCCGCAGCCCCTCGGTCCGCCGTACCTTCCGGCTCCGGGGAGGCCAGCCAGTCGTCGATCTCCCTGAGCAGGTCCTTGCGCACCGTCTCGGGGGCCGTCGACGCCCGGATCGACTGCCTGGCCAGCTCGGCCAGCTCGGCGTCGCGGAAGCCGTACACCTGCCTGGCCAGCTCGTACTGCGGCAGCAACCGGGCGCCGAACAGCAGCGGGTCGTCCGCGCCCAGCGCGACCGGTACCCCCGCCTCGAAGAGCCGTCGCAGCGGCACGTCCTCGGGCCGCTCGGCCACCCCGAGCCCGACGTTGGAGGTCGGGCAGATCTCGCAGGCGATCTGCCGGGCGGCCAGGCGCTCCATCAGCCGGGGCGACTCGGCCGCCCGCACACCGTGCCCCAGCCGGTCGGCGCCCAGCACGTCCACGCACTCCGCCACGCTGTCGGCGCCCAGCAGCTCCCCGCCGTGCGGTACGGCCAGCAGCCCGGCCCGTTTGGCGAGCCGGAAGGCCCCGTCGAAGTCGCGGGCCCGGCCTCGGCGCTCGTCGTTGGAGAGCCCGAACCCGACGACGCCCTGGTCCATGTAGCGGGAGGCGAGACGGGCGAGCGTCTTGGCGTCCAGCGGATGCCGGGTCCGGTTGGCGGCCACCACCACGGCGATCCCGATCCCCGCGTGGTCGGCGGCCCGGCGCGCGGCCTCCAGCATCAGCTCCATGGCCGGGGTGAGGCCGCCGAACCGCTGGGCGTAGCCGGACGGGTCCACCTGGATCTCCAGCCAGCGCGACCCCTCGGCGGCCTCGTCCTCGGCGGCCTCCCGCAGCAGCCGGTAGACGTCGTCCTCCCGCTGCAGGACCGTGCGCGCGATGTCGTACAGCCGCTGGAAGCGGAACCAGCCCCGCTCGTCGGTCGCCCGCAGCCGGGGTGGCCAGTCCTGCACCAGCGCGTCCGGCAGGTGCAGGTTCTGCTCGCGGGCGAGCTCGATCAGGGTGGAGTGCCGCATCGAGCCGGTGAAGTGCAGATGCAGGTGGGCCTTGGGCAGGTCGCTGAGCGGACGGGGCATTTCCACATGGTGCCGTATGTCCGGCGTCCCGGGGCCGTTCTTGCCTCACCCGGGTAGCCCGCCGGTGTCCTGTCCACCGGACTTTCCCCCTTGACCGGGCGGACCGGAGCCGGAGACCACACAAAAGGGGCCTCGGACCGTTCCCGATCCGGGCCCCGCTGTGTCCCCGAGCACTATTGGGTCTGGCCCAGGAACTTGGCCACCCGGCTGACGCCCTCGACGAGGTCGTCGTCGCCGAGCGCGTAGGACAGACGGAAGTAGCCGGGGGTGCCGAAGGCCTCGCCGGGGACGAGGGCGACCTCGGCCTCCTCCAGGATGAGCTCGGCGAGCTCGGCGGAGGTCCGCGGGCGCCGGCCCGCGAACTCCTTGCCCAGCAGCTCCTTGACCGAGGGGTAGGCGTAGAACGCGCCCTTCGGCTCCGGGCAGAGCACACCCGGGATGTCGTTCAGCATGCGGACCATGGTCTGACGGCGGCGGTCGAAGGCCTCCCGCATCGTCGTCACGGCCGACAGGTCGCCGGAGACGGCGGCCAGGGCGGCGATCTGGGCCACGTTGGAGACGTTGGACGTGGCGTGCGAGTGCAGGTTGGTCGCGGCCTTGACGACGTCCTTCGGGCCGATCAGCCAGCCGACGCGCCAGCCGGTCATCGCGTAGGTCTTGGCGACGCCGTTCAGGACGACGACCTTGTCGCCGAGTTCGGGGACGACGGTGGCGATGCTCGCGAAGGTCGCGCCGCCGTAGGTGAGGTGCTCGTAGATCTCGTCGGTGACGACCCACAGGTCGTGCTCGGCGGCCCAGCGGCCGATCGCCTCGACCTGCTCGGGGGAGTAGACCGCGCCGGTCGGGTTGGACGGCGAGACGAACAGCAGGACCTTGGTGCGCTCGGTGCGGGCCGCCTCAAGCTGCTCGACGCTCGCGAGGTAGCCGGTGGTCTCGTCGGTCACGACCTCGACCTGGACGCCGCCGGCCAGCTTGATGGCCTCCGGGTAGGTCGTCCAGTAGGGGGCGATGACCACGACCTCGTCACCCGGGTCGAGGAGCGTGGCGAACGCCTCGTAGACGGCCTGCTTGCCACCGTTGGTGACCAGGACCTGGGCCGCGTCGACCCGGTAGCCGGAGTCGCGGAGCGTCTTGTCGGCGACGGCCTGCTTCAGCTCCGGCAGGCCCCCGGCCGGCGTGTACTTGTGGAACCTGGGGTTGCGGCACGCCTCCACGGCGGCCTCGACGATGTATTCGGGGGTCGGGAAGTCCGGCTCACCCGCGCCGAAGCCGATGACCGGGCGGCCTGCCGCCTTCATCGCCTTGGCCTTGGCGTCCACGGCGAGCGTGGCGGACTCGGAGATCGCGGAGATACGTGCTGAGATGCGAGGACGGGTCATGCCTCCATGGTTACAGACCTGTGGCATTGTTTCCGCTCCGTATCCATGATGCGGACACCCCGGTCCACCCCGTGGGCCGGCGGCCCGTGCGACGGGCGGGGAGGCCGGTGACCTGGGCGGCCGCTCCCGGTTCGACGTGATGGGCATTCCCCCGTAGACTCCGGCGTGGTCTTCCCGCCGTATGCGTGAACCGGCGGTCAAGACCGTGAGCCACGGACAAACTTCGGTCCAACCGATGTATGGTGGTTCATGTCTTAGGGCACTAGCGCAATTGGTAGCGCACCGGTCTCCAAAACCGGCGGTTGGGGGTTCGAGTCCCTCGTGCCCTGCGAGGAGCGGTCCGCGCATCAGGGCGTCTAGCGCGCCGCAGACATGCGTTGGACTCGATGGATCAGGTGAGGACTGTGGCGATCGACACGCGCGGCGAAACCGCAGACAAGCCGAGCGGTGAGAAGAAGGCCAAGCGCACTTCTCCCGCACTCTTCTACCGGCAGGTCATTGCCGAACTGCGCAAGGTGATCTGGCCCACGCGCAAAGATCTTCTTTCTTACACCACGATCGTCCTGGTTTTCGTGCTGATCA
Organism: Streptosporangium sp. NPDC004631; assembly: GCF_053601935.1. Classification (NCBI taxonomy): domain Bacteria; kingdom Bacillati; phylum Actinomycetota; class Actinomycetes; order Streptosporangiales; family Streptosporangiaceae; genus Streptosporangium; species Streptosporangium sp. NPDC004631. The sequence continues at coordinate 315,412 of NZ_JBSGCR010000004.1, read as the reverse complement.
TGGTCGGGATCGTGTCGGCACTCGACGCGTTGCTCACCGAAGGTGTGCTGCGGATCTTCGGCGGAGCCTGAGCCGATTTCCGGCGGATCGTCCCCCGGTAATTTCAACAGCCCATCGACGGAAAGAGAATGATCCACCGTGTCCGAGTCTTCACAGTCGGCCGGCGAGTCCCGCGAAGAGCGGACGGCCGACCCGGAAGAGGCCGTCGACGCCACGCAGGGCTCGCTCGCCGAGTCCGGCAAGTCTGACGTCGACGCCGAAACCGGGGCCGAGGAGGTCCCGGCCGGCGGCGTCGACGAGGCCGAGGGTGTCGAAGAGGCCGAAAAGGTCTCCGTCGGAGAGGTCGACGAGGACGGCGACGTCCTGCCCGACATCGACCCGATCGAGGAGTTCAAGCGCCTGCTGCGGGGTCAGTTCGGCGAGTGGTACGTCATCCACTCCTACGCGGGTTACGAGAACCGCGTGAAGTCGAACATCGAGACCCGCACCCAGTCCCTCAACATGGAGGACTACATCTTCCAGGTCGAGGTGCCCACCCACCACGTGACCGAGATCAAGAGCGGCAAGCGCCAGCTCGTCAAGGAGCGGGTGCTTCCCGGCTACGTGCTGGTCCGGATGGAGCTCACCGACGAGTCCTGGTCCGCGGTCCGCAACACGCCCGGTGTGACCGGCTTCGTCGGCCTGTCGAACAAGCCCAGCCCGCTGAGCATCGACGAGGTGGCCAAGCTGCTCGCCCCGGAGCCGTCCGAGGAGGTCAAGAAGTCGACGGCCAAGGCCTCGGCGGCGACCGTCGACTTCGAGGTCGGCGAGTCCGTCACGGTCATGGACGGCCCCTTCGCCACGCTGCCCGCCACGGTCAGCGAGATCAGCGCCGAGTCGCAGAAGCTCAAGGTGCTGGTGTCGATCTTCGGCCGTGAGACACCGGTCGAGCTCTCGTTCAACCAGGTCTCGAAGATCTGACCGGTCACGCGACCGCGGCCGCACAGACCGCGGTCGCGTAAACTAAGACGTTCGATGGGCCGTGCTTCGCGAAGCACGGCCCGCCGACATGCTCCCCGTGTCTGCGTGGGAGCCGCATCACCCCGATTAGGACCCGGAGAGAACCATGCCTCCTAAGAAGAAGATCGCGGCACTGGTCAAGGTCCAGCTTCCCGCTGGCCAGGCCACGCCCGCTCCGCCGGTCGGTACCGCCCTCGGTCCGCACGGCGTCAACATCATGGACTTCGTCAAGCAGTACAACGCTGCCACCGAGGCCCAGCGCGGCAACATCATCCCCGTTGAGATCACCATCTTCGAGGACCGCAGCTTCACCTTCGTCACGAAGACGCCCCCGGCGCCTGAGCTGATCAAGAAGGCCGCCGGTGTGGCGAAGGGCTCGGCCGTCCCGCAGAAGGACAAGGTGGGCAAGCTCACCAAGGACCAGCTGCGCCAGATCGCCGAGACCAAGATGCAGGACCTCAACGCCAACGACATCGAGGCCGCCGAGAAGATCATCGCCGGCACCGCCCGATCGATGGGCATCACGATCGCCGACTGACCGGCACGGCACCGGGCCCGATGCCGTGAGGACGTGGACGCCCACCGTGGCCCACGCGGGACCGGCCGGAGCCCGGCAGCGGGCGCGACCATGAGCGCGCTCGCCGGACAATCTCCAAGCACCTCGAAAGTGGAGGGGCCGCGCGCCGGCCCGTACCACGGACACTCGGATCCACAGGAGTGAGCAAGTGAAGCGCAGCAAGGCATTCCGCAACGCGGCAGCCCAGATCGACAACGAGAACCTCTACACCCCGGTCGAGGCGGCCAAACTGGCCAAGGGGACCAGCGTCACCAAGTTCGACGCCACCGTCGAGGTGGCCCTGCGGCTGGGCGTCGACCCCCGCAAGGCGGACCAGATGGTGCGCGGCACCGTCAACCTCCCGCACGGCACCGGTAAGACCGCCCGGGTCCTGGTCTTCGCGACCGGTGACCGTGCCGAGGAGGCCCGCGCCGCGGGCGCCGACATCGTCGGCGCCGACGAGCTGATCGACGAGGTCGCCAAGGGCCGTCTGGACTTCGACGCCGTCGTCGCCACCCCGGACCTCATGGGCAAGGTCGGCCGCCTGGGCCGCGTGCTCGGTCCGCGTGGTCTGATGCCCAACCCCAAGACCGGCACCGTGACCCCCGCCGTCGGCAAGGCCGTCACCGACATCAAGGGCGGCAAGATCGAGTTCCGTGTCGACCGGCACGCGAACCTGCACTTCATCATCGGCAAGGTGTCGTTCGGTGAGCGTCAGCTCGTCGAGAACTACGCCGCGGCCCTCGACGAGGTGCTCCGTCTCAAGCCGTCCGCGGCCAAGGGTCGCTACGTGAAGAAGGTCGTCTTCTCCACGTCCATGGGCCCGGGCATCCCGGTCGACCCGAACGCGACGCGGGGGCTGACCGCCGAGCTCGACGCCTGACAGGGCCGCTGGACACCTGTCAAGCCCGATAACAGGTCTCCTTTTGGAGGGCCTCAACCGAATGGCCATTCGGTTGAGGCCCTTTTTCGTTCTCTGGGAGGACGCATTCCGTTTTGTCACGGCGTAGTGTCGTAAGCAATTCCATCGGGGGACACGAAGGGGTGAAGACGGATGCGCCGATTGGCTCCCGTACTGACATTGGGAGCGGCCGCGCTGGTCGCGGTCTCGGGATGCGGTGCCCAGGGCACCACGTCCCTCGGAAACGTCAAACTGGCCGCCGCCGAGGCGGTGCAGCAGAGCGCACAGCGGGCCGGGGAGGTCACCTCCTACTCCGCGGACCTCGTGGTCGACGTCACCGGCGACCAGAAGGGCGCCAGCAAGATCCAGGGCAGCATGCTCTACCAGAGCGAGCCGCAGCTGGCGACCGACGTCAGGCTGGACACGATCGTCCACGACGGGCAGAACGTCCCCGGTGGAGCGCGGGCGATCCTGACCGGCGACACGGTCTATGTGAAGTCGGAACTGCTCAACAAGTTCGCGGGCGCGAACAAGCCGTGGATCAAGGTTTCCCTCACGGATCTCGACGCCAAGGGCCAGGCCGGTGTCAAGGCGTTCACGGCCCAGGCCCAGCAGTTCGACCTGGCCGGCACGGTCAAGCTGCTGACCGCCTCGAAGGACGTCAAGGCGGTCGGCACCGAGACGGTCGGCGGAGTCGAGACGACCCACTACAGCGGTACCTTCCCGGTGGCCGAGGCCGCCCAGGTGATCGACCCGGCCAGGCGTGAGCGGCTCCAGGAGCAGCTCTCGCGGGTCAAGAACGTGAAGTTCGACCTGTGGTCCGACGCCCAGAGCCTGCCCCGCAAGGTCACGCTCAGCGGCTCGGAGCAGGGTGTCACGTTCAACATGGCCGCCTCCTTCAAGGGCTTCAACGAGCCCGTGGAGATCGCGGCCCCGCCCGCCGACCAGGTGGGCGACATGCCGGAGCACCCCGGCGGAAACTGACGACCGCTCGCGGCCCGCGTCCCCCGACTCTCTGTTCGGAGGACGCGGGCCGTCGGCGATTTGGCATGCGCCCGGATAGGGCGTACGCTGTCAACGCCGAAGACCGCCGGTCGTCGTCGGGCCTCATGGCCCGACGGCCCAAGGATCCACACAGTGGACGGCCCGCGTAGGTGTGATGTGAGTTTTCATTTGGACTGACCTCCTGATGTGAGCCCCGTGCGCCTGCGCCGGGGCTTGTTCGCTTTCTGGGCCTTTGCCGGCGGCACATCTGGAAGGAGGCCCATGGCGAAGGCGGAAAAGGCAACGGCTGTAGCCGAGCTCAAGAGCAGCTTCGAAGGCTCTAGCGCTGCCGTTCTGACCGAGTACCGCGGTCTCACCGTCGCCCAGCTCAAGCAGCTGCGCGTTTCTCTCGGTGAGAATGCGAAGTTCGCCGTGGTGAAGAACACGCTGACCAAGATCGCGGCCAATGAGGCCGGGATCAGTGAGCTCGACGGCCTGCTCGCGGGTCCGTCGGCGATCGCGTTCGTCAAGGGCGACGTGGTCGAGGCCGCCAAGAGTCTGCGTGACTTCGCCAAGGCCAATCCCCTCCTGGTCATCAAGGGCGGTGTCGTCGACGGTAGGTCGATGAGCCCGGCCGAGATCACCAAGCTTGCCGACCTTGAGTCGCGCGAGGTCCTCCTCGCGAAGCTGGCCGGTGCTCTGAAGGCGAAGCAGGGCCACGCGGCCGCCGTCTTCAACGCGCTGCCCACCACCATGGCTCAGCTGGCCGAGGCTCTGCGCGCCAAGCGTGAAGAGACCGGCGAGTAGGTCCGCGCAAGCGGTCGCAGGGGATTAGCGCATACGTACCGCGGTCCCAATTCTTAGTTTGTCTGATCCATACGGAGGAACCACCATGGCGAAGCTCAGCACCGACGAGCTGCTCGACGCTTTCAAGGAGATGACCCTCCTTGAGCTGTCCGACTTCGTGAAGCTCTTCGAGGAGACCTTCGACGTCAAGGCCGCCGCCCCGGTCGCGGTCGCCGCCGCCCCGGCCGCCGGCGCCGCCGCCGCCGAAGAGGTCGAGGAGCAGGACGAGTTCGACGTCATCCTTGAGGCCGCCGGCGACAAGAAGATCCAGGTCATCAAGGAGATCCGCGCCCTGACGAGCCTGGGCCTCAAGGAGGCCAAGGACCTCGTGGACGGCGCCCCCAAGGCCGTCTTCGACGGCAAGGTCAACAAGGAGCAGGCGGAGAAGGCCAAGGGCGCCCTTGAGGCCGCCGGCGCCACCGTCACCGTCAAGTGATTCGCTTGACCTAGAGGCTTCACCAGAAAGAGCGGGTCCACCAGGTGCCGGTGGCCCGCTCTTTCCGTGTCCGCCCCCGGGTCCCTCCGTGTCCCCTCACATCCCTCCGTGCCCTCCGCGCCCCCGCGCGTTTCCCGTGTCCGCTCCCGCCGTTCCCCTCCCATCGGGGCCGCGCCCACCGGGTCCGCGGCCTCGCCGTCCGGCCGGTCGGCGCCGGCGGCCGACGCCGGCAACGAGGGACAGCTCGGAGAGAGGTCCGCAAAGCCCCACATGATGATCCGCGCGGCGGGTTATGATCCGGCGATCGGGGGAGCTTACCGGCCCGAACGGACGGCGCCCTGTGGTCACTGGACCGTATGCCGGTAGACCTGCGAGGGGAGGGAACGCGTGGCGGTGAAGGCTGCTCGGCGGGCTCACCCGCTGAAGACCGCCGGACTGGTGCTGAGCGTGCTGGTCGTGGCGCTGCTGGCCGTGGCCTACTGGCTCTGCGGTGCCCTGCGCGAGGCCCAGGTGGCGGCCGACGACCGTGAGGCGGCGGTGCGGTCGGCCAGGACGCACGCGCTGGCCCTGCTCTCGGTCGGTTACCGGAGCGTGGACGCCGACATCAACCGCATTCTGGACACCTCAACCGGTGCGGAGCGGGCGGAGTACGCCAGAACCGTGGTGGCGCTCAAGAAGACCACGGTCAAGAACAAGGTCCTCCAGACGGGCGCGCTCCGTGCCGCCGGGCTCGTCTCCCTCAAGGGCGGCACGGCCCAGGTGATGGTGGTGGGAGACGCCGTGGTCCGGTGGGACGGGAGCGAGGACGCCCCGCAGGAGCGGTTCTACCGGTGGAACATGGAAGTGACCAGGGTCGGGGCGGTCTGGCTCGTGTCGAAGGCGGAGTTGGTCCTGTGATGCGCGCATCCGTGGTGCTGGCCGGGATGCTCACCGCCGTGGCGCTCTCGCTCACCGCCGTGATCGGGATCATGTTCATCGACCTCGACCGGCTGCGCGCAGAGGAGTCCGCCGGGCAGGAGGCCCTCGCCACGGCCCGCTCGGTCGCCGTCGACATGCTGTCGTACGACTACCGCACGATCGAACAGGATTTCTCCCGGGCCCGGGTCTACACCACCGGCAGCCTCACCCAGTACTACCGGGACCTCGGCGCGACCCTGGTGCCCACGGTCAAGAGGCAGCGCACGGTGCAGGAGGCGACCGTGGCCGGCGCGGCGGTGGAGTCGGCCACCTCCGACCGGGTCGAGGTGCTGCTGTTCGTGAACATGGGAACGGTGAAAACCCTGCCCGGCGAGAGGCAGCCCCGGCGCCAGGTCAGCCAGAACCGGGCCCGGCTGGTCATGGTCAAGCAGGACGGGCGCTGGCTGGTGGCCGAGCTGTCCACCCTGCTCGGAGACCCTCCGCCGAACTAGGGTCCTCTCGCCGATCACGGGCGTCGACCACCCGCCGGATCGGTCGTCGGCGTGGCGCTTCCTTCAATTGTTATCAAAGTCTGTGTTTGGAGTCGGTATGTCGGCGGGTAGATCCTCCACGGCAGTGTCGATCGTCAGTCGGTCATCGGCTGGCGTTCCAACCGCCGTGTGACTGAGCGTTAGCCACACCAGGTCGCGGGTATCGTCTTGGATCCGGTGGTGTGCGCAGGTCACAGGGTGGGCAAACTCCCAGCGTCTCGGCTGTTCCTTGGCTGAAATGTCGGCTCACGGGCTTGACGTTTTGGCTCTGACGGGCGATGCTGCGACCAACGTGGAGCTTGCAGCGAGACTGGACTGGACAGGTGTATGCCATTCGGCTACACTGCCCCTTTGCGCTGCCCTTTGACGACCCGCTTCTTTTGGTGCTCTGATGCATGGTCGTCTGGCGTGCGTGTAGTCAGTCCGCCGCGAGCCCTCGGAAGGACATCTGTTGGCAGCCTCGCGCAACGCCTCCGCCGTACCCGCTGGTCCCCGTCGTGTGTCTTTCGCACGGATTCAGGAGCCGCTCGAAGTTCCTGACCTTCTCGCCCTGCAGACCGAGTCCTTCGACTGGCTGCTTGGCAACGAGAAGTGGAAGGGGCGGGTCGAGGCGGCTCGCCAGGCCGGGCGCAAGGACGTTCCGGCCCAGTCGGGCCTCGAAGAGATCTTCGAGGAGATCAGTCCCATCGAGGACTTCTCCGGGACCATGTCCCTGTCGTTCCGTGACCACCGGTTCGAGCCGCCCAAGTACTCAGTCGATGAGTGCAAAGACAAGGACATGACCTACTCCGCCCCGATGTTCGTGACGGCGGAGTTCATCAATAACACCACTGGCGAGATCAAGAGCCAGACCGTGTTCATGGGCGATTTCCCGCTCATGACCGGCAAGGGGACGTTCATCATCAACGGCACCGAGCGTGTCGTGGTCTCCCAGCTGGTCCGCTCCCCGGGCGTCTACTTCGACCGCAGCGTCGACAAGACCTCCGACAAGGACCTCTACGGCTGCAAGGTGATCCCCTCCCGGGGCGCCTGGCTTGAGTTCGAGATCGACAAGCGTGACAGCGTCGGCGTCCGGATCGACCGTAAGCGCAAGCAGGCCGTCACGGTCCTGCTGAAGGCGCTCGGATGGACCAGCGACCAGATCCTTGAGCGGTTCGGGCAGTACGAGTCCATGCGCGCCACCCTGGAGAAGGACCACACGGCCGGCCAGGACGACGCCCTGCTGGACATCTACCGCAAGCTGCGTCCGGGAGAGCCGCCGACCAAGGAGTCGGCGCAGACGCTGCTGGAGAATCTCTACTTCAACCACAAGCGCTACGACCTGGCCAAGGTCGGCCGTTACAAGATTAACAAGAAGCTCGGTGTCGACAGCGAGATCACCCAGGGCACGCTGACCGAGGACGACATCGTCGCCACGATCGAGTACATCGTCAAGTTGCACGCGGGCGAGCACTCGATGCCGGGCGCCGGTCGCGAGATCGTCGTCGAGACCGACGACATCGACCACTTCGGCAACCGCCGTCTGCGGACGGTCGGCGAGCTCATCCAGAACCAGGTCCGCCTGGGCCTGGCCCGGATGGAGCGGGTCGTCCGTGAGCGGATGACCACCCAGGACGTCGAGGCGATCACGCCGCAGACCCTGATCAACATCCGTCCGGTCGTCGCGTCGATCAAGGAGTTCTTCGGGACCTCCCAGCTGTCGCAGTTCATGGACCAGACCAACCCCCTGGCCGGCCTGACGCACAAGCGTCGTCTGTCCGCGCTGGGCCCCGGTGGTCTGTCCCGTGAGCGGGCCGGCTTCGAGGTCCGTGACGTTCACCCGTCCCACTACGGCCGCATGTGCCCGATCGAGACGCCGGAAGGACCGAACATCGGTCTGATCGGCTCGCTGGCCTCCTTCGGCCGGGTCAACTCCTTCGGCTTCGTCGAGACGCCGTACCGGAAGGTCGTCGACGGCCGGGTCACCGACGAGGTGCACTACCTCACGGCCGACGAGGAGGACCGATACGTCATCGCCCAGGCGAACACGCCGATCGGTTCCGATGGCACGTTCCTGGAGAGTCGCGTGCTCGTCCGCCGTAAGGGCGGCGAGTTCGAGTCCCTGCGTGGCAACGAGGTCGACTACATGGACGTGTCGGCGCGCCAGATGGTGTCCGTCGCGACCGCGATGATCCCCTTCCTGGAGCACGACGACGCCAACCGCGCGCTCATGGGCTCCAACATGCAGCGCCAGTCGGTGCCGTTGCTCAAGAGCGAGGCGCCGCTGGTCGGCACCGGCATGGAGTACCGTGCCGCGACCGACGCGGGCGACGTCATCACCGCGGACAAGCCCGGCGTGGTCGAGGAGGTCTCCGCCGACTACGTCACCGTGATGAACGACGACGGCACCCGTACGACCTATCGCGTCGCCAAATTCAAGCGCTCCAACCAGGGCACCTGCTTCAACCAGAAGCCGATCGTCGCCGAAGGCGACCGGATCGAGGTGAACCAGGTCGTCGCCGACGGTCCCTGCACCGACGACGGTGAGATGGCGCTCGGCAAGAACCTGCTCGTGGCGTTCATGCCGTGGGAGGGTCACAACTACGAAGACGCGATCATCCTGTCCCAGCGGCTGGTCCAGGACGACGTCCTCTCCTCGATCCACATCGAGGAGCACGAGGTCGACGCCCGTGACACCAAGCTGGGCCCCGAGGAGATCACCCGGGACATCCCGAACGTCTCCGAGGAGGTCCTGGCCGACCTCGACGAGCGCGGCATCATCCGCATCGGCGCCGAGGTCGTGCCCGGTGACATCCTCGTCGGCAAGGTCACGCCCAAGGGCGAGACCGAGCTGACCCCCGAGGAGCGCCTGCTCCGCGCGATCTTCGGTGAGAAGGCGCGCGAGGTCCGTGACACCTCCCTGAAGGTGCCCCACGGCGAGCAGGGCAAGGTCATAGGGGTTCGCGTCTTCAGCCGCGAGGAGGGCGACGAGCTTCCCCCCGGGGTCAACGAACTGGTCCGCGTCTACGTGGCCCAGAAGCGTAAGATCACCGACGGTGACAAGCTCGCCGGCCGTCACGGCAACAAGGGCGTCATCTCCAAGATCCTGCCCGTCGAGGACATGCCGTTCCTGGAGGACGGCACGCCGGTCGACATCATCCTCAACCCGCTGGGCGTGCCCGGCCGGATGAACGTCGGCCAGGTCCTGGAGACCCATCTCGGGTGGATCGCCGCCAGGGGCTGGGACATCTCCGGTATCGAGGAGGCGTGGGCCGAGCGGCTGCGCGACAAGGGCTTCGCCGAGGTCGAGCCGCGCACGAACATGGCCACCCCGGTGTTCGACGGCGCCAACGAGGAAGAGATCATCGGTCTCCTCGACAGCACCCTGGTCAACAGGGACGGCAGCCGCATGGTCGGTTCGAACGGCAAGGCCAGGCTCTTCGACGGCCGCTCGGGCGAGCCGTTCCCGCACCCGATCTCGGTCGGCTACATCTACATCCTGAAACTGCTCCACCTGGTCGACGACAAGATCCACGCGCGCTCGACCGGTCCATACTCCATGATCACTCAGCAGCCGCTCGGCGGTAAGGCGCAGTTCGGCGGCCAGCGCTTCGGTGAGATGGAGGTGTGGGCACTGGAGGCGTACGGCGCCGCCTACGCCCTGCAGGAGCTACTGACGATCAAGTCCGACGACGTCCTGGGCCGCGTGAAGGTCTACGAGGCCATCGTCAAGGGCGAGAACATCCCCGAACCGGGCATTCCCGAGTCGTTCAAGGTCCTCATCAAGGAGATGCAGTCGCTCTGCCTGAACGTCGAGGTGCTCTCCAGCGACGGCATGTCCATCGAGATGCGCGACACCGACGAGGACGTCTTCCGCGCTGCGGAAGAGCTCGGCATCGACCTGTCTCGGCGTGAGCCGAGCAGCGTCGAAGAGGTCTGATCTAGAAGCTGAGGAGGGGAATACAAGTGCTGGACGTCAACTTCTTCGACGAGCTTCGGATCGGCCTCGCGACGGCTGACGACATCCGCCAGTGGTCGCACGGTGAGGTCAAGAAGCCCGAGACCATCAACTACCGCACCCTCAAGCCCGAGAAGGACGGACTCTTCTGCGAGAAGATCTTCGGTCCTACCCGGGACTGGGAGTGCTACTGCGGCAAGTACAAGCGCGTCCGCTTCAAGGGCATCATCTGTGAGCGCTGCGGCGTCGAGGTGACCCGGGCCAAGGTGCGCCGTGAGCGGATGGGCCACATCGAGCTGGCCGCGCCCGTCACGCACATCTGGTACTTCAAGGGTGTCCCGTCCCGGCTGGGATACCTGCTCGACCTGGCCCCGAAGGACCTTGAGAAGGTCATCTACTTCGCGGCCTACATGATCACGCACGTCGACAAGGACATGCGCGAGCGTGACCTGCCGTCGCTGGAGGCGAAGATCTCCGTCGAGCGGCAGCACATCGAGCAGCGGCGCGACGCCGACATCGAGGCCCGGCAGAAGAAGCTTGAGGCCGACCTGACCGAGCTTGAGGCCGCCGGCGCCAAGGGCGACCAGCGTCGCAAGGTCCGTGAGGGCGCCGAGCGCGAGATGCGGCAGATCCGCGACCGGGCCCAGCGTGAGCTGGACCGGCTGGACGAGGTGTGGAGCCGTTTCAAGAACCTCAAGGTCCAGGACCTGGAGGGCGACGAGCTGCTCTACCGCGAGATGCGCGACCGGTTCGGCCGCTACTTCCGCGGCGGCATGGGCGCCCAGGCCATTCAGGAGCGTCTGACCAACTTCGACCTCGAACTTGAGGCCGAGAACCTGCGGGAGACGATCCGCAGCGGCAAGGGCCAGAAGAAGGCCCGCGCGCTCAAGCGTCTCAAGGTCGTCTCCGCGTTCCTGAACACCCGCAACTCGCCCAACGGCATGGTCCTGGACTGCATCCCGGTCATCCCGCCGGACCTGCGCCCGATGGTGCAGCTCGACGGTGGCCGGTTCGCGACCTCGGACCTGAACGACCTCTACCGCCGGGTGATCAACCGGAACAACCGTCTCAAGCGTCTCCTTGACCTCGGCGCGCCCGAGATCATCGTGAACAACGAGAAGCGGATGCTCCAGGAGGCCGTCGACGCGCTGTTCGACAACGGCCGCCGCGGCCGTCCGGTCACCGGTCCCGGCAACCGCCCGCTGAAGTCCCTCAGCGACATGCTGAAGGGCAAGCAGGGCCGGTTCCGCCAGAACCTCCTGGGCAAGCGAGTCGACTACTCCGGCCGTTCGGTCATCGTCGTCGGCCCGCAGCTGAAGCTGCACCAGTGCGGTCTGCCCAAGCAGATGGCGCTGGAGCTGTTCAAGCCGTTCGTGATGAAGCGCCTGGTCGACCTGAACCACGCGCAGAACATCAAGTCGGCCAAGCGGATGGTCGAGCGCGCCCGCCCGGTGGTGTGGGACGTCCTCGAAGAGGTCATCACCGAGCACCCCGTGCTGCTCAACCGGGCCCCCACCCTGCACCGCCTGGGCATCCAGGCGTTCGAGCCGCAGCTGGTCGAGGGCAAGGCCATCCAGATCCACCCGCTCGTCTGCACCGCGTTCAACGCGGACTTCGACGGTGACCAGATGGCCGTGCACCTGCCGCTGTCGGCCGAGGCGCAGGCCGAGGCCCGCATCCTGATGCTGTCCACCAACAACATCCTGAAGCCGGCCGACGGCAAGCCGGTGACCATGCCCACCCAGGACATGATCATCGGTCTGTACTCGCTGACCACTCTCAAGGACGACGACGAGAACGCGGTCGGCCAGGGCAGGGTCTTCGGCTCGGTGTCCGAGGCGCTCATGGCCTATGACCGGCGCGAGCTGGACATCCAGGCCAGGATCCAGATCCGGCTGAAGGGCGACGTCCCGCCGCCCCGCGGCTGGGCCGCCCCCGAGGGCTGGGAGCCGGGCGAGAGCTACCGCCTGGAGACCACGCTCGGCCGCTGCCTGTTCAACCAGACGCTGCCGGCGAACTACCCGTACGTGAACTCCCAGGTCGGCAAGAAGCAGCTGTCGCTCATCGTCAACGAGCTGGCCGAGAAGTACCCCAAGGTGGAGGTCGCCACCGCCCTTGACGCGCTCAAGGACGCCGGCTTCTACTGGGCCACCCGGGCAGGTGTGACGATCTCCATCGAGGACGTCATCGCGCCGCCGAACAAGGCCACGATCATGGAGACGTACGAGCGCAGGGCCGACAAGGTCCAGCGGGAGTACGAGCGCGGTCTCATCACGGACGAGGAGCGCCGTCAGGAGCTCATCGAGATCTGGACGCACGCGACCAGTGACGTGACCGACGACATGCAGAAGGCGTTCCCGAAGACCAACCCGGTCTGGATGATGGTCCAGTCGGGCGCCCGAGGGAACCTGATGCAGGTCCGGCAGATCTCCGGCATCCGCGGTCTGGTGTCCAACACCAAGGGTGAGACGATCCCGCGTCCGATCAAGGCCTCGTTCCGTGAGGGCCTGTCGGTGCTGGAGTACTTCATCTCCACCCACGGACAGCGCAAGGGCCTGGCGGACACCGCGCTGCGGACCGCCGACTCGGGCTACCTGACCCGTCGTCTGGTGGACGTCGCGCAGGACGTCATCGTCCGCGAGATCGACTGCGCCACCGACCGCGGCGTGCCGCTGCACGTCGGCGACCGCGACGCCCAGGGCAACCTGGTCAAGGCCGAGAACGCCGAGAGCAACGTGCACGGCCGCATCCTGGCCGAGGACGTCGAGGTGGACGGCAAGGTCATCGTGAGCGCGGGTGTCGACATCAACGACATCCACGTCACCGCGCTGGTCGAGGCCGGTGTGGAGACCGTCAGGACCCGCAGCGCCCTCGTCTGCGAGGCCAAGATCGGTGTCTGCGCCACCTGCTACGGCCGCTCGCTCGCGACCGGCAAGCTGGTGGACGTCGGCGAGGCGGTCGGCATCATCGCCGCCCAGTCGATCGGTGAGCCCGGCACCCAGCTGACGATGCGTACCTTCCACACCGGTGGTGTGGCGGGTGCCGACATCACCCACGGCCTGCCCCGTGTGCAGGAGCTCTTCGAGGCGCGCGTTCCCAAGGGCGTCGCCCCGATCAGCGAGGCCGAGGGCCGGGCCCGCATCGACGAGACCGACAAGACCCGGAAGATCGTGATCGTCCCGGACGACGGTTCCGAGGAGATCGCCTACCCGGTGTCCATGCGGTCGCGCCTGCTCATCTCGGACGGGCAGCGCGTCACGGTCGGCCAGCAGCTGATCGCCGGCGCCGTCAACCCCAACGAGGTGCTGCGCATCCTCGGCCCCCGGGCCGTGCAGCTGCACCTGGTGGCCGAGGTCCAGCAGGTCTACCGCTCGCAGGGTGTGTCGATCCACGACAAGCACATCGAGATCATCGTCCGGCAGATGCTCAAGCGGGTGAACGTGCTTGAGTCGGGTGACGCCGACATGCTGCCCGGCGAGCTGGTCGAGCGGCCGCGCTTCGAGCGGATCAACCGCGAGTGCGTGGCCGAGGGCGGTACGCCGGCCTCCGGCCGTCCGGTGCTGATGGGCATCACCAAGGCGTCGCTGGCCACCGAGTCCTGGCTGTCCGCGGCGTCCTTCCAGGAGACGACCCGGGTGCTCACCGACGCGGCGATCCACGCCAAGTCGGACTCGCTGCTCGGTCTCAAGGAGAACGTCATCATCGGAAAGCTCATCCCGGCCGGTACCGGCATGCCGCAGTACCGCAACATCCGGGTCGAGCCCACCGAGGAGGCCAAGTCGGCGATGTACACCGTCGGCGGCTACGACGGCTCCGCGGCGGACTACACCTTCGGCTCGGGCTCCGGCGAGGCCGTCCCGCTGGAGGAGTACGACTTCGGTCAGTACAACCGCTAGACGATCGCAGGCGGCGCCAGGTCCCTCACCGAGGGGCCGGGCGCCGTCCGTCTGTCCGGGTTCGTTACTGAGGATCTTTCTTGACCGGAATGTTGCGGTGAAAGCTGTAGGTGATGGCGAGAACGGCCGGAGAAGTCTCTCGCGACAGGTAAACTCGTAGCGGACCCAACAGCGGTCGGCCGGAAACCGATCGCGGAGCCGGGACACGAACACGGGCGCTCACTACAGCGGCCGGCGAGCGCAACCGTTTTGACGTGTTGCGCTGGACTGGGTAGTCTTTCCCTTCGTGCCCGTGGCTTCATGGGCTCTCATGCGTGCGCGTCGACAGGTTTCCCATCGGGGAGTCGGCAGAGGCGCCGTGTGGCTCTTCCACTGGACCGGCCTGGCCGGGAGTGGCGCGACCAGTGCGCGACACGCCCGAGCGCGTGGGTCGGAGTGGATGGAAAAACCGCAGGTCATGACACCGGCAGTGCCTGCAAAAGCATCAATATTCGAATCACCGGCAAGCACGAACGGAGACGCGGTGCCCACGATTCAGCAGCTGGTCCGCAAGGGCCGCCAGGACAAGGTCACCAAGACCAAAACCCCGGCGCTCAAGGCCAGCCCCCAGCGACGCGGCACCTGCATGCGCGTTTACACCACGACCCCCAAGAAGCCGAACTCCGCGCTCCGCAAGGTCGCGCGTGTCCGGCTCACCAACGGTATCGAGGTCACGGCCTACATCCCGGGTGTCGGTCACAACCTTCAGGAGCACTCCATCGTGCTCGTCCGCGGTGGTCGTGTGAAGGACCTGCCGGGTGTTCGCTACAAGATCATCCGCGGCTCGCTGGACACCCAGGGTGTCCGTAACCGCAAGCAGGCCCGTAGCCGTTACGGCGCGAAGAAGGAGAAGTAACAATGCCTCGCAAGGGTTCTCCTGGCCGCCGTCAGCTCATGGCTGACCCGGTCCACAACTCGCCGCTGGTCACCGCGCTCATCAACAAGGTGCTCCTGGACGGCAAGCGCTCCATCGCCCAGTCCATCGTGTACGGCGCCCTTGAGGGTGCCAGGGACAAGACCGGCAACGACCCGGTCGTCACCCTGAAGCGGGCGCTGGACAACGTCAAGCCCACCCTTGAGGTCCGCAGCCGCCGTGTCGGTGGCGCGACCTACCAGGTCCCGGTCGAGGTGCGCGCCGCGCGCAGCACCACCCTGGCCCTGCGCTGGCTGGTGCAGTACTCCCGCGCCCGCCGTGAGAAGACCATGACCGAGCGCCTCATGAACGAACTGCTCGATGCCAGCAACGGCCTCGGCGCCAGCGTCAAGAAGCGCGAGGACACCCACAAGATGGCCGAGTCCAACAAGGCCTTCGCCCACTACCGCTGGTAACAGCGGGTTCCACGAGACGACGAGGACGCGAGAGAAGTGGCCACCACGACCGCTCTTGACCTGGCCAAGGTCCGAAACATCGGCATCATGGCCCACATCGACGCGGGCAAGACCACGACGACCGAGCGCATCCTGTTCTACACCGGTATCAACTACAAGATCGGTGAAGTCCACGAGGGCGCAGCCACGATGGACTGGATGGAGCAGGAGCAGGAGCGGGGTATCACCATCACCTCCGCCGCCACGACCTGCGAGTGGCTCGGCCACACGATCAACATCATCGACACGCCCGGTCACGTGGACTTCACGATCGAGGTGGAGCGCTCGCTCCGCGTCCTCGACGGTGCCGTCGCCGTGTTTGACGGCGTCGCCGGTGTGGAGCCCCAGTCCGAGACGGTGTGGCGTCAGGCCGACCGTTACGGCGTGCCCCGCATCTGCTTCGTCAACAAGCTCGACCGCGTCGGCGCGGAGTTCCACCGCTGCGTCGACATGATGGTCACCCGTCTGCACGCGACCCCCGCGGTCCTCCAGCTTCCCTGGGGCGTCGAGGCCGACTTCAAGGGCGTCATCGACCTGGTCAGGATGAAGGGTCTGCTCTGGAGCGCCGAGGCGGCCAAGGGCGAGATGTACGAGGTCGTGGAGATCCCGACCGAGCACGCCGAGGCCGCCCGCGAGTGGCGTGACAAGCTTGTCGAGACCATCTCCGAGCACGACGACGAGCTGATGGAGCTCTTCCTTGAGGGCGTCGAGCCCACCGAGGAGCAGCTGGTGGCGGCCATTCGCCGCGCCACGCTGGCCAGCGCCATCAACCCGGTCCTGACCGGCACCGCGTTCAAGAACAAGGGCATCCAGCCCCTGCTCGACGCGATCGTCGCCTACCTCCCCGCGCCGACCGACATCCCGGCCTTCAAGGGCCACGCGGTCGGCAACGAGGACGAGGTCATCGAGCGTCACGCGGACCCGAACGAGCCGTTCTCCGCGCTGGCATTCAAGATCATGAGTGACCAGCACCTGGGTCGTCTCACCTACATCCGTATCTACTCCGGCACGCTGGAGACCGGCACCGCCGTGGTCAACGCGGTGAAGGGGCGCAAGGAGCGGATCGGCAAGATCTACCAGATGCACGCCAACAAGCGCGAGGAGCGCCCGTCGGCCGTCGCCGGTCAGATCGTCGCCGTCATGGGTCTGAAGGACACCACGACCGGTGACACCCTGGCCGACCCGGCCAAGCCGGTCGTCCTTGAGTCGATGAACTTCCCGGCGCCGGTCATCAACGTCGCCATCGAGCCCAAGACCAAGGGCGACCAGGAGAAGCTGGGCACCGCGATCCAGCGCCTGGCCGAGGAGGACCCCTCCTTCCAGGTCCGCAGGGACGACGAGACCGGGCAGACGGTCATCTGGGGTATGGGCGAGCTCCACCTGGAGATCCTCGTCGACCGGATGCGCCGCGAGTTCAAGGTCGAGGCCAACGTCGGCCGGCCGCAGGTGGCCTATCGCGAGACCATCCGCCGCAAGGTGGAGAAGGTCGACTACACCCACAAGAAGCAGACCGGTGGGTCGGGCCAGTTCGCCAAGGTCATCATCGACATCGAGCCGCTGGGCGAGGGCAACGACGGCTACGAGTTCGCCAACAAGGTCTCCGGTGGCCGCATCCCGAGGGAGTACATCCCGTCGGTCGACGCGGGCGCCCAGGAGGCCGCCGAGTTCGGCGTTCTCGCCGGCTATCCCATGGTCGGGGTCAAGGTCACCCTGCAGGACGGCGCCTACCACGAGGTGGACTCGTCCGAAATGGCCTTCAAGATCGCTGGCTCGATGGCCTTCAAGGAGGCCGCGCGCAGGGCGGACGCGGTAATCCTGGAGCCGATGATGGCCGTAGAGGTCACCACGCCTGAGGACTACATGGGCGATGTCATCGGTGACCTCAACGGTCGCCGCGGGCAGATCCAGGCGATGGACGAGCGCGGTGGCAACCGCGTCGTCAACGCGCTCGTGCCGCTCTCCGAGATGTTCGGCTACGTGGGTGACCTCCGTAGCAAGACGCAGGGACGCGCGAGCTACAGCATGCAGTTCGACTCCTATGCGGAAGTGCCTACGCACATCGCCAAGGAGATCGTCGCGAAGGTCCGGGGCGAGTAGTTCTCTCGTCGGCCGGTTCCCGAAGGAACCGGCCTTCCCGAGCCCGAGTGAAAAGACGCAAGTCAAGTCAGAATCTCTAAGGAGACAGAGCAGTGGCCAAGGCCAAGTTCGAGCGGACCAAGCCGCACGTAAACATCGGCACCATTGGGCACATCGACCACGGCAAGACCACTCTGACCGCGGCGATCACCAAGGTGCTCCACGAGCGTTACCCGAACCTCAATGAGGCGACCCCGTTCGACAAGATCGACAAGGCGCCCGAGGAGAAGGCTCGTGGTATCACGATCTCCATCGCGCACGTCGAGTACCAGACCGAGCAGCGCCACTACGCTCACGTGGACTGCCCCGGTCACGCCGACTACGTGAAGAACATGATCACCGGTGCGGCTCAGATGGACGGCGCGATCCTCGTGGTCGCCGCCACCGACGGTCCGATGCCGCAGACGAAGGAGCACGTCCTCCTGGCCCGCCAGGTCGGCGTTCCCTACATCGTGGTCGCCCTGAACAAGGCCGACATGGTGGACGACGAGGAGATCCTGGAGCTCGTCGAGCTTGAGGTCCGTGAGCTTCTCTCGGCCCAGGAGTTCCCCGGCGACGACCTGCCGGTCATTCGCGTCTCGGCGCTGAAGGCGCTTGAGGGCGACACCAAGTGGGGCGACAGCATCATCGAGCTCATGACGGCCGTGGACGAGAACGTCCCGCAGCCGACCCGTGAGACCGACAAGCCGTTCCTCATGCCGATCGAGGACGTCTTCTCGATCACCGGCCGCGGCACCGTCGTGACCGGCCGTATCGAGCGTGGCGTCGTCAAGGTCAACGAGACCGTCGACATCATCGGCATCAAGGACACCAAGACCACCACCACGGTCACCGGTGTCGAGATGTTCCGCAAGCTCCTCGACGAGGGCCAGGCGGGCGACAACGTCGGCCTGCTCCTGCGCGGCATCAAGCGCGAGGACGTCGAGCGCGGCCAGTGCATCATCAAGCCGGGCACGACCACCCCGCACACCGAGTTCGAGGCGCAGGTCTACATCCTGTCCAAGGACGAGGGCGGCCGTCACACGCCGTTCTTCAACAACTACCGTCCCCAGTTCTACTTCCGTACGACTGACGTGACCGGTGTTGTGAACCTGCCCGAGGGCACCGAGATGGTCATGCCCGGTGACAACACCGAGATGAACGTCTCGCTGATCCAGCCCATCGCGATGGAGGACGGTCTCAAGTTCGCCATCCGCGAGGGTGGCCGCACCGTCGGTGCCGGTCGCGTTACCAAGATCCTCAAGTAGTACGACCGCGGAGTGGCGGTCGGCCCTCATCGCAGGACCGACCGCCGCGCCACGACGGGGCTCGGGCCGCACGGCCCGCACCTCGGAACGGCCCACGAACCGTGATCTCGCAATTGGTTCGGCCACTCTGTGACCGAACCGACTGCCAGATCACGGAAGAAAGCGCAGATCGACTGCGTCTGCTACGTGGGACGTGCTCACAGCGGCAACAGGCCGCACGTAACTTTTTCAGACGACAGCGAAGGACACCGAGGCCATTATGGCGGGACAGAAGATCCGCATCCGGCTCAAGGCCTATGACCACGAGGTCATCGACAGCTCGGCCAAGAAGATCGTGGAGACGGTCACGCGGACTGGCGCTAAGGTCGCGGGCCCGGTGCCGCTGCCGACCGAGAAGAACGTGTACTGCGTCATCCGCTCGCCGCACAAGTACAAGGACAGCCGCGAGCACTTTGAGATGCGCACGCACAAGCGGCTGATTGACATCATCGACCCGACGCCGAAGACGGTCGACTCGCTCATGCGACTCGACCTCCCCGCCGGCGTTGACATCTCGATCAAGCTCTGAGGGAACGCACTGACATGGCTAAGCAGATCAAGGGCGTCCTGGGCAAGAAGCTCGGCATGACCCAGGTCTTCGACGCGGACAACCGGATGGTCCCGGTGACCGTCGTCGAGGCTGGTCCGTGCGTCGTGACCCGCGTCCGTACTTCCGAGAAGGACGGCTACTCCGCCGTACAGCTCGGCTTCGGGCAGGTCGACCCGCGGAAGGTCAACAAGCCGCTCGGCGACTACCTGCGCAAGCACGACATCACCCCGCGCCGTTACTTCGCGGAGATCCGTACCGACGACGCGAGCGACTACACCCTCGGCCAGGAGCTTCTGGCCGACACCTTCGAGGCCGGCCAGTTCGTCGACGTGACGGGCAAGAGCAAGGGCAAGGGCTTCGCAGGTGTCATGAAGCGTCACGGCTTCGGGGGTCTGAGCGCCTCGCACGGTACCCAGCGCAAGCACCGCTCGCCGGGTTCCATCGGTGGCTGCGCCACCCCGGGCCGCGTTTTCAAGGGCATGCGCATGGCCGGTCGGATGGGTAACGTCCGCACCACCATCCAGAGCCTCAAGGTCCACGCCGTGGACGCCGAGAAGGGCCTCATCCTGATCAAGGGTGCGATCCCCGGCGCCAACGGCAGTCTGGTTCTCGTCCGCACCGCTGCCAAGAAGGGGGCTGCCAAGTGAGCACCATTGACGTCCTCGACGTGAGCGGCGCGAAGTCCGGCACGGTCGACCTGCCCGGCGACGTCTTCGGCGCCAAGGTCAACATTCCGCTGATCCACCAGGTCGTCGTGGCCCAGCTCGCCGCTCGCCGGCAGGGCACCCACAAGGCCAAGACCCGCGGTGAGGTCAGGGGCGGCGGCAAGAAGCCGTACCGCCAGAAGGGCACCGGCCGCGCCCGTCAGGGTTCGACCCGCGCTCCGCAGTTCACCGGCGGTGGCACCGTCCACGGTCCGGTTCCGCGGGACTACACCCAGAAGACCCCGAAGAAGATGAAGGCCGCCGCCCTGCGCGGCGCCCTGTCCGACCGGGCGACCGGCGGTCGCATCCACGTGGTCAGCGGCCTGGTCGTGGGGGAGACCCCGAAGACCAGGACGGCCCTTGAGGCGCTGCGGAAGATCACACAGGCCCGTAGCGTCCTGGTCGTGGTCGACGAGGGCGACGAGCTCACCTGGCTGAGCCTGCGCAACGCCCCCGAGGTCCACCTGCTGGACTCCGGGCAGCTGAACACCTACGACGTGCTCTGCTACGACGACGTCGTCTTCACTCAGGAGGCGTACGACCAGGTCGTCTCGCGTCTGAGCAAGAGCGGGAAGGAAGACGCCTGATGGAGAAGATCGCCGACCCGCGGGACATCATCATCAAGCCGGTTGTCTCCGAGAAGAGCTACGGCTTGATCGACGAGCACAACAAGTACACGTTCCTGGTGCGGAAGACGGCCAACAAGACGCAGGTCAAGATCGCTATTGAGCAGATCTTCGGCGTCAAGGTGGCGAGCGTCAACACCATCAACCGCCAGGGCAAGCGCAAGCGGACCAAGTTCGGTTACGGTCAGCGCCCCAGCACCAAGCGCGCGATTGTGAGCCTGGTCGAGGGCGACCGGATCGACATCTTCGGCCAGGTCGGCTGACCCGCTCGCTCAGTAAGTAACGGCGAACGCCCCCGCTGAGAGGCGGGGGCACTCGCCCGGATTAACCGACGAAGGATGAACGAAAAAGATGGGCATCCGTAAACTCAAGCCGACGACCCCGGGTCGCCGCGGCGCCAGTGTCTCGGACTTCGCCGAGATCACGCGCAGCACGCCCGAGAAGTCGCTGCTTGCGCCCTTGCACAGCAAGGGCGGCCGTAACGTCCACGGCCGAGTCACCACCCGCCACCAGGGTGGCGGCCACAAGCGCGCGTACCGGATCATCGACTTCCGGCGCCACGACAAGGACGGGATTCCGGCCAAGGTCGCTCACATCGAGTACGACCCGAACCGCACGTCCCGCATCGCGCTGCTGCACTACGCCGACGGGGAGAAGCGCTACATCCTCTGCCCGACCGGCCTGAAGCAGGGCGACAAGATTGAAAACGGCCCCACGGCCGACATCAAGCCGGGTAACTGCCTCCCGCTGCGCAACATCCCGACCGGTACCTTCATCCACGCGGTGGAGCTCCGTCCGGGCGGCGGCGCCAAGCTGGGCCGGTCCGCCGGCGCGCAGATTCAGCTTCTCGCCAAGGAGGGCCAGTACGCCACGCTGCGTATGCCCTCCGGTGAGATGCGCCAGGTCGACGTCCGCTGCCGGGCCTCCATCGGCCAGGTCGGCAACGCCGAGCAGGCCAACATCAACTGGGGTAAGGCCGGCCGTATGCGGTGGAAGGGCAAGCGCCCCACCGTCCGCGGTGTCGCGATGAACCCGGTCGACCACCCGCACGGTGGTGGTGAGGGTAAGACCTCCGGTGGTCGTCACCCCGTCAACCCGAAGGGCAAGCCCGAGGGTCGTACTCGTGCGGCGAACAAGGCCAGCGACCGGCTGATCATCCGTCGTCGGACTAAGCGGAAGAAGCGGTAGGAGCAGCCCAAATGCCACGTAGCCTTAAGAAGGGTCCCTTCGTGGACGACCACCTTCAGAAGAAGGTGGATGCCCAGAACGAGAAGGGCACCAAAAACGTCATCAAGACGTGGTCACGGCGCTCCATGATCGTGCCCGACATGCTCGGTCACACGATCGCCGTTCACGACGGCCGCAAGCACGTCCCGGTGTTCGTCACCGAGTCGATGATCGGCCACAAGCTCGGTGAGTTCGCGCCCACGCGGACGTTCCGCAGCCACGTCAAGGAAGACCGCCGCAGCCGGCGATAAGCGCCTTGGGAAGAGGACGTCGAGCCGGGAACGGCCGGAAGGCGAGAGCCGCACCGATCACCCGTGAGACGGACTCGGCCCACACGAAGCAGAAGGTAAGAGGAGTAAGCGATGGAAGCCAGGGCTCAGGTGCGGTTCGCGCGCCACACGCCCATGAAGGCCCGCCGCGTGGTGGACCTCATTCGCGGGCTGCCCGCTTCGGAGGCGCAGGCCGTGCTGCAGTTCGCTCCCCAGTCGGCGAGCGAGACCGTGTACAAGGTGCTGTCCAGCGCCATTGCCAACGCGGAGCACAACTTCAAACTCGACCGTGGCACGCTCTTCGTGAGCCGCGCCTGGGTCGACGAGGGCCCGACGCTGAAGCGGTTCCGTCCCCGCGCTCAGGGTCGTGCCTATCGGATCAACAAGCGGACGAGCCACATCACCGTGATCGTGGAGTCCCGCGAGCCGAAGGGGAGGACCCGCTAGTGGGTCAGAAGGTTAACCCGCACGGGTTCCGCCTCGGCATCACGACCGACTTCAAGAGCCGGTGGTATGCCGACAAGCTCTACAAGTCGTACGTGGCCGAGGACGTGGCGATCCGCCGCATGCTCAAGAAGGGCATGGAGCGGGCCGGCATCTCCAAGGTGGAGATCGAGCGGACCACCGACCGGGTTCAGGTCGACATTCACACCGCCCGTCCGGGTATCGTCATCGGCCGCCGCGGCGCCGAGGCCGACCGGATCCGCGGTGACCTTGAGAAGCTGACCAAGAAGCAGGTCCAGCTGAACATCCTTGAGGTCAAGAACCCCGAGATCGACGCGCAGCTCGTCGCTCAGGGTGTCGCCGAGCAGCTGTCCAGCCGTGTCTCGTTCCGTCGGGCCATGCGCAAGGCCATGCAGTCGGCCATGAAGAGCGGCGCCAAGGGCATCCGGGTGCAGTGCTCCGGCCGTCTGGGCGGCGCCGAGATGTCGCGCTCGGAGTTCTACCGCGAGGGCCGCGTGCCCCTGCACACGCTCCGCGCCGACATCGACTACGGCCTGTACGAGGCCCGTACCACCTTCGGCCGCATCGGCGTGAAGGTGTGGATCTACAAGGGTGAGGCCCCGACCAGCCGCGCCGAGCGCGAGGCGGCCGCCGCCGGTGCCCGTGCGGGTCAGCGTCGGGACCGTGACGACCGCCGTGGTGGCGGCGCCGGTGGCGACCGTCCCCGTCGTGGTGGCGGCGCCGGTGGCGACCGTCCCCGCCGTGGCGGTGGCGCCGGTGGCCGTGGCGACCGCGCCCCCAGGACCGAGGCGGCCTCTCAGGCTGCCCCCGAGACCGGCCCGGCTGCGCAGCCGGGTGCTGAAGGGAGCTGACCATGCTGATCCCGCGCAGGGTCAAGCACCGCAAGCAGCACCGGCCCGACCGTCACGGTGCCGCCAAGGGCGGCACCAGGGTCGTGTTCGGCGAGTTCGGCATTCAGGCGCTTGAGCACTCCTATGTGACCAACCGTCAGATCGAGTCGGCTCGTATCGCCATGACCCGTCACATCAAGCGTGGCGGCAAGGTCTGGATCAACATCTACCCGGACCGCCCCCTCACCAAGAAGCCGGCCGAGACCCGGATGGGTTCCGGCAAGGGTTCGCCGGAGTGGTGGATCGCCAACGTCAAGCCCGGCCGCGTCATGTTCGAGCTGTCGGGTGTCGCGGAGCCGGTGGCCCGCGAAGCCCTGCGTCGTGCGATGCACAAGCTCCCGATGAAGTGCCGGTTCGTTAAGCGTGAAGTGGGTGAGGCGTGATGGCTAAGGGCCTGACCGCCGGTGAGCTGCGGGTGGAGGACCAGGACACCCTGGTCCAGAAGCTGAAGGAAGCCAAGGAGGAGCTGTTCAACCTCCGCTTCCAGGCCGCGACCGGCCAGTTGGAGAGCCACGGGCGGCTGCGTGCTGTCCGCCGCGAGATCGCCCGTATCTATACCGTGATGCGCGAGCGGGAGCTCGGCATTGTGACGGTTGAGAAGGAGTCGATCGATGGCTGAGACAGCTGCTGAAAGCACGACCAAGGCGCGGAACTACCGCAAGACCCGTGAGGGTCTGGTCGTCAGTGACAAGATGGACAAGACCGTCGTCGTCGCTGTCGAGGACCGCGTCAAGCACCCCTTGTACGGCAAGGTCATCCGTCGGACGACCAAGTACAAGGCACACGACGAGGCCAACTCGTGCGGCATCGGTGACCGGGTTCTCCTGATGGAGACCCGGCCCCTGTCGGCCAGCAAGCGCTGGCGGGTCATTGAGATCCTGGAGAAGGCCAAGTAACGACGCGCCTCGTGGGGGGTGGCCATGTCACCCCCCATGACGGTGTCCAAGGGGGCGGAGTTGATCTCCGTCCCGCCCGTGGCCGCGGTCCGGGGAGGAGCCGGCCAGGCCGGATCCGGTGGAGGGCGCAAGCCGTACCGCCGGGGCACGGTGAGGCAGGCTCGGCCCGGCAGGACTGTCGCCGGGGGAAAAAGACCACATCAGGTTCCGCAAGGCTCACCCGAGGGTGAGAACCGGCGAGACAAACAGGAGTACAAGTGATCCAGCAGGAGTCGCGACTCAAGGTCGCCGACAACACGGGTGCGAAGGAAGTCCTCTGCATCCGCGTTCTCGGCGGCTCGGGTCGGCGCTACGCGGGAATCGGCGACATCATCGTCGCCACGGTCAAGGACGCCATTCCCGGCGGCACCGTGAAGAAGGGCGACGTCGTCAAGGCGGTCATCGTCCGTACTGTCAAGGAGCGCCGCCGGCCCGACGGCTCCTACATCCGCTTCGACGAGAACGCCGCCGTCATCATCAAGGACAGCGGCGACCCTCGTGGTACGCGTATCTTCGGTCCCGTCGGACGTGAGCTGCGTGACAAGAAGTTCATGCGCATCATCTCGCTCGCGCCGGAGGTGTTGTAATGCCGAAGCTGCATGTCAAGAAGGGCGACCTGGTCCTTGTCATCGCCGGCAAGTACAAGGGTACCCAGGGTCGTGTGATCGCCGCCTTCCCGCGCGAGGACCGCGTGGTCGTCGAGGGCGTCAACATGATCAAGAAGCACTCCAAGGAGACCCACCAGGGACCGCGCGGCGCCAAGACCGGCGGTGTGCAGACCATGGAGGCTCCCATCCACGTGAGCAACGTCAAGAAGCTCAAGGATGACGAGAAGCCTGCCAAGAAGGAGCCGGCCAAGAAGGCCGACTCTGACGAGTCGGGTGAGGACAACTGATGACCGCGAACACCACAGAGTCCGTCGAGGTCGGCCGTCCCGTTCCGCGCCTCAAGCAGCGCTACCGCGAAGAGATCATCGCGAAGCTGAACGAGCAGTTCGGGTTCGAGAACATCATGCTGGTGCCCACGATCACCAAGATCAAGGTGAACATGGGTGTCGGCGAGGCCGCGCGCGACTCGAAGCTCATCGACGGTGCGGTCCGTGACCTCACCGCGATCACCGGTCAGAAGCCGGCGGTCGTCCGGGCACGCAAGTCCATCGCCCAGTTCAAGCTGCGCGAGGGCATGCCGATCGGCGCCCACGTCACGCTCCGCGGCGACCGCATGTGGGAGTTCCTCGACCGGCTGCTCTCGCTGGCGCTGCCCCGCATCCGTGACTTCCGCGGCCTGTCGCCCAAGCAGTTCGACGGCAACGGCAACTACACCTTCGGTCTCACCGAGCAGGTCATGTTCCACGAGATCGACCAGGACAAGGTCGACCGCCAGCGTGGCATGGACATCACGGTCGTGACCACCGCTAAGACCGACGACCAGGGCCGGGCGCTGCTCAAGCTTCTCGGATTCCCCTTCAAGGAGGCCTGATCATGGCGAAGACGTCGCTCAAGGTCAAGGCTGCTCGCAAGGCCAAGTTCGAGGTCCGGGCGTACACTCGGTGCTCGCGCTGTGGTCGTCCCCGCGCCGTCTACCGGAAGTTCGGCCTGTGCCGCATCTGCTTCCGTGAGATGGCGCATCGGGGCGAGCTGCCCGGCATCACCAAGTCGAGCTGGTAGTACGCCGCGCGGCCCGCGAACACCGGGGGCCGCGCGGTACCGGCCCCATAGAGAAGTCGTATTCACCGGGCGCTGCCTCAAGCGCCCATGACCACACCGAAGGTCCCTTGCGGAAACCGCGGTGAGGAAGGCCACCGGCCATGACGATGACCGACCCGATCGCAGACATGCTGACGCGTCTGCGAAACGCGAACTCGGCGTACCACGACACCGTGGCGATGCCGTACTCGAAGATCAAGGCGCACATCGCCGAGATCCTCCAGCAGGAGGGTTACATCCAGGCCTGGAGCGTCGAGGACGCCAAGGTCGGAAAGAACCTCGTGGTGGAGCTCAAGTTCGGGCCGAGCCGTGAGCGGTCGCTCTCTGGCCTGCGCCGGGTTTCCAAGCCCGGTCTGCGGGTCTATGCGAAGAAGGACAACCTGCCCCGGGTCCTGGGTGGACTGGGCGTCGCGATCATCTCGACGTCCGGTGGACTCATGACCGACAAGCAGGCCGGCAAGCGTGGAGTGGGCGGGGAAGTCCTCGCCTTCGTTTGGTAGAAGGGAGAAATCACAGCATGTCGAGAATCGGACGGCTGCCCATCCCTGTACCGAACGGCGTGGACGTCGCCATCGACGGCCGGGACGTCACGGTCAAGGGTCCCAAGGGCACGCTCTTTCAGAAGATCGCTGAGCCGATCGACGTCGCCAAGGGTGACGACGGTGTGGTAACCGTCACGCGCCCCAACGACGAGAACAAGGTCCGTGCGCTGCACGGGCTGTCCCGCACGCTGATCGCCAACATGGTGACCGGTGTGACCCAGGGATACTCCAAGACCCTGGAGATCGTGGGTGTCGGTTACCGCGTGCAGGCCAAGAGCCCGACTCAGCTTGAGTTCGCTCTCGGCTTCAGCCACCCGGTGATCGTGGACGCCCCCGAGGGTGTCTCCTTCCGCGTGGAGAAGCCGACCCTGTTCCATGTGGACGGCATCGACAAGCAGAAGGTCGGCGAGATCGCCGCGAACATCCGTAAGTTGCGCAAGCCCGACCCGTACAAGGGCAAGGGTGTGCGTTACCAGGGCGAGGTTATCCGCCGCAAGGTCGGAAAGGCTGGTAAGTAGGCATGGCTGGCAAGACTGCGTTCGGCAAGCACACGGCCGCCCGCGCCGTCTCGCGGGCCCGCCGCCACGGCCGAGTCCGCAAGAAGGTGGTCGGTACGGCCCAGCGTCCGCGCCTGGTCGTCAATCGTTCCACGCGACACCTGTTCGTGCAGATCGTCGACGACTCCCAGGGTCACACGCTGGTGAGCGCCTCCACCATGGACGCCTCCCTGCGCACGGCGCCGGGCGCCAAGACCGACAAGGCGAAGCAGGTCGGCGAGCTTCTCGCTCAGCGGGCCAAGGCCGCCGGGATCACCGCGGTCGTGTTCGACCGTGGTGGAAACCGTTACGCGGGCCGCCTGGCCGCTCTCGCGGACAGTGCCCGTGAAGGCGGGCTGGAGTTCTGATGGCCCGTTCTAACAAGAGCAACGAGAAGAGGAACCACTGATGGCTGGAGCTCCGCGTCGCGGTGGCGCCGCCGGTGGCGAGCGGCGTGATGGTCGTCGTGACGATCGCCGCGGTGGCAACGCCGACAAGGGCGTCTCGTACATCGAGCGCGTCGTAAAGATCAATCGAGTGGCCAAGGTCGTGAAGGGTGGTCGTCGCTTCAGCTTCACCGCCCTCGTCATCGTCGGTGACGGCAACGGCATGGTCGGCGTCGGCTACGGCAAGGCCAAGGAAGTTCCGGCCGCCATCGCCAAGGGCGTCGAAGAGGCCAAGAAGCACTTCTTCAGGGTGCCCCGCATCCAGGGCACCATCCCGCACATCGTGCAGGGTGAAGAGGCCGCGGGTGTCGTCTTCCTCCGTCCGGCCTCGCCCGGTACCGGCGTCATCGCCGGTGGCCCGGTGCGCGCCGTCCTGGAGTGCGCCGGCATCCACGACGTCCTGTCCAAGTCGCTTGGCTCGGACAACCCGATCAACATCGTGCACGCCACCGTGGCCGCTCTGAAGGGCCTCAGCCGCCCCGAGGAGATCGCGGCCCGCCGTGGCCTGCCGATCGAGGACGTCGCCCCCAAGGCGATGCTCAAGGCTCGCGCCGAGGGTCTCGCCGAGGCCGCGGCAGCCAAGGCGGTGAGCTGAACCGATGGCACGCCTGAAGATCACGCAGGTCCGCTCCAAGATCGGCGGCAAGCAGAACCAGCGTGACTCGCTGCGTTCGCTCGGTCTGAAGCGAATCGGCGACGTCGTCGTCAAGGAGGACCGCCCGGAGATCCGCGGCATGGTCTCCGTGGTGACGCACCTCGTCACCGTGGAAGAGGTCGACTGACATGGCAGAGAACACTCCGCTCCGTATCCACCACCTGCGTCCGGCCCCCGGCGCCAACAAGTCCAAGGTCCGCAAGGGCCGTGGCGAGGCGTCCAAGGGCAAGAGTTCCGGTCGCGGTACCAAGGGCACGAGGGCCAGGAACAAGGTTCCCCTCGGTTTCGAGGGTGGCCAGGTTCCGCTCCAGCGCCGCCTGCCCAAGATGAAGGGCTTCTCCAACGCCCTTTTCAAGACGACCTATCAGGTTGTCAACCTGGACAGGCTCGGCGAGCTGTTCCCCGAGGGTGGCGACGTCACCGTCGAGGCGCTGGTCGCCAAGGGCGCGGTCCGTAAGAATCAGCTGGTGAAGGTCCTGGGAACCGGTGAGATCTCCGTGGCGTTGAACGTGCGGGCGCACGCCTTCTCCGCCAGTGCCAAGGAGAAGATCGCCGCTGCCGGGGGCTCCGCCTCCGAGCTGTAGATGAAGCTGTAGGCATGAATACGCGGCGCGGGGGCTCATTATGGGCCCCCGCGCCCGTAGTGCGTTAGAGTTCGCTGGACAGCAAGACTCAACTCGTTTCCACGAGCTCGTTGACTTGATGTGGCAAAGATGGAACACCCCCGCACCATCGCTGACCGACCTCGCCTTTTAGGCGCGCAGGAGGGACCGTGCTGACCGCGTTTACCCGAGCGTTCCGTACGCCGGACCTGCGCAAGAAGTTGCTCTTCACCCTGGGCATCATCGCGCTGTTCCGACTCGGTTCGGTTCTTCCGACTCCGGGCGTGCATACGGAGAACATCAGCCGCTGTCTCAACCAGGCGAAGGCCGGAGACGCGGGCAACATCTATGGAATGGTGCAGTTGTTCAGCGGTGGCGCGCTGCTGAAGCTGTCGGTGTTCGCCCTCGGCATCATGCCGTACATCACCGCAAGCATCATCCTTCAGCTTCTGGTCGTGGTGATCCCCCGTCTGGAGGCCCTCAAAAAGGAGGGCCAGGCCGGCCAGACCAAGATCACACAGTATACGCGTTATCTGACCATCGGCCTTGCGGTTCTCCAATCAACCGCCTTTATCGCCCTCGCGCGTAGCGGGCAGCTGTTCCCGCAGTGCCGCGAGGACATCCTGCTGGACAAGAACAACATCTTCGCCATCCTCACGATGGTGCTCACCATGACCGCCGGTACCGCGGTCATCATGTGGCTGGGTGAGCTCGTCACCGACCGAGGCGTCGGCAACGGCATGTCCATTCTGATCTTCACCCAGGTCATCGCGGTCTTCCCGGTCGAACTGATGACCATCGCCCGCACCAAGGGTCTCTTCGTCTTCAGCGTGGTGATCGTCACAGGCATCGCGATGATCGGCCTGGTGGTCATGGTCGAGCAGGCCCAGCGCCGGATTCCGGTGCAGTACGCCAAGCGCCTGGTGGGGCGCCGGATGTACGGCGGGACCTCGACCTACATCCCGCTGAAGGTGAACCAGGCGGGCATCATCCCCGTCATCTTCGCCTCCTCGCTGCTCTACCTCCCGCAGTTGGTCACCACGCTCTTCACCAACTCCCAGGAGGAGCCGAACGCCGTCGTCCAGTGGATCAACCAGAACCTGGTCTCGGGCGACACCCCGGCCTACATGCTGACCTTCTTCCTGCTGATCGTCTTCTTCACCTACTTCTATGTGTCCATTACCTTCAACCCCGTTGAAGTCGCCGACAACATGAAGAAGTACGGTGGGTTCATCCCGGGTATCCGCCCGGGCCGGCCGACGGCTGAGTACCTGAACTACGTGCTCACGCGACTCACCGCTCCTGGGGCGCTCTATCTGGGCCTGATCTCCATGGTGCCGATCGTCGCTCTAGCCCTCGTCGGTGCGAGCCAGAACTTCCCGTTCGGAGGGACGAGCATTCTGATCATGGTTGGTGTCGGCCTGGACACCGTGAAGCAGATCGAGAGCCAGCTCCAGCAGCGTAACTATGAAGGTTTCCTGAAATAGTGCGCCTTGTCCTGGTCGGGCCCCCCGGAGCGGGTAAGGGGACGCAGGCCCAGTTCATCGCATCGAACCTGTCCATCCCGAAGATTTCGACAGGTGACATCTTCCGCGCCAATGTCTCGGGTGGCACGGAACTCGGCAGACTTGCCAAGGAGTACATGGACCGTGGCGACCTTGTACCCGACAAGGTGACCATCGCGATGGTCCGAGACCGCCTCTCCGAGTGTGACGCGCTGGACGGCTTCCTGCTCGACGGCTTTCCCAGGAACGTGCCCCAGGCCGAGATCCTGAAGAAGATGCTCGCCGAGTTCGAAGTCGGCCTGGACCTCGTCCTGGAGCTCGTGGTGGACGACGAGGAGGTCGTGCGCCGGCTGGCCGGGCGCCGGACCTGCAGCCAGTGCGGGCGTATCTGGCACGTCGACTTCGACGACAAGAAGGACGACGTCTGCGACGCCTGCGGCGGGCGGCTCTACCAGCGCGACGACGACAAGGAACGGACCGTCCGGCACCGGCTGGAGGTCTACCAGGAGCAGACCGCCCCGCTCGTCTCCTTCTACGCCGACGAGGGCATCCTGGTCGGGGTGGACGCGACCGGTCCGGTGGAAGAGGTCACCCAGCGCGCGATGGAGGCTCTGAGTCCCTTCGCGGGTTAGCTGCGTCTCTCTAGCACGCCATCCATGACGTCTCATGGATGGCGTGCTGTCGTTTAGGGCACAATTGGGGGAATTGGGCTCCCGAATTGTCCGTTGAATCACCCCAGGGGGGGAGCACGTGTTCAAAAAGAACAGGCACGGAATCCAGATAAAGACGCCCGAGCAACTGGAGAGGATGCGGGCGGCGGGCCTGGTGGTCGGCCGGACCCTGCAGCTGCTCCGCGAGAGCGTCCAGCCGGGGATGACGCCCCTGGATCTCGACGGGATCGCGGAGAAGGCCATCCGCGGTGAGGGCGCCGTTCCCTCCTTCAAGGGTTACCAGGGTTTCCCGGCCACGATCTGCGCGTCGGTGAACCACGAGGTCGTTCACGGCATTCCGAGCAGCCGGCGTGCGCTGCGGGAGGGCGACGTCATCTCCATCGACTGCGGCGCCATCCTGGACGGCTGGCACGGCGACTCGGCCATCACCGTCCCGGTCGGCGAGGTGAGCCCCGGGCTGACCGAGCTGATGCGGGTCACCGAGGAGGCCATGTGGCGGGGGATCGCCGCGCTCACCGTGGGCCGCCACCTGTCCGACATCGGCCACGAGGTGGAGAGATACGTCCGATCCCAGGGCCGCTACGGCATCCCCCAGGAGTACGGCGGGCACGGCATCGGCACCGAGATGCACATGGACCCCTGGGTCGCCAACCACGGCAAGCCGGGCAGGGGGCCGCGCTTCGAGCCGGGCATGTGCTTCGCGGTCGAGCCGATGGTCAACCTCGGCACCGACCGGACCAGGGTGCTGGCCGACGACTGGACCGTTGTCACCGTGGACGGCAAAGCGTCCGCGCACTTCGAGCACAGCGTCGCCGTGACACATAATGGACCTTGGGTACTGACCGCCCTTGACGGAGGTAAAGAGCGGCTTACCGGACTGTTGGGAGATACGGGTAGCTGACCTACCCGTTCACGAGTGGATGTGGTCGACGATGGTGTCTGGTCCGGAGATGCGAGCCTCGGATGGAGACCGGGACAAGGTCGCCACCGTGCTGCGCGAGCACTATGCCCAGGGCCGGCTCACCGGCGAGGAGTTCGACGAGCGGCTGGAGCGGCTCTACACCAGCAAGACGTACGGCGAGCTCGCCACGCTCACCTCCGACCTTCCCGACGTCGACCTGCAACGACTCCCCGCGACCTCCCAGAACCACCCGGAGCGGCGGAGTGAGGCGCGGCACAAGGGTGTCAAGGCGCTCTGGGCCACCTGGGCGGTGGCCAGCGGTGTCAACTGGACGATCTGGTTCATCCTCGGCGTGACCAACGGCCTCGACTTCCCCTATCCGTGGCCGCTCTGGGTGATGGGGCCGTGGGGGGTGGTGCTGCTGCTCAGCACGTTCTTCGCCGACCCGGACGACAAGGCGAAGCGGTAATAGTCCACTCTGCGGGGTGAGTGCGTATTCCTCCGCAGACCGGGGCGAGAGGGCTTCCTAGTGTGAGCGGTGTTCGGAAGAGCGGCACCCCTCACCGGAGGAAGACATGCGAAAGATCCCCACCCTTGTCGTCGGCACCGCCCTCGTCGGTTTCCTCGCCGCGGGCCTGGCCGCGGCGCCCGCCCAGGCCGCGACCGCCGGCACGGCCGCCGCCCGGTCGGCGCAGGCTCCGGGTAAACACTTCTTCGGCCCTTACTACTCGCGCTTCGGCGGTGGCGAGGACTCCGGTCACCGGTCCCTGTTCAAGGGGTACTGGTACAAGGAGAGCGGCCACTACTGGTTCTTCGGCGACCTGTCCGACCGGGACCACGACCGCGAGTCCAGCTACGTGTGGTTCAAGTGGCATGACGACTCCGGCAGCCACGTCAAGTACTACAAGACCTCCGGCGGCCGGCACTTCGACAGGTTCGGCGGTTTCAGCAAGGACGACGGCTTCGACGACTTCAAGGTCCGGGTCTGCGAGGGTGACAACCGCTTCGACGACTGCGGCGGCTGGGGTGACGCCTTCTGATGCGGTGATCACGGATCTTCACCGGGGCGCGCGCCGCCCACCGGCGCCGGCCGGGCCGACGGCAGTGACAACGCTGACAAGCCCTTCGATGATCAGGTCATCGGAGGGCTTTTCGCATTCTGTCAGAACTTTACCGCCAGGGGCAGTTGGGGCAGGTGGGGCGGGGTAGGTGATCGTTGTCGGGGCACGCCGTGAGGTGGAGGTGGGGGATGGGCCTCAGGCGAGACCCGGTGGCGTCGGGCAGGACCGTGATGGGCGCGGCGGCGGGGGTCGTCGTGTTCTCCGTGTTCGTGGGCGGCACGGCCGGGGTCGCCGGCGCCGCCGGGACCGGTGGCGTGGCCGGCGATGTGCGGGTCACACCGTCCACGGTCCGTCCCGGGCAGCTTGTGAGCATCTCGGCGAATTCGTGTGTCGCTCCGGCGACCGCCTACTCGGCGGCGTTCCACGCCACCTCGGCACGGCTCAGGGAGGGCGCCGAGACGATGCGGGGCACCGCCCGCATCAGCTCGCACGCCGCGCCCGGAACCTACGCCATCACCGTCCGCTGCGTCAGGGGCGGCCCGTACAACGGCACCTTCGTCGTGGACGACCTCCACCCCACCGCCGCCCCCGACACCGGCGGGGGCGGCCTCGCCATGACGGTCTCCGATAGCCCCGCGCGCACGGCCTGGCTCTTCGGGGCGCTCGCCATGGTCGTGACGGTTCTGGGGGCGGGTCTCGCGCTGGCGCGCGGGCACCGCAGAAGGAGCGATCACTAGACTTCCGTGCCCGTCCGGGACTGCTTGCGCGGGTCATCGGCGGGACCGCGCTCCGGGCGGGCACGGATCCATCCGCCTCGCCTGCGCGCTGGCGGGCCTCACCCTGATGACCGGGTGTGGCGGAGCCGTGCCCGGCGACGGGGCGCGGTGGCCGGTGGGCGCCCGGGTGGACGCGTCACCGGGGTGGACCGGGTTCGGCGGCCCCGGCTGGCCGACGCCGCTCACCCGGCCGCCGGGCCGCGCCGAGCCGACCCGCGTCATGATCCCGAGGATCGGGGTGAACGCCCCGCTGGTGGTGCTCGGAGTGGACGACGGCGGCCGGCTGGCCGTGCCGCCGCTCGACCACGCCGACGCCGCGGGCTGGTACGGCGAGGGCCCGACGCCCGGAGAGCCCGGCTCCGCGGTCATCGTCGGCCACCTCGACACCAGGACCGGGCCCGCGGTGTTCGCCCGGCTCGGCGAGCTGAGGTCAGGGGACTCGATCGGGGTGGCGCGCGGGGACGGCACCGTGGCGGTCTTCGCGGTGGAACGGCTGGAGCAGGCCCCCAAGAGCCGGTTTCCCGCCGACCGGGTGTACGGGTCGACGGGGGGCAGGCGGCTCAGGCTTGTCACCTGCGGCGGCGCCTTCGACCAGGCAAGACGCTCCTATGCCGACAATGTGATCGTCCACGCGGTGTACCGTGCGGCATATCTCACCTCAGATCTGCGGTATCCTGAATAGCGGTTGTGTCAAGGCACCGGCCGTCTGTTTCGCATTTCCTTGCCTGGTGCCGTACACTCCTTCTTCGGTTCACTATGGCCCATTGCGCGTCGGCGGTGTCGCAACCGCCGCTCTCATCGAAGCGCTGGGTCGCGGCTGCTTAGTGTTCCGAAGCCTCAGACGACCGATCAGTGAAACGCGAGGGACATGGCCAAGAAGGACGGCGCCATCGAGATCGAGGGCACTGTGGTTGAGTCGCTCCCGAACGCGATGTTCCGGGTGCAGCTCGACAACGGCCATAAGGTCCTGGCCCACATCAGCGGGCGGATGCGGATGCACTACATCCGGATCCTTCCTGACGACAGGGTTGTCGTCGAACTGAGCCCCTACGACCTCAGTCGTGGGCGGATCGTCTACCGATACAAGTAAGCGTCTGAGGGACGAACAAGGGACTATGAAGGTCAAGCCGAGCGTCAAGAAGATCTGCGACAAGTGCAAGGTGATCCGCCGGCACGGTCGTGTCATGGTGATCTGCGACAACCTGCGCCACAAGCAGCGTCAGGGCTAGTCGCAGCCAACAGGTCCCCATGGAGTCCGCTCATCAGTGGCGGACTCGACCCATGTGGGGCCACAAAGTAATCGCGTTTCACACCTGCGCAGGCGGCCACGGCCGTACCCCGCAGGAGACCCCCGGTCGGAGGCCGGGGCCCTCACCCCGGGCATGGGGAGGGGAGGTGAGGCGTAGGACCTCCGCCACAACGAAGGAGAATGCCCGACCATGGCTCGCCTGGTTGGCGTCGACCTCCCCCGCGACAAGCGGCTGGAGATCGCTCTCACCTACATTTTCGGGATCGGTCGCACTCGCGCGCTCGAAACCCTCAAGGCCACCGGCGTGAGCGGGGACCTCCGGGTCCACCAGCTCACCGACGAAGAGCTCGTGCCGCTGCGCGACTACATCGAGGCGAACTACAAGATCGAGGGTGACCTCCGTCGCGAAGTTCAGGCCGACATCCGTCGCAAGATCGAGATTCAGTGCTACCAGGGCATCCGGCACCGCCGTGGCCTTCCGGTGCACGGTCAGCGCACGCAGACCAACGCACGCACCCGTAAGGGCAAGAAGAAGACCGTGGCCGGCAAGAAGAAGCCCGGTAAGAAGTAGTCCGCGTAGCCGCAGGACCGAAGACCTCAGGAGTGAAGGCAAAGAATGCCTCCTAAGAGCCGTCAGGGTGCCCCGAAGAAGGTGCGCCGCAAGGAAAAGAAGAACGTCGCTCACGGGCACGCCCACATCAAGAGCACGTTCAACAACACCATCGTTTCGATCACCGACCCGAGCGGGAACGTGATCTCCTGGGCCAGCGCCGGCCACGTCGGGTTCAAGGGCTCCCGTAAGTCCACCCCGTTCGCCGCGCAGATGGCCGCCGAGAACGCCGCGCGCCGGGCCATGGAGCACGGCATGCGCAAGGTCGACGTCTTCGTCAAGGGCCCCGGTTCCGGCCGTGAGACCGCGATCCGTTCGCTGCAGGCGACCGGCCTTGAGGTCGGTTCCATCCAAGACGTCACCCCCGTTCCGCACAACGGTTGCCGTCCGCCCAAGCGCCGTCGCGTCTGACGCCCAGGAGAAGATAGAAAATGGCTCGTTACACGGGTGCGGACTGCAAGCTCTGCCGTAGGGAGAAGACCAAGCTCTTCCTCAAGGGCAAGAAGTGCGAGTCCGCGAAATGCCCCATCGAGATCCGTCCTTACCCGCCGGGTGAGCACGGCCGCGGCCGGCCCAAGGAGTCTGAGTACCAGCTCCAGCTCCGCGAGAAGCAGAAGACCCGTCGCATCTACGGCGTCCTTGAGAAGCAGTTCCACAACTACTACGAGGAAGCCAACCGCAAGACCGGCAAGACCGGCGAGAACCTTCTCCAGATCCTGGAGAGCCGTCTCGACAACGTGGTCTACCGCGCCGGTTTCGCCGAGTCCCGCGACGCGGCCCGTCAGCAGGTCCGGCACGGCCACATCCTGGTGAACGGCAAGAAGGTCGACATCCCGTCGTACCGCGTGCGTGAGCACGACATCGTCGAGGTCCGCGAGAAGTCGCGCAACCTTCTGCCCTACGAGGTCGCCCGCGCCACCGCCGGTGACAAGACGTACCCGGCGTGGCTGGGCGTCGTCCCGGACGCGCTCCGCGTCCTGGTGCACCAGCTCCCGGTCCGTCAGCAGATTGACACCCAGGTCCAGGAACAGCTGATCGTCGAGCTCTACTCCAAGTAGCGGCTCCTGCCAGGTGCCGTGCGGTTCGCCGTACGGCACCTATGCTGTTGTACGAGCGACGTCAAATAGCGGGCGTCGCCATTCAGGGGGAGATCCCACATGCTGATCGCTCAGCGACCGACCCTTCTTGAGGAATCCCTTGAGGAGACCAGGTCCAAGTTCATCATCGAGCCGCTGGAGCCGGGTTTCGGCTACACCATCGGCAACTCGCTCCGGCGCACCCTGCTGTCGTCCATCCCGGGTGCGGCCGTGACCAGCATCCGCATCGAGGGCGTGCTGCACGAGTTCTCCACCGTGCCGGGCGTCAAGGAGGATGTCACCGACATCATCCTGAACCTCAAGGAACTGGTCGTCTCCTCGGAGCACGACGAGCCGGTGGTCATGTACCTGCGCAAGCAGGGCCCCGGTGACGTCACCGCCGCCGACATCGCGCCCCCGGCCGGCGTCGAGGTGCACAACCCCGAGCTGCGCATCGCCACGCTGAACGGCAAGGCGAAGCTGGAGATGGAGCTGACCGTCGAGCGCGGTCGCGGTTACGTCTCCGCCGCGCAGAACAAGCAGCCCGGCCAGGAGATCGGCCGCATCCCGATCGACTCCATCTACTCGCCGGTCCTCAAGGTCACCTACAAGGTCGAGGCGACCCGTGTCGAGCAGCGCACCGACTTCGACCGTCTGATCCTGGACGTCGAGACCAAGCCGTGCATGAAGCCCCGCGACGCGGTGGCCTCGGCCGGTAAGACCCTGGTCGAGCTGTTCGGTCTCGCCCGCGAGCTCAACGTCGAGGCCGAGGGCATCGACATCGGCCCGTCGCCGACGGACGCGGCCCTGGCCGCCGACCTGGCGCTGCCGATCGAGGAGCTGAACCTCACCGTCCGCTCCTACAACTGCCTCAAGCGCGAGGGCATCCACACCGTGGGTGAACTCGTCGCCCGCAGCGAGCAGGACCTCCTCGACATAAGGAACTTCGGCGCGAAGTCCATAGAAGAGGTCAAGCAGAAGCTGCACGAGATGACGCTCGCGCTGAAGGACTCCCCGCCCGGGTTCGACCCCAGCGCGGTGGCCGGCGGCGGCTACGACGACGACGACAGCGCGTACGCCGAGACCGAGCAGTACTGATTTTCACTACTGACGGGGGTCCGCGGATCCCCGGCCCGACCGCGGTACCTCGTACGGCCGCGGCGGGTTAACTCTCAAGGAGAATGAAATGCCCAGGCCTACCAAGGGTGCCCGTCTCGGCGGCAGCCCGGCTCACGAGCGGCTGATCCTGGCGAACCTCGCCACCCAGCTGTTCCAGCACGGCCGGATCAAGACCACCGAGACGAAGGCCAAGCGCCTCCGTCCGCTGGCGGAGAGGCTGATCACCAAGGCGAAGAAGGGCGACATGCACAACCGTCGCCAGGTGCTGAGGGTCGTCCGTGACAAGGGCGTCGTCCACCACCTCTTCACCGAGATCGCGCCGACCTTCGCCGAGCGCCCCGGTGGCTACACCCGCATCACGAAGATCGGCCTCCGTAAGGGCGACGCCGCCCCCATGGCCGTCATCGAGCTGGTGGCCGAGCCGCTGAACACGGTCCGCGTCGGCAGCCAGGCCCCGGCCGCGGCGAAGAAGGAGCCGAAGGTCACCGAGGCTCCCGTCGAGGAGACCAAGGCCGAGGCCGTCGAGGAGCCGGAGGCCGCCGAGGCCGTCGAGGCTCCGGCCGAGGAGACCGAGGCCAAGAAGGACAACGCCTGATTTTTCAGGTTCTGTGAACGGGTCCGGCACCCCCTAGGGGGAGACGCCGGACCCGTTTTACGTTCTCCGGGAGGAACATCGTGGTACGGCTGCGCCTGGATCTCGCCTATGACGGCACCGGCTTCTCCGGCTGGGCCAAGCAGCCGGGCCGGCGGACGGTCCAGGGCGAGATCGAGGAGGCGTTCGGCAGGATCCTCAGGTTTCCCGAGCCGCCGACGTTGACCGTGGCCGGGCGGACCGACGCCGGGGTCCACGCCCGAGGCCAGGTGGCCCACGTCGACCTGGAGACCGGCGCGCTGGGCGCGCTGGAGTGGCGGCAGCGGCGGGGGGCGCCCGCCGGCGAGGGCCTCGCCGACCCCACCACCCCCGAGGGCGTCGACGAGCGCCTTCCCCTGCTCGTCAGGAGACTGTCGGGTCTTCTGCCGTCCGATGTCCGGGTCCACGGTGTCACCAGGGCCCCCGAGGGCTTCGACGCCCGGTTCTCCGCGATGTCACGGCGTTACGCCTACCGGATCTGCGACGCCCCCGGCGGCGGCGACCCGCTCCGCCGCCACGAGGTCGTCTGGCACCCCCGCCCCCTCGACGCCGACCGGCTGAACGCGGCGGCCGCCGCCCTGCTGGGCGAGCACGACTTCGCCGCCTTCTGCAGGAAACGCGAGGGCGCGACCACGATCCGCGAGCTCCAGCGGCTCGACTGGGTCCGGCGGGACGGCCTCCTGGTCGCGACGGTGGTGGCCGACGCCTTCTGCCACTCGATGGTCCGGGCGCTCGTCGGGTCGCTGCTCCCGGTGGGAGAGGGACGCCTGCCGGCCGCCTGGCCCGGCCAGGTGCTGACGCGGGCCGTACGGGACTCCGGGGTGCACGTGGCACCGGCGCACGGCCTCTGCCTGGAGGAGGTGCGCTACCCGGACGCGGGGGAGCTGGCCCGGCGGGCCGCCGAGACCCGACGGGTCCGTACCCTCGGCGCCTGAGACCGCCCTCCGTCCCGAGGGGGCCGTGCCCGGGGAAACCCCGAGGGGTGTGCCCGGCGGGCGCCCGCTCAGCCTGTCAGGCGGTGCTCCACCACCTTGGCGGTCTCGTCCCGGAACGCGCCGCTGACCCTTCCGAGCGCCTTCTCCTTCGCCGTCGGGGTGTGGCCGTCGCTGAAGGTGGCGTAGCTGAACACGATGTAGCGGCCCCAGAGCAGCCCGGCCGCGTAGCCGCCCGCCATGTGAACGCGCTCGGCTCCGCTGTTCGAGGCCCCGGGCAGGCCGCGGAACCACAGGTTGCTGTTCAGGTTCTTGGCCTGGTCGACCTCGACCGCCGACTCCCGGGTGGGCAGCACCGCGATCCCCGTGGTCACGGCGTACTTCTTCCTGCCGTCCACGTATGTGGCCCGCAGCACCTGGCGGCAGTCCTGGCTGCGCAACGTGTCGGCGAACTGGCCGACCGCGGTCTCCTGGCATCTCTGGGTGGTCTCGGCCTTGACCCGGACGAACACGGTCCCGGCCAGGGTCACCCTCTTGGCGAAGGCGTCGGCCACGGTCAGCCTGCCCGGATCGGTCTTCTCCGAGTTGAGTACCTCGGTGTTGATCGGATCCGGCTCGATCGGGCTTGTCACACCCCCCTCGGAGTCGAAGGGGGTGGAGCCGGAGAGCGGATCGGCCGCGCTGACCGACTTCTTGGCGCTGAACGACTCGTAGGCGAAGAAGGCGCCGGTGCCGATGCCACTGATCACCAGCGTCACCACGGTGGCGATCAGCATGATGTCGCCCCGGCTGCGAACCGGGGGTGGCGGTTCGGCGGGGGGTTTGACCACGACCGCCGACGGCGGGGTGAACGGGCCGCGGAGCACCACCTCACCGGAGGTGGGGGGCGGCGAGGCCGGCGGTGTCGGGGTGGGGGGGAACGACGGCGAGATCACCGGTATGCCTCCCGGAGGGGTTGGCTGGTCCACGGACTCCACGGACTCCACGGGCTCCGCGGGCGACGTGGGGTCGCCCGGCTCGGTGGCGTGCGCGGCCGGAACGGGGGGGTGGATGGGCGGTTGGAGCGACGGCCCGAAGGCGGGGGCCGAAGTGGGGACGGGGAGAGGGGCGGGGGGTTGTGGCGACGGCTCAGGTGTGGGTGAGGGGTCTCGCGTGGCTCCGGCGGCCTGGGCCGCGGGGCCGGGCGGCGGCGCGGGATCCACCGGTTCCCGGTGGCCGGGTACGGCGGGCCCGGCCGTGCGGACGCCGACGGTGTCCGTGCCGGGGTCGTGAGGGGGAATCGCGGAGGGCGGCCAGACGGGAACGTCGCCTGGCTCGGCCGGTCGGCCCGTCGTCTCCTCGGGGTCGGACCAGATCGGTTCCCCGGTGGCCGCGGGCCAGCGCGGAGTGCCGTGCGCGTCCGGGACGGGGGAGGGCCACACCTGCATGCCCGCCGCCGCGGCCGTGAAGGCGGGGGGCGGCTGCCACGGCGGGGCTCCGGGCACGATCGGCGCGGTGGACAGCGGCGTCCCGCCCGGTGCGCCGTTCCACGGGGGCGGGACATCCGACCACCCCGGGGCCGGGGCGGGAGCCGGGAGGCCGGGCGGAGGGGGCTGCGGTGGTCGCGGGCCGGACGGCACTTCCGGCCGAGGGGTTGATCGCGGGACGGGCCGCACTCCGGGTTGAGTGCCTGAACGCGGGTCTGAACGTTCCTCGGGTTGAGCGCGTGAACGCGGGTCCGAAGGTTCCTCGGGCGCGCCTGAACGCGGGTCCGAATGCCCGCCGGGCCGGGTGTCCGACCGCGGGCCGTGGTACGGGGTGCCCGGCCATGGAGCGGGCAGGTCGTCCTCGGGGTCGGAGAACCAGTCGTAGGAGGAGCCGTCGTCACCGGGGGCCGTCCAGGCACTGGCCGTCCCCGATGCCTGTTCCGGCCATGCCGGAGGGGCGTAGGAGGGGGTGTCGTCACCCGCGAGATCGGCCCGTGGCACGTGTGGCGGTGGCTGGCCGAAACTCGGCGGAGGCGTCGCCGGTACGGCCGAACCGTCGGCTGCACGCTCGTGCTCGGACCCGGATTCCTGGCCACGCATACGGGGAAGCGTAGCGACAGCCGGAGATCGGCACGCGGGTATGGGCGTTCCTGGCCGTATCGCCCGCCAGTTTTATTGGGAAAAACGACTGCTTGAACCTTTGGTCAGGGGCGCTTGCCGGTCAGCGATCGAGACTCCAGAGCGGGCGTGACGGTCGCGTCGGTGGCACCGAAGGCGGCCCGGTTCAGCGGCTTGACCTCGGCTTTCTTCGGCAGGTGGCCGTCCTTGTACTGGAACCAGACCATCACCGCGTAGTGCCCGTGCCGCCACCCGCCCGCGAACGCCTCACCCGTGCCGAGAAATTTGGTGACGGTGTCCTTACCGGGGAGCGCCTTGAGGTACTCCTCCCGAGACTTGCCGGCCCCGACCGAGACGACCTTGGCCGCCGCCGCGGACGTCCTGAGGTTGGCGACGCCCACGGTGCCGATGATCTTCCCCGAGGCGTCGCGGAAGCTGGCCCGCAGGATCTGGGTGCACTTGCCGTCGGTGAGCGCCTTCTGGAGCTTGTCGCCCACCACGGCGTCCTTGCACTTCTTGTCGGTTCTGCGAGTGGTCATCAGGTAGGTCTGCCCGCCGTACGACGCCTTCCTGTGTTTGAACAGCTCGCTCAGCGTGAGCGGGTGGGGGTCGGTGGCACGGGCGGCGGCGAAGCCGAACTTGCCGCCGGGGGTGTGCGGGGCGGGGGCGCTGGACGCGCTGGCCGGGGGGCTGGCCGTACCGGACGCCGGAGGCTCCTCGGAGCCGGCGAGCATGGCCAGGCCGACGCCTGCGGCGACCAGCACGCCGAGCGCTCCGACCGCGATGAGGATCGGCCGCCGGGAGCGCGGCCCGTCGTCGTAGGGGCTCCACATCGCCTGCTGCGGCTGTTCCGGCGGCTGGGGGCGCCTCGGCGGCGTGGACGGTCCGGGGGTGGCCGCGGATTCGGGCGCGCGTCCGGGGGTGTGGCCCGGCTGCGGCGACTCGAACCAGCGCTCGCCCTGCGCGGGCGGAACCTGTCCCTCGGGCTGGACGTACGGCTGGCGGCGCGGCGGCTCCCCCGGAAAACCCATGCGCAGAGACTAACCCTGATCACGGCCGATTCAATCAGGAGTACCCGAAGTCCTGTGTCCACCAGGGACCGCCGGGACCGTCCACGACCCCGACGCCGGTGGTGGTCAGCCGGCAGTTGAGGAGATTGCTCCGATTGCTGCCGGTGGTCATCCAGTTCCGCACCGCCTCGGTGGCCGAGGTGTAGCCCCGGCCGATGTTCTCCGCGCCCCCGTCGCGGTAGCCGGCGGCCTCCATCCGCTCCCAGGGGGACGCGCCGTCGGGGGAGCTGTGGGAGAAGACACCCTCCTCCGCCATCTCGGCGGAGTGCTCCCTGGCCGACCGGGTCAGCCGCCGGTCGATCCGGAACGGCGCGCACCCGGACCGCCGGCGCTCGATGTTGACCAGCCGGACGACCTCGTTCTCCAGCGCGCTGAGCGGATAGGAGGGGGCGGCGTTCTCCCGCTGCCCGCCGCCGATGATGGGGCGGGACTCGTCGTCGCCCTGGTAGCCCTCGATCGAGGTGCGGGGGGACCGGCTGGCGTGCGGGCTGGGCTGCTCCCGCGGTGCCACGGGGGACGCGGTGGGACGCAGGACCCGGCCGAGCGGGGCGCGGCGGTCGGCGCCGCCGTACTCGGCCCCGGGGGTGGCGGTGGGTTTGGCGGGCCCGGTGTTGTTCAGGTAGATCTGGTCGGGTGTCGCCTCGTCGCGGCTCCCCCGGCCGATCAGGAACCCGAGCAGCAGCACCGTCATCAGGCACGTGAACAGCCCCATGCGGCGCAGGCTGGTCCGCTGGGTATGCCAAGGATTGGGGGACTGCCACATACCGCTGCCAAAGATAGAGATGTTTGT
This sequence comes from Streptosporangium sp. NPDC004631, assembly GCF_053601935.1. NCBI lineage: Bacteria > Bacillati > Actinomycetota > Actinomycetes > Streptosporangiales > Streptosporangiaceae > Streptosporangium > Streptosporangium sp. NPDC004631. The sequence continues at coordinate 271,952 of NZ_JBSGCR010000004.1, read as the reverse complement.
GGCGAGGAAGAAGAGAATGTCGAGAACGTGTCGGAACCGTTCTGTGAAGGCGGGGGGCGGGCCGGGGTGTGGCGGGCCCCGGGCACTCCCCGGACGTGGGTAGACTGTCCGGGGACACCGGTGAAGTGTGCCGTCTTTTTGACCCGTGCTCATCCCCGCCGGTATCCTGCTAGTTCGTTGTGTGCGAATTGGTCTCCTCCGTAGACCGATACGCGGCGCGTCCGGCGTCATCTCCTGAACCGTGGGAGACGGAAGGTCCGGGCTGTCGTGTGCCCGCACCTACCGACCACGTTGCCGTCATCTCCGACGGCCCCGAAGACGCGAGCAAAGAAGGCATACGACCGTGCGCACGTACACACCTAAGCCTGCCGAAGTCGAGCGTCAGTGGCACATCATCGACGCCACCGACATCGTGCTCGGCCGGCTTGCCAGCCACGTCGCGATCCTGCTTCGCGGTAAGCACAAGCCGACCTTCGCCAACCACGTCGACACCGGTGACTTCGTCATCGTCATCAACGCCGACAAGGTCGCACTGACCGGTAACAAGCTCCAGCAGAAGAAGGCGTACCGTCACTCGGGCTACCCCGGTGGTCTGCGTTCGGTGACCTACGGCGAGCTCATGGACAAGCGTCCCGACCGCGCCGTTGAGAAGGCGATCAAGGGCATGCTGCCCAAGAACGCCCTCGGCCGGAAGATGATCAAGAAGCTCAAGGTCTACGCGGGTTCCGAGCACCCGCACCAGGCCCAGCAGCCGGTGCCCTTCCAGCTCACCCAGATCGCCCAGTAGTCGCTAGCTGCTTATCGCCAGTAGCGTTGGCCGACGGCCGGCGCCAAGTAGGAAAGTAAGAGGAGAACCGTGGCTGAGCCCACCGGTGTCGAGACGCCCGTCGAGGGCGAGCAGGAAGCCTATTCCGCGGAGGAGTTCCCCTCCGAGTACACCTCCGAGTCCACCACCGCCGGCGGCGAGGCCGCCGTCCGTAAGCCCATCACGACGGGCAACTCCTACGGCACCGGCCGCCGCAAGGAGGCCGTGGCCCGCGTGCGCATCGTGCCGGGCACCGGCAAGTGGACGATCAACGGCCGTCCGCTGGACGTCTACTTCCCGAACAAGGTCCACCAGCAGATCGTCAACGAGCCCTTCGTGACGCTCGGCGCCGAGGACCAGTTCGACGTCATCGCCCGGATCGACGGCGGCGGCGTGACCGGCCAGGCCGGTGCTCTGCGGATGGGCCTCGCCCGTGCGCTCACCGCCCTGGACGTCGAGGTCAACCGCGCTCCGCTGAAGAAGGCCGGCTTCCTGACCCGTGACGCCCGCGCCACCGAGCGCAAGAAGTACGGCCTCAAGAAGGCCCGCAAGGCTCCGCAGTACAGCAAGCGTTAAGTTGGGGCGCCTGTTCGGCACCGACGGGGTACGTGGGGTCGCCGGTCGCGACCTCACGGCCGAGCTCGCCATGGACCTGTCCGTGGCCGCGGCTCATGTCCTCGGCGACGCCGGGGCGTTCAACGCCAGCGTCGGGCGGCGAGGCCGCCCGATCGCCGTCGTGGGCCGGGACCCGCGGGCTTCAGGAGAATTCCTGGAGGCCGCCGTGGTCGCCGGCCTCGCGTCGTCCGGCGTGGACGTTCTCCGGCTCGGCGTGCTGCCCACCCCGGCGGTCGCTTACCTGACCACGGCTCTCGGAGCCGACATGGGCGTGATGATCTCCGCCTCCCACAACCCCGCCCCGGACAACGGGATCAAGTTCCTCACCCGAGGTGGCTACAAGCTGCCCGACACGGTGGAGGGCGAGATCGAGCGGCGGCTCGGCGAGAAGTGGGACCGCCCGGTCGGCGCCTCGGTCGGCCGCGTGCGCGAGGCGTACGGCGAGGCCGACCGTTACGTGTCCCACGTGCTGTCCACGGTCTCCGGCCGCCTGGAGGGCCTGAACATCGTCCTCGACTGCGCCAACGGCGCCGCCCACATGGTGGCTCCCGAGGCGTTGATGAGGGCCGGAGCCAGGGTGGAGACCGTCGGGGCACGTCCCGACGGACTCAACATCAACGCCGGATGCGGCTCCACCCATCTGGACAGGCTCCAGCAGATCGTGATCTCCCGCGGCGCGGACGTCGGGATCGCCTACGACGGAGACGCCGACCGCTGCCTGGCGGTCTCGCACACCGGCGAGGTGATCGACGGCGACCAGATCATGGCTGTGCTCGCCACCGCCATGCACGCCGAGGGGAAGCTGGCGGGCGACACCGTGGTCGCCACGGTCATGTCCAACCTGGGCTTCAAGATCGCGATGAGGAACGCCGGCATCGACGTGATCGAGACCGCCGTGGGCGACCGCTACGTGCTGGAGGCCATGAGGGCCGGCGGCCACAACCTCGGCGGTGAGCAGTCCGGTCACGTCCTCATGCTCGACCACGCCACCACCGGAGACGGCCTGCTGACCTCGCTCCACCTGCTGGCGGTCGTCGCCCGGGAGGGCAGGCCGCTGGCGGAGCTCGCCTCGGTGATGACCCGGCTTCCGCAGGTCCTGGTCAACGTCAAGGACGTGGACCGGGCGAAGGCCTCGGCTCCGGAGCTGTCCGCGGCGGTCGCCGTGGTGGAGTCGGAGCTCGGGGAGACCGGCCGGGTGCTGATCCGGCCGAGCGGCACCGAGCCCATGATCCGCGTCATGGTCGAGGCCTCCTCCGCGGAGCAGGCCGAGCAGATGGCCGGCCGGCTGGCCGACGTCGTCCGTACGGCCTGCGTCTGAGACGACGGCCGTTCTCTCCCCCGGCGTGTTCCGCGCGCCGGGGGAGAAGACGGGACAGCTGGAACATCCTGTCCGGCGCCACGCCGAACCCCCGCATTCGTTGACACTCTCAGTAGTTGATCAGAAACTCTCAGTGGTTGTAGTGATCCCTCCTGTCGGGAGGAATGCCACCGGCGAGTGAATGAGGAACGAATGCTGGGATCCTTCGAGATTCGGTGGCCACGCTTCAGGCGGCCCGTGCCCGGGGTCGGACCCGTGGTCGCGGCGGGCGTCACGATGACGGCGGGTGCCGTGATCTCCTCCCGTGCGGAGCCGTACCCCTCCCAGGCCGGGGTCGGTGACGGCCGGACGCCCGTGCCCGTCCGTCACGAGGGGCGTCCGTCCGGCCGCTCGGACACCACGTGGTCCCCCCGTAGGGCGTGACCCCATATCGTGGCGTTCACGGTGATCCAGTACAGCCGGTTCACGCTCGCGACCGCATCCGGCCTGGTCGCCGTGGGTCCGCTCTGGGCGACGGCTCCGGCGGTCCCGGCCGCTCCGGCGGCCTCGGCGGCTCCGGTGGTCCAGGGGGTTCCGGCTGACTCCGACTCCGACTTCGGCCCCGGACCGGGCTTCTCACTGTCGGTGACCCCGGCCCGGCTCGTCGTCCCCCCCGGAGAGCTCGGCGCCGACCAGGTGTTCCGGGTCACCAACGGCGGTGACGCCCCGATCGACGTCCACGTCGAGAAGTCGGATTTCACCGCGGACAGGAACGGCGCCGTGGTCCTCAGGGAGAGGGCGCCCTACTCGGCGTCCACCTGGGTCGCGGCGGTCCCGGGGGAGTTCCGGCTGGCGCCCGGGGCGACCCGGCGGGTCAGGGTCCGGATCGCCGTGCCGGACGCCCCGGAGCCCGGCGACCACCAGGTCGCCCTGGTCTTCACGGTGGACGCGGACGCGCGGGGCGGCGACATCAGGATCAACCGGGGGGTCGGCGTACCGCTGTTCATCGGCGTTCCCGGGTACGCCCACGACGCGGCGGAGGTGACGGCGCTGCGGGCGCCCGGGTTCGTTATGGGCGGGCCCGTGCCCATCACCGCCGGGATCCGCAGCACCGGGACGGCGCACCGGGACTTTCTCGGCGCCGGCCGGTTGAGCGTCCGGGTGAACGGGGCCGACGTCCCGTTCCCGGGCTTCACCGTGATGCGCGGCGCGACCCGCGAGGTCACCACCCGATGGGATCCGCCGACCATGTGCGTCTGCCGGGCGACGGTCTCGGTGCCGCTCCCCGGCGGCCTGGTCCGGGCCCTGACGGTGACGATCGTGGTGTTCCCCGCCCACCTCCTCGCCGTCCTGCTCACCGCGCTCACCCTGGTGCTCCTGCTCGTCCGGCTCCTGCGCCGGGGCCATCGGGCCCGTGTCGTCGCCGTGGTCGGCGCGATGAGCGCCGCCCACGGGGGCGGCGATGACTGACGACGCCCGCCGGGGAACGCGATCCGCGCCGCCGCGCCGCCGCACGCCCGGCCGCCGGGGGCCGATGCCCCGGTGCGGGCGGGGGATCGCCAGGACTCTCGCGCTGGCCCTGTCCGCCTCGGCGCTGACCGGCACCTCGGTCACGGTGACACCCACGCCCGCCTCGGCGGCCGGCACCGTCCTCTTCGACCAGCCGTTCCACAACAACACGGCGAACGGCACCGGCAGCGTGGTGCTGCCGGCGATGCCGAGCGGTTCGAGCACGACGAACTTCGCGTGCCTGACCGCCTCCGGAAACATCACCACCGGCGTGCTGCGCAGTTGCACCGGCACCCTGGACAGTCAGGGCTCGGGCAAACTGCGCCTGACGAACACGGCGACCAGCAAGGCGGGCGGCGTCTTCGGCGCCACCAGCGTGCCCACCTCGCAGGGCCTCGACGTGACGTTCAACACCTACCAGTACGGCGGGACCGCCGCCGACGGCCTGGGCTTCGTGCTGGCGGCGGTCGACCCGGCCAACCCCCAGTCGCCGGCCAACATCGGTCAGCTGGGCGGCGGGCTCGGTTACACCTCGACCAGCAACCTCTCCGGCATGGCCTACGGCTATCTCGGCATCGGCCTCGACGTGTACGGAAACTTCAGCAACTCCACCTACCAGGGGAGCGGCTGCACCAACCCGGCCTACATCGGGACGGGTAGCGTCCGGGTGCCCGGCCAGATCGTGGTGCGCGGCCCCGGCAACGGCACGGTCGGATACTGCGCGATCAACAGCACGGCCTCCTCGACGAGCGCCACCGCCCTCGCCCTGCGGGCGACCACCCGCACGGCCGTCCCGGTCCAGGTCGGCGTCAACCCCACCAACGCGGTCCTCACCACCGCCGCCGGCATGACGATCCCGGCGGGCGGCTACAAGGTGGTGGTCACCCTGGTGGGCGGCACGACCAAGACGCTGACCGGTACGCTGCCCACGGTCCCCGCCGGCCTCTACCCGTCGAGCTGGCTGAACAGCAACGGGATCCCCCGGCAGCTGGCGTTCGGCTGGGTGGGCTCCACCGGAGCCGTAACCGACTTCCACGAGGTCGACGAGGCCGAGGTGGCCACCATCAGCGCGGTCCCCCAGCTGACCGTCGCGCAGACCAGCTACAACGCCGCGACGCTGCAGCAGGGTGACCCCGTGACCTACAGCGTCGTCGCCGGTGTCGCGGCGGGCCTGCCGGAGACCTCCCCGGTCTCCATCACCCAGACCCTGCCGGCCGGGACGGTGCCCGTGGGGGCGTACGGCACGGGATGGGTCTGCGCGGCGCCGTCCGGGCGGTCCATAACGTGCACCAACGGCAACACCCCTTTCGCGGCCGGGGCGACGTTACCCTCGCTCACCGTGGTGGGCATCGTCACCGGAGGCTCCGTCACACCGGCGCTGGTGCAGAGCACCACCGTGGCCACGGCGTCGTCGGTCGACGCCAACCCCGGCTACTCGTCGTCGACGACCGTGGGAACGCTGCCCACCGCGCCCAGCGGCATCACGCTGAGCTCGACCCTGGGCTCGACCGCCGGCGGCAACGCCGTGGTCGTGAGCGGGGCGAACATCGCAGGCGCGACCGCCATCGAGATCGGCACCACCGCCGAGCAGCAGGCCAGCACCCCCGTGGTCCTGCTGCCCTGCGCGTCCGGTCCCGCCGCCGGTTGCTTCACCGTCAACGGCGACGGCACGCTCGGCATCTCCTCCATGCCCTCCCGCTCCACCGCCGCGACGGTGAAGGTCACCGTCGTCACCCAGGGGCTCGCCTCGGCCGCCACCTACGTCTACGCCGCCGCGCCCGCGGCCCCGGCCGCCCCCACGGCCGCGGCCGGGGTGACCAGCGCCACGGTGACCTGGACGGCGCCGAGCGGCAACGGCGGCACCATCACCGGCTACGTGGTGACCCCGTACATCGGCGGCGTGGCCCAGACCCCCGTGTCCTATGACGCCTCGGCCACCACCAGGACGCTGACCGGCCTCACCCCCGCCGTGTCGTACACCTTCACCGTGGCGGCGGTGAACGCCTTCGGCACCGGATCGGCGAGTCCGGCGTCCGCGGCGGTCGTCCCCTACACCGTCCCCGGCCAGCCCGTCATCACCGCGGTCAGTGCCGGCGACTCCGCCGCGACGCTCACCTGGACCGCCCCCGGCAACGGCGGCAGCACCATCACCGGCTACGTCGTGACGCCGTACATCAACGGTGTGGCGCAGGCGCCCCAGACGTTCACCGGCACCGGGACCACCCAGACCGCCACCGGTCTCACCCCCGGAGCCACCTACCGGTTCACCGTCACCGCCCAGAACGCGGCGGGATCCGGCCCACCGTCCGCCCTCTCCGCGAGCGTCGTCCCCAACCCCTCGCCGAGCCTGTCCTTCCCCGCGCCGCCGTCCGGGGAGGTGGGAGCCGCCTACAGCGTCCCGCTGACCGTCACGGGTGGCACGTCGCCGTTCACCTGGTCGGTCAGCGCCGGCACGCTCCCTCCGGGAGTGACCCTCAACGCCTCCACGGGCGTGCTGTCCGGCACGCCCACCACGGCGGGCGCCTACACCTTCACCGTGAAGGTGCTCGACGCTGTCGGCCAGAGCGCGACCCAGGCGGTCACCCTGACGATCGCCCCGCAGCCGACGCTGACCTTTCCCGCGCCCCCGGCAGGGGAGGTGGGGGTGGCCTACAGCGTTCCGCTGACCGTGACCGGGGGGACGGGGCCGTTCACCTGGTCGGTCACCGCGGGCAGCCTGCCGCCGGGTCTGACCGTCAACGCCGCCACCGGGGTGCTGTCCGGCACGCCGACCACGGCGGGCGCCTACACCTTCACGGTGAAGGTGCTCGACGCCCAGAACCAGAGCGCCGTCAAGGCGGTCGCCCTGTCGATCGCGGCGCAGCCGACGCTGACGTTCCCCGCGCTCGCGGCGGCCCAGGTGGGGGTGGCCTACAGCGTTCCGCTGACCGTGACCGGGGGGACGGGGCCGTTCGCGTGGTCTGTGACGGCCGGTAGTCTGCCGCCGGGTCTGACCCTCAACACCGCCACCGGGGTGCTGTCCGGCACGCCCACCACCGTGGGGGGTTACCCGTTCACGGTTCAGGTGATCGACGCGGTCGGCCAGACGGCCACCAGGGCGGTGACGCTCGCCGTCACCGCGGGACCCCTGGTCATCGTCAAAACGGCCGACCTCTCGGCCGCGACGCCGGGCGGCAAGGTCACCTACACCGTCACCGTCGGCAACACCGGGTCGAGCGCGCTCACCGGCGTGACGGTGACCGACCCGCTCTCCGACGTGCTGGACGACGCCGCCTACAACGCGGACGCCACCGCGACCGCGGGCACGGTCTCGTTCACCACCCCCATCCTGACCTGGAGCGGGAACCTCGCGGCCGGCGCCACCGTCACCGTCACCTACTCCGTCACGGTGGCCGGCTCCGGCACCGGTAACAAGACGCTGGCCAACACGGTGACCTCCTCGACCCTCGGCAGCATCTGCCCGCCCGGCGGCGCCGACCCCCGCTGCACCGCCACGGTCACCGTCTCCGGGCTCTCCATCGTCAAGACCGCCGGCGCCTCGACGACGACCCCGGGGTCGACGGTCTCCTTCACCGTCACGGTCACCAACACCGGCCAGACGCCGTATGTCGGGGCGGCGTTCACCGACGCGCTGGCGGGGGTGCTGGACGACGCGGTCTACAACGCCGACGGCGGCGCGACCAGCGGCAGCGTGTCCTTCACCGGATCCGCGCTGAACTGGATCGGGAACCTGGCGGTCGGCGCGACCGCGACCGTCACCTACTCGGTCACGGTGAAGGACCCCGACACCGGTGACCGGACGCTCGCGAGCACCGTCTCCTCGGCCACCCCCGGCAGCACCTGCCCGGTGGGGAACCCCGGTACGTCGTGCACCGCCTCCGTCGCGGTTCTGGTCCCGGCGCTCACGATCACCACCGGTACGGACGTCACCACCGCGACCCCCGGATCGACCGTGCACTACACGGTCACCGCGGCCAACACCGGCCAGACGGCGTATGCGGGGACCGGCTTCGCCCTCTCCCTCGCGGGCGTGCTGGACGACGCGACCTACAACGGCGACGCGGTCGCGACATCGGGCGGCGTCACCTTCGCCAACGGCATCCTGACCTGGACCGGCGACCTGGCCCTGGGTGCGGTGGTCACCGTGACGGGTTCGGTCACGGTCAACAGTCCCGATCCCGGTGACAGGCTCCTGGCGGCCACCGCCACCTCCACCGCGGCGGGGAGCACCTGCCGGACCACCGGTACGGCCCCCGCCTGCACCACCACCGTCCCGGTCCTGATCCCCGGGCTGACGATCTCCAAGACGGCCGACACCTCGACCACCACGCCCGGATCGACCGTGCGCTACACGGTCTCGGTCACCAACTCGGGGCAGACGCCGTATGTCGGGGCGGCGTTCACCGACGCGCTGGCGGGGGTGCTGGACGACGCGGTCTACAACGCCGACGGCGGCGCGACCAGCGGCAGCGTGTCCTTCACCGGATCCGCGCTGAACTGGATCGGGAACCTGGCGGTCGGCGCGACCGCGACCGTCACCTACTCGGTCACGGTGAAGGACCCCGACACCGGTGACCGGACGCTCGTCGGTACCGTCTCCTCGGCCACCCCCGGCAGCACCTGCCCGGCCGGAGGCACGGACCCGCGCTGCGCCAGTGCCGTGACCGTCCTGATCCCCCAGCTGACGATCACCAACACCGCGGGCGTGACCACCACCACGCCGGGCGGGGTCGTGTCGTACACGATCACGCTGACCAACACCGGGCAGACCCCCTACACCGGGGTCGACTTCACGATCGACGGCGCCGGGGTGAACGACGACGCGAACTACAACGGCAACCTCACGGCCAGCGCGGGCAACCTCGCCCTGACCGAGGACGGCAGGGGGGTGTGGACCGGCTATCTGGCGATCGGCCAGTCGGTCACCGTGATCGGTTCGATCACGGTGCACGACCCCGACACCGGTGACAGGATCCTGACCACCTCCGTCACCTCCACCGCCCCCGGCAGCACCTGCCCGCCGGCCGGTACGGCCTCCGCCTGCAACACCAGGGTCACCGTGCTCGTCCCCGCCCTGGTCATCACCAAGACGGCGGACACCCAGACGACCACGCCGGGTGGCACCGTCGGCTACTCGCTCACCATCGCCAACTCGGGGCAGACGCCGTACACCGGCGCCGTCGTCACCGACCGGCTGGCCGAGGTGCTGGACGACGCGGTCTACAACGCCGACGCGACCGCGAGCGCGGGTTCGGTCGGCTTCGCCGGTTCCACCCTGACCTGGAGCGGGGATCTGGCGGTCGGCGCGACCGCGACCGTCACCTACTCGGTCACCGTCCGCGACCCCGACCCCGGCGACAAGCAGATGGTCAACACGGTGGTGTCGAGCGCCCCCGGCAGCATATGCCCGGCCGGTGGCACCGACCCCCGGTGCACCACGACGGTGGCCGTCCTCGTGCCGGCCCTGACCATCGTCAAGACCGCGGACACCGCCACCACCGCGCCCGGATCGACCGTGCGCTACACGGTCTCGGTCACCAACTCGGGGCAGACGCCCTACGCCGGGGCCACGTTCACCGATCCGCTGGCGGGAGTGCTGGACGACGCGGTCTACAACGCCGACGGCAGCGCGACGACCGGCGGCGTCTCCTTCACCAGCCCGAACCTGACCTGGACCGGGAATCTCGCGGTCGGCGCGACCGCGACCGTCACCTACTCGGTCACCGTCCGCGACCCCGACCCCGGAGACGCCCTGCTCACCGGTACCGTCGTCTCGGCCACGCCGGGCAGCGACTGCGGGAGCGGGAGCGTCGACACCCGGTGCTCGGCCCCCGTGCCGGTGGCCCGGCTGGTCCTCTCCCAGAGCTATGTCGGATCCACCGCGACCCCCGGCTCCGTGGTACGCCTCAACGCCACGTTCACCAACACCGGGCAGACCCCCTACACGGGGATCACCGTCTCCAGCCCCACCGCGGGCACCCTCGACGACGCCATCCCCAACGGGGACCAGACCGCGTCCTCGGGAACCCTGGTGCTCGGCGCCAGCACGATCACCTGGACGGGGAACATCCCCGTCGGCGGCGTCGTCACGGTCACCGGCACCCTGACCGTGAAGAACCCGCCCGTCGGCGACAGGACCCTCACCGGCACCCTGGTCTCCGCCGCGCCCGGCAACAACTGCCCCTCCGGCGGCACCGACCCCCGCTGCACGGCCCTGCTCACCGTGCTGGTCCCCGGCCTGACGATCACCAAGACCGCGGACACCTCGGTCACCACCCCCGGTGGCACGGTCGGCTACACGGTCACGGTCACCAACTCCGGCCAGACGCCCTACGCGGGGGCGGCGTTCACCGACGCGCTGGCGGGGGTGCTGGACGACGCGGTCTACAACGGGGACGTGGCCGCGAGCGCGGGTTCGGTCGGCTTCGCCGGTTCCACCCTGACCTGGAGTGGGGATCTGGCGGTCGGCGCGACCGTGACCGTCACCTACTCGGTCACCGTCAACAACCCCGACACCGGTGACCGGACGCTGGTCGACACCGTCACCTCGACCAGTGTCGGGGCCAACTGCACCCCGGCGAGTGGCGATTCGCGGTGCTCGGTGACCGTCACCGTGCTGACCCCGGCACTGACCATCACGAAGACCGCGGCCTCGGCGACGGCGACACCGGGCGCCACGGTCACCTACACGGTCACGGCCACGAACACCGGCCAGACGCCGTATGTCGGAGCCTCGTTCACCGACGCGCTGGCGGGGGTGCTGGACGACGCGGTCTACAACGCCGACGGCAGCGCGACAACCGGCAGCGTCTCGTTCACCAGCCCGAACCTGACCTGGACCGGGAATCTCGCGGTCGGCGCGACCGCGACCGTCACCTACTCGGTCACCGTCAACAACCCCGACACCGGTAACCGGACCCTCGTCGGTACCGTCTCCTCGGCCGCCCCCGGCAACACCTGCCCGGCCGGCGGAACCGACTCTCGCTGCACGGCCACCGTCGCGGTTGTCCAAGCCTCCACGCTGACCTTCGTCAAGTCGGCCGGCGTGACCTCGACCGTCGAGGCGGGAACGGTCACCTACACGGTCACGGTCACCAACACCGGGTTGATCCCCTACATCGGGGCGACGTTCACCGACGCGCTGGGCGGGGTGCTGGACGACGCGACCTACAACGGGGACGCGGTAGCGAGCACCGGTCTCGTCACCGTCATCGGCTCCGCGCTGACCTGGACCGGCACGGTTCCAGCGAGGGGGTCGGCCACGGTCACCTACTCGGTGACCGTCCGCAGCCCCAACCCCGGCGACGGCATCCTCACCAACCCCCTGACGTCGGCCTCACTGGGCGGCAACTGCCCGCTGCTCGGCACCGACCCCCGCTGCACGGCCACGGTGACCGTCTCCGGACTGGAGATCGTCAGCACCGCCGATGTGACCACCGTGCAGCCCGGAGGCGTGATCCGGTTCACCGGGGTGATGACCAACGTGGGCAGGACCCCGTATCTCGGGATCACCGTTCTCTTCCACGCCGCCGACGCCCTCGACGACGCCGTCCCCAACGGGGACCAGAGCGCCACCTCGGGATCGCTGTCCGTCGGCGCCACCGCGCTGGAGTGGACCGGCAACATCCCCGTGGGCGGAAGCGTCACGGTGACCGGCACCCTGACCGTGAAGAACCCGGACCCCGGCGACCAGGTGATCACCACTTCCGTCTCCTCCTCCGCGCCGGGAGGCAACTGCCCCACCGGGAGCACCGACCCCGACTGCACGACCACCGTCACGGTCCTGACCCCGGGACTGACGGTCACCAAGAGCGCCAACGTGAACGCGACGGTCCCGGGCGGCACGGTGGCCTACACGGTCACCGTCACCAACAGTGGGCAGGTCCCCTACACCGGGGCGACGGTCACCGACCCGCTGGCCGGGGTGCTGGACGACGCGACCTACAACGCCGACGCGACCGCGACCGTCGGCACGGTCGGCTTCGCCGGCTCGGACCTGACCTGGACCGGGAACCTCGCCGTCGGCGCGACCGCGACCGTCACCTACTCGGTCACGGCGAACGATCCCGACACCGGCGACAAGCTGCTGGTCAACTCGGTCGTCTCCACCGTCGTGGGAAGCACCTGCCCGCCCGCCAGCGGGAACGCGGCCTGCAGCGCGAAGGTCGTCGTCCTCACCCGCGCCCTGACCATCGCCAAGACGGCGGGCGTCGCCTCGGTCGCGCCCGGGGGGACGGTTCCCTACACGATCACGGTCACCAACTCCGGGCAGGTTCCGTATGCCGGGGCGACGTTCACCGACGCGCTGGCCGGGGTGCTGGACGACGCGGTCTACAACGCCGACGCGACCGCGACCGTCGGCACGGTCGGCTTCGCCGGTTCCACCCTGACCTGGAGCGGGAACCTCAACCCGGGCCAGGCGGCCACCATCGCCTACAGCGTTACGGTGAACGTCCCCGACACCGGCGACGAGAGGCTGACCGGCACCGTCACCTCGGTCACTCCCGGCAGCACATGCCCGGCAGGCGGCACGGACCCGCGCTGCGCCGAGACGGTCCTCGTCTCACGGGTGACGATCGTGAACTCCGCCGATGTCGTCACCGCCCTGCCCGGCGGGGCGGTGCACTACACGATCACGATCACCAACAGCGGGCAGACGCCGTACCCCGATCTCAGCGTGGACACCCTCCTCACCGGGGCACTCGACAACGCCACCTACAACGGTGACGCGGCGGCCTCGGCGGGCAGCGTCGACCTGATCCCCGAGGAGGGCAGGCTGACCTGGCGCGGTGGCCTCGCCGTCGGCGAGGTGGTGACCGTCACCGTGTCGATGAGGGTGAACAACCCGCGGACCGGCGACAACCTCATGACCACCGCCGCGACCTCCTCCGCCTCCGGGAGCAGCTGTCCCGTCGGCGGCACCGACCCCGCCTGCGTCACCGCGGTCACCGTGCTGACCCCCGTCCTGGCCATCGTCAAGGCCGCGGACCGGGCCACCACCACGCCCGGCGGCACGGTCGGCTACACGATCACGGTCACCAACTCCGGGGAGAGTCCGTATGCCGGGGCGACGTTCACCGACACCCTGGCCGGGGTGCTCACGGACGCCGTCTACAACGCGGACGCCGCCACGACGAGGGGTACGGTCACCCTCACCGGCTCCCACCTGACCTGGACCGGGGATCTGGCGGTCGGCGAGTCCGCCACGGTCACCTACTCGGTCACCGTGCGCGACCCCGATCCGGGCGACAAGCAGATGGTCAACGCGGTGGTCTCCGGCACGCTGGGCAGCACCTGCCCGGCGGGCGCGACCGCCCCGGAGTGCTGGGCGCTGGTCACCGTGCTCCTTCCCGTCCTGGACATCGCCAAGACCGCCGACACCGTCAGCACCACGCCCGGCGGCACGGTCGGCTACACGGTCACGATCGCGAACACCGGGCAGACCCCGTACGCGGGGGCGCAGGTCGCCGACGCGCTGGCCGGGGTGCTGGACGACGCGGTCTACAACGCCGACGCGACCGCGAGCGCGGGTTCGGTCGGTTTCGCCGGTTCCACCCTGACCTGGAGTGGGGATCTGGCGGTCGGCGCGACCGCGACGGTCACCTACTCGGTCACCGTGCTCGACCCCGACCCGGGCGACAGGACCCTGCTCGGCGTCGCCTCGTCGAGCGCGCCGGGCAGCACCTGCCCGCCGGGCGGCTCCGCCTCCGCCTGCTCCTCCACGGTGACCGTCCTCATCCCCGGGCTGGCCGTCTCCACCACCGCGGACGCGGTGACCACCACCCCCGGCGGCACCGTACGGTTCACGGTCACGATCGCGAACACCGGGCAGACCCCGTATACGGAGGTGCAGGTCTCCGCCGCGCTGGCCGGGGTGCTGGACGACGCGGCCTACGACGGGAACGTGATCGCCGACTCCGGCGGCGTGACGGTCACCGGTTCCACCCTGACCTGGAGTGGGGATCTGGCGGTCGGCGCGACCGCGACGGTCACCTACTCGGTCACCGTGCTCGACCCCGACCCGGGCGACAAGGTCATGAGGAGTGTGGTCACCTCGTCCGCCCAGGGGAGCACCTGCCCCACCGGGAGCGGCAACCCGACCTGTGCCGCGGCCGTCACCGTCCTCATTCCCGCCCTGAGCATCGTCAAGACCGCCGATGTGGCGACCACGACCCCCGGCGGCACGGTCGGATACACGATCACGGTCACCAACTCCGGGCAGACGGCCTACTCCAACGCCTCGGTCACCGACAGCCTCGACGGGGTACTCACCGATGCTCTCTACAACGGTGACGTAAGCGCCTCCACCGGTGTCGTCGGCTACACGGAACCCACCCTGACCTGGACCGGTGCCCTCGCGGTCGGCGCGAGCGCCACGATCACCTACTCCATCACAGTGAAGGACCCGGACACCGGGGACAAGGCCATCTCCAACGCCGTGACCTCGTCCTCACCGGGCAGCACCTGCCCGGCGGGCGGCACCGCCCCCGCGTGCACCACGCTCGTACGGGTGCTGGTCCCGCAGTTGACGATCACGAAGACCGCCGACACCGGCACCGTCACCGCGGGCGACGCCGTCCACTACACGGTGACGCTCGCCAACACCGGTGAGACCCCGTATGCCGGGGCGGCGTTCACCGACCCGCTGGCCGACGTGCTGGACGACGCCGTCTACAACGGGGACGCGACCGCCACCACCGGCACCGTCACCTACGCCGCCGCGACCCTGACCTGGACCGGTGACCTGGCGGTCGGCGCGACCGCGACGGTCACCTACTCGGTCACCGCCTCCTACCCCCCGCCGGGGAACAAGACCCTGACCGACACCGTGACCTCATCCGCGCAGGGGAGCACCTGCCCCGCCGGAGGGACCGACATCCGGTGCACCACGACCGTCACCGTCCTCGTTCCCGCTCTCACCATCACCGTGACCGCGGACAACAGCGGGACCATCGTCGAGGACGGCCGGGTCGGATACACGATCACGGCCACCAACACCGGTGAGGTCCCCTACACCGCGGCCACGTTCGTCGGCCTGCTGGCCGGGGTGCTGGACGACGCCGTCTACAACGGGGACGCGACCGCCACCACCGGCACCGTCACCTACGCCGGTGACAGTCTGACCTGGGTCGGGGCACTGCCCGTGGGCGCGAGCACGGTCGTCGCCTTCACCGTCACACTCCGGGACGGCCCCGTCACCGGAGACAGGGTCCTCGACAACCGGGTCACCTCGGCGATCACCGGGAGCACCTGCCCGGCCGGCGGCACCGACCCCGGCTGCGCCGTCTCGACCGCCGTGACGGACGAGACCATCACCCTCACCGACCTGACCGACGACTTCACCCTGTCCGGCGCCCCGGGGACGACCGCGCGGCGCGACGGGGCCGTGACGATGACGGTCACCACGAACAGCTCCGACGGCTACAGCGTCACCGTGCGGGCCAACTCCCCCCAGCTCACCGCGGTGATGTCCGGCGAGACGTTCAGCATCCCGATCGGCAGCCTGCGGGTGCGCGAGAACGGCACGCAGACGTTCTCCCCCCTTTCCTCCACCACCCCGCTCCTCGTCCACCAGCAGTCCGGCGCGTCCGTCCCCGGCGGGGACGCGATCAGCAACGACTACGAGGTCGACATTCCGTTCGTCCCCTCCGGCGGCTACTCGGCCACGCTCGACTACATCGCGACGGCCAACTGACATGCCGCCGTTCCCGGACAGGACCCCACGGGCGCTTCACCCCACACGGACGCTTTCCCTCTACACGGGCTACACGGGCTACACGGGCGCTTCGCCCGGTACGGGCCTTTTCCCTCCGCACGGGCGCTCCTTCCGCACGGGCGTTTTCCCTCCGCACGGGTCGCCCGGCGTCCGGCCGATGTCCGTGCCCCCGGGCCCCCGGACGCGTCCTCGCGAACGTCACTGTTCCTCACATCTCACCGTCCCTCGCACCTCACCGGAACTCGAAACGAACCACGCGAAGGAGAAGCCATGGCAGGAACCCCTTCCAGCAGCACCGCTTCCAGCGGCGCCACCACCTCGACCGGCGTCACCACGTCCGGCGCCGTGAGGCGTGCCGCCGCGCTGTGCGGGCTCGGCGCGGTCCTCGTCGCGGCCCTCGCCACATCCGCGGCGGCGGCGTCCGCGCTCAAGCCGCCTCCGGAGACCAACGGCGGCAAGGAGGTGGCCGGCGCCACCCCCAAGCTGAGCATCAGCGTCGACAACGGCCGTACGACCACCAAGGAGGGCGACCGGCTGACCTACACCGTCGCCGTCCGTAACATCGGCACGACCGACGCCCGGAAACTCCATCTCACCCAGAGCATGCCCCCCGGCCTCCGGTTCGTCTCGGCCGACGGTCACGGCTCGGTCCGGGACGGGCAGGTCGTGTGGACCGTGGACGTGCCGGCGGGCAAGGACGTCACCTTCCACACCACGGCTCAGGTGCAGGCCACGCCGGAGGATCTCCTGCGCCTGGCCACCGTCGCCTGCGCCGCCGCCGGAAGCGAGGGAAAGCCCATCGTCTGCGCCGCACACTCCGACCAGCTGCCGGCCGGCGCCGCGGCGGCCGAGGCCACCCGGCGGGACGCATCCCCCCTGGCCGGCCGCCTGTGGTACGTCCCCGCGGGGGTGGGGTTGCTGATCCTGATGGTCCTCGGCGTCCGAGCGGGCCGCCGCGCGAACCTCCCCGCCCGCCTCCGGCGATCCCCCTGACCCCGTCCGGTGTCCATCCCGTCCGGGGTCCGCGCTCCGGCGCGGGCCCCAGACGGGTCATTCAGCAGTGGGACCGGAGTTGCGTGTCCAGGGTCCAGATGCCGACCTCCACATTGACGACCCTGGTGCGGTAGAGCTCCCGTTCGGTCAGGATGCAGAGGTCTCCCAGACCCAGCTTGGCCATCACGTGGTCGGAGAACGGCGTCCCCGTGCCCGCTCCCGTCAGAAGCGAGCGCAGGAAGCCCTCACCCCACTCGACGGTGTGGAGCACCCAGGGCGCCCGGCCGGTGATGACGAGCTCCAGGAGATCGCCCAGCCTCTCGGCGCGATTCCTGCGGACCCGGCCGTCGGAGAGCTGGGCGATGTGATTGCCGGTCTCGATCACCGTGGTGACAGGCAGGATGAGACTGCACTCTCGCTTTTCCTCCCGCAACTGCCGCAGCACACTCTCCCGATCCTGATTCTTACCGGGAACGTCGAGGATGTTGCAGAGCACCGAGGTGTCGACGAACTCCACCCTGCGCGCCATCCCTAGCCGATCCCCATGAGCCGGTCGAACTCGGTGAAGTCACGGGTCCGGGTGGGTGTCTGCTCCAGAAGACCGGATGTGACGACCGTGCCGAGATCACCCTGAGCCATCAGGCTGGGGTATCCGCCTATCTCCGGAAGTTTCTGAAGACGGGAGAGGCCGGTCCCGCGATCACGAGAGCAGACGACGACGTGCTCGTGGTCTTCCGCCTCCAGAGCCGAGAGCAGAGCGGGGCTGTGCGTCGTGAAGATCACTTGTGCGGCGTCCTCCTGCGTGGCCTGCTTGACCAGATCGAGTATCTGGGTGGCTTGGGAGGGATGCAGGCCGTTCTCCAACTCCTCGATGACCAGAGTGGGAGATCGCACGTCGTCCTCCGTGCCGCGCCCGCCGAGATCGAGATCCTGTCCCTGGCGGAGCAGGCTTGTGGCGATGGCCGCGAACCTCAGCAGCCCGTCGCTCATCTCTCTGGCGGGAGTGACGGCGCCGTCCTCCCGGAGGGCCAGCATCACGTCGTTGAGCTGCGAACGGATGACCTCGATCCCCGTCACCTCGTGTTCGACGAGGTCCCGCACGTGGGTGACCAGTTGCCGGAACCGCTCGGGGTCGTGCTGTTCCATGTGGTCGATCACAGCGGACAGGTTCTCGGCCGTTCTGCGTAGCCGCGTGTCCCGGCTGGGAACGTACTGCCGCATGAGGTGAGGAACGGGGTCCAGATGGAAGACTCCGCGGAGCGTCTCCAAGACGTCCTCCGCAGCTATGGCGACACGGTGCTCAGCCTCGGTCTTTCTGCCAAGCCGGAGGGGGAGTTGGCTGGTGAGCAGCCGGGTGGAGCGGAACGTGGCTCGGGGGTCTCGTCCTCGGCGGCCGCTGTACCAGGTGGCGTCTATGGTGCCGGATCCCGGACTCGCGCCTGACGTCCTAAGAAGATCGTGAAAGGTCTGACGCGACGGGTCCCGTGTCGGGCGTTGCCTTCCTGACACGCCGACCAGGCTCTCGCTGATGATCTCCGGCTCCGGGCGGACCTGGACGGTGACATCAAGCCTTATATGGAAATAACCCTCGCCAAATCGATCGGGGGAGAAGACCGTACATCCCAGCTTGAATCGGTCCGCCCCATGGGGAGGACACCCTTCTATGCCGCCGCGCAGCGGCCCTTCGTCGCCTCGCCTGCTGTCCAGCGCGTCAACGAGATCCGCCCCGGACGCCAGACGGGACAGCACCTCAAGTCCGTCCAGGGCGTTGGACTTTCCGCTGCTGTTGCGGCCGATGAGCGTTGTCATGCCGCCCAGGGGAAGAGCCGCGTCGTGGAAGGTCTTGAACTCGGTGAGGCGTAGCTCGGCCAGGCGAGACTTCATATATGAACCGTACATGTGCGCCCCCCTCCGGGAGGGGGGCGCACACGAGGGGAGGGCTACTCGTCGCCGGTGAGGGAGAAGCTCCGCAGGCGCCTGCCCGCCCAGAGGACGGCGCCGACGGTGACGAGCAGCAGGGCGGTGGCGGCGAAGCCGATGGTGATCTCGGTGGACAGGAACGGCGAGGAGGAGACCTGGTCGGCGACGGTCTGGGCCCACTGCTGGATGGAGAACCTGCGGGCGCCGGGCACGAAGTTGCCGACCACCCCCTCCCAGATGAGCGCGTAGGCGATACCGATCGTGACCGCGTGCCGGGTCAGGATGCCCAGCAGCATGAACACCGCCGCGTACGCGACCCCGCCGACTCCGGCGCCGAGGGCGAAGCCGTACGCGATGTCTGATTCGAGGTTGACCAGCAGGTAGGCCGCGACGAAGGTCGGCACGGCGGCGAACAGCGCGAGCATCGAGGCGGCGACCAGGAACTTGGTCCGCGCGATGACCGGGCGGGAGATCGGCTTGGCCAGCAGGTGGACGATCGTGCCGTCGTCGATCTCGGGGGCGATCACACCGGTCCCCGCGATCAGACCGAGCAGCGGCAGCATGGTGCCGAGGGCGAACTTCTCCATGAGCGTGACCGTGGTCGCCTCGCTCCCGTTGCCGACGGCGCGCAGCAGTACGGCCAGGCCGATCAGCACCAGCGGCAACAGGATCAGCAACCAGATCCTTCTCCGGCCGAGCAGTGAGCGGTAGGAGATTCCGGCGATGACACCGTTCATAGGTCAGCTGCTCCTGTTGATCAGGTAGGAGAAGACGCTCTCCAGGTCTTCGTCGGCGGGGGAGATCTGCCAGATCCGCACACCCGCGTCCTTGGCGACCCTGGGCAGCAGCCAGGTGAACCGCCGGAAGTCGACGGCCTGCACCTCCAGGCCCGTCTCGGTGAGCGAGACCGAGCTGGAGGAGGCGTCGCCGATGAGGGCCGACGCCAGGCGGCGGTCGTCGCTGGAGCGGACCCGGAACACGTGGGGCCGGTCGGTCATCCTGCGGCGGATCTCGCGGAAGTCGCCGGAGGCGGCGTGGCGGCCGGCGACCAGGACCTCGATGTGCTGGGCGACGCGCTCCACCTCCTCCAGGATGTGCGAGCTGAACAGAATGGTCTTGCCCGCGGCGCCCATGTTGCCGACCAGGTCCATCAGGTGCATGCGCTGGCGGGGGTCCATGCCGTTGAACGGCTCGTCGAGCAGGAGCACCTGCGGATCGTGCACGAGCGCGGCGGCGACCTTGATCCGCTGACGCATGCCCTTGGAGTAGGTCTCGATCCTGCGGTCCTTGGCGGGTTCCATCTCGACCGTGGCGAGTGCCTTGCGCGCGGCGTCGTCGGGGTTGGGCAGCTGGTGGAGCCGGGCGCTGGACAGCACGAACTGCCAGCCGGTGAGGAAGCCGTAGACGGCCTCGCGCTCGGGGACCAGGCCGATCGAGCGGTAGATCTCGTGGTTGCGCCAGATGCCCGTGCCGTCCAGGGTGACCGTGCCGCCCGACGGGGCGAGGAACCCGGCCATCATGTGCAGCAGCGTGGACTTGCCGGCGCCGTTGGGGCCGAGCAGGCCGGTGACACCGGGCCCGATGGTCATGGTGACGTCGTTGACGGCGACCACGTTGCCGTACCAGCGGGACACCTGGGCCAGTTCGAGGTTCATCGTGAGGCCGCCTTCCGGTAGCGCGCGATCAGGGCGGTCACCGACAGGGCGATCAACCCGACCACCAGCAGGATCGCCGCCGTGACGCCCGCTCCCGTGGGGTAGACGGTGGGTGCCGAGGGTTTCGCGGAGAACAGCCCGACCTGCACCGCGGCGTCCACCAGGAAGAACGGGTTGATCATCCAGGCCCACGCGGCGACGGTGTAGTTGTTCACCGACTCCATCGTCGCGGCGATGACGGTCGAGACGGCCGAGGTAAGCAGGTAGAACGCGATGACCGAGGCCACGCCCAGGCCGCGCCGGGGGGTGAAGGAGGCGATCGCCACACCGATACAGGAGAGCAGCGCCGCGTAGACGACGGCTCCGGCCATGCTCGTCAGATAGTCGGAGGTGTGGGGCGGGCCGGGCAGGTCGATGACCAGCTCGCCGATGTAGAGCACGGTGAGGGGCACGGCCAGCAGCAGGAACATCGCCGTGATCATCGCCGTGAGTTTGGCTCCGACGTAGTCCCAGAGCGTCACCGGCCGCGACAGATAGAGCGGCAGCACCCGGAAACGCAGGTCGGGGGCGACCGTGTAGGGAGACTGGGAGGCCAGGAAGATCGCCAGTACGGCCTGCATGGTGACCGCGTAGGAGGTGTAGGTGATCGCCTCCTGCTTGAGCATCGCCATGACCGCGATGGAGACGACCGCGGGCAGCAGCATGACGCCCACGAGCAGGAACGGGATGATCTTCGCTCGGGCCGTACGGCCCAGCCCGAACACCCCGCGCAGGCTGTGCACGGCCAGCGCCACGGTGGCGTGGCCCCGGCCGAGCCGTACCCCGTCGTAGTGGCGGTATCCGATGTCGTGGATGACACCCGTGGGCTCAGACATGGGCGGGCTCCCGGAAGACGTCCTCGATGCGCTGGCGGCCCTGTTCCATCCGGATCAGGCAGAGGTCGAGCTCGCAGACGGCGTCGCGGAGCGCGTCGAAGGTCTCCGGCGCGCGGACGTGGACCAGCAGCATCCGGCCGTGCGGGGTGACGGTCTCGCCCAGCTCGGTGAGGCGGGCGGCCAGGGCGGCCTGCCCCTCCTCCACCTCCACCGTGACGGTCTGGGTGGTCTGGGTGAACTCGGAGATGGACGAGGAGCGCAGCAGCGTGCCGCCGTCGATCACGATGACGTGGTCGCAGACCCGCTCCAGCTCGCCCAGCAGGTGAGAGGTGACCAGCACGCTGATGCCGAACTCGGTGCCGATCCTGCGGATCAGCGCCAGCATCTCGTCGCGGCCCTGCGGGTCCAGGCCGTTGGTCGGCTCGTCCAGGAAGACCAGGCGCGGGTCGTGCACCAGGGCCTGAGCCAGCTTGACCCGCTGTTTCATGCCGGTGGAGTAACCGCCCATCGCGCGGTAGCGCTCCTCGTAGAGGCCCACGTGGCGCAGCACGTCGGCGGCGCGCTCCCGGGCGGCCGTACGGGGCAGGCCCGACATCTGGCCCATGTGCACGGTGAACTCGGTGGCGGACAGGTCGGGGGGCAGGCAGTCGTGCTCGGGCATGTATCCCACGATCCGCCGGATCTCCGCGCCTTGGGTGGTCACGTCCATGCCGAGCACCTGGGCGCTTCCGCCGGAGGGTTCGAGCAGGCCCAGCAGGATCTTGATGAGCGTGGACTTGCCCGCGCCGTTGGCGCCGACCAGGCCGGTGACACCGGGTCCGACGGTCACGGTGAGCCGGTCGAGCGCCGTTACCCGGGGGAAGCGTCTTGTCAGTCCCTCGGTGGCGAGGATAGTCATGGTCGGACACTACCTACCGTTCGGCGTGAATTCCTCCACCACACGGACGATGGTCGCCTCGTCCGAAAGTCCGGTAGGCGTTCCCCGTGTCCCGCCGCCGGTCCCCGTACGTCGTTCTCAGACGCGGCCGGGACCGACCCCGGGCTCCGGGCCGATCCGGGTGCGTCGTTTCTAGACGCGGCCGGGACCCTGTGGCGGGCCGCCCGGGAGCCGCAGGCCGAACCTGGACCAGTAGGCCCGCTGAAGGAGGAGCGTGACCGTGCCGGAGATGATCATGCCCGCGATGTTCACCGCGAGCTGGGTGACCGAGGCCGTCACGTCGTCCCAGCGGGCCAGTGCGGCGGCGACCGCGAAGTAACCGGCGGCGGGCACGGTGGTGACCGAGATGAAGACGCCGACCAGGGCCGAGGACTTGCCCGCCGTCACCGAGAGCACCCCGGCCGCGCCCGCGAGCAGCGCCACGACGAACGACCACCTGTCGGGTTTGACGATGAACTCGATCTCCTGGTGGTCGAACAGCGTGGCCGGGCCGATCCAGCCGGACAGCCGGGTGGCCACGACGCAGACGGTGGTCACGGCGATCGCCGCGGCGAAGCCCACGGCCAGGGTGCGCAGGGCGTGGCCGATCAGCGGTCCGTCGCGGCGCAGCAGGCCGAAGCAGACGGCCACGATCGCCCCGAACTCCGGCCCCAGGACCATCGCGCCGACGATGAGGATCGGCGAGTTCACGATCACCCCGACCGCCGCGAGCTGCGTGGCGATCGTCAGGAAGGCGAGGAACGCCCAGGTGATCCGGGTGTCGTCGGAGACCCGCTGGGCGAGCTCCGCCCAGACCACGGCGTCGTCCCCCTCGCCCGGCGCCTCCTCCTCCGCCCGGTCGGCCACGTCCGAGAGCGACAGGTCCACCCGCTCGACCGCGATGGAACCGTCCGCGCACAGCCCGAGGTGCCGGAGCCGCTCGATCACCTCGTTCGCCGCCTCCCTCGCGACGTCGAACTGGACCAGGTCGCCCTTGGGAGAGCGGGCGGCAGCGGGCAGCACGACGAGGTTGGTCACGCCCACGGCGACATCGAGCAACCCCAGCACGGCCTCGGTCCGCTCTGCCGGGCTGATCACACGTAGATGCAGCACGGGCTCACCCTAGGCCCTGCCCCACGCCTCCCGGAGCCCGAGATCCGGTCCGTCATCCTCGTGCTCCACGGCTGACCGAATTTTGAGACCACTCCATGCGGCGCAGGTGGTGACGGAGGGGGACGACGCGGGCGGGTCGGGTGACGACTCCGCCCGCGTCACGCGCGGGTCCGGTCACCCCTCAATGCCGGAGCCCGCGCGGGTGGTACGGCGCGGCGGCGATGGGGGAAGGAGGCCGCCGCGCCTGTTCAGCGGGGGCGGCGGGGGTAGGGGGTGCCGCCCCGGGTGGGGGTGGGGCGGTGGCCGATCAGCGCGTCCGTCTCCGCCTGGCGCATCCGCTCCTCCAGGCCCTCGGGGGTGCGGTCTTCGAGCATGACGGGGGTGGGGGCGGGCCAGGCGGCCAGGGCGTAGAAGCGGCGGCTGCCGGGGCCGTACAGCACGATCCAGCCCGGCAGGGAACGTTCCAGGCGCTCGGCCTCGGCGCGGGCGCGCACGTCCCAGAGGCGACGGGAGACGGTGGCGCGGGCCTGGCCGGTGCGGTGGCGTCCGGGGGTGCGGGAGTCGCGGCGCCACATCACGACGTCACCCCCTCGGCCCACGCGGTCTCCTGGGCGGGGACCCGTCCGGCCGCCTCCTCCTGCCGCTCGACCTCGGCCCGCAACTGCTCGAAGGTGTCGCCGTCCACCGTGCGAAACGGCGGGGCGTACCACTCGGTTTCGCAGGGAAAGGGCTCCACACGGCTGGCCCAGAACCGCCCGGCGTCACTGCGGATCACCCGCCATCCGGGGATCGCCGGTCCGGTCGGTGGGGGTTCGGGGTGTTGCATGGTTCGGGACCTCCATTCTGATCAAGGGCCGTCCGGTCGTCCCAAGCGCTGGGCGGCCCCGATTTGTTGGTTGCTGTGTGTGCTCCGAGGGAACATGGCTGGGGGCAACCGGTCCAGAGCGGAATTGGCGCATCCTTGTGGCATCTCCTGATGCATCTACGTGGCATCTCATACTCTGACCTCGGTGAATGTTCTCTGAGCTTCCCCCGGAGGCACGGTATGGCGCACAAGCGGCAGCACTTCACAGATCGCCGGAAAGCGGTCGGCTATAGCCAGGAATCACTCGCTGCTCGCCTTGGCGTTGACCGTTCGACGGTTGTCCGTTGGGAGGGCGGCTGCACCGAACCCCAGCCCTATATCCGGCCGAAGCTTGCCAAGTTGTTGGCGGTGACTCCTTCCGAGCTTGACGGGTTGCTTGCACCCCCACCGTCAGCAGAACAGACTCCGTCTGTGGTCACTCCACCGCTACGGCCTACTGTCGCATTGGTTCGCGCGGCGCAGGAGGGTGATCTTGATGCAGATGGGTTGGACGATATGAACCGTCGAGAGCTGCTCTGTGCCCTGTCCATAGCAGGTACCTACATCGCCCTACCGTCTACGGGCGCCGGTATGGACAGTAATCTTCCGAGTCTAAGTGGCCCCGCTGATCTTGATGAGTATGAACTTCTGAACGCTCACCTCTGGCAGGTTTTTTCGTTATCCAAATCCAAGCAGGCGGTTTACCCGCTGGTGCGCCAGCAAATAGGGTTACTTACCGCTGGTTTGGGGCAGTCACATTCGGCGGGGAAGCATCGGCGCCTATGTATTTTGATCGGCGACCTCTTTCAGCTCGCTGGAGAAATATATTTCGACGGTAACCGCTATACCGATGCCGCCTATTGCTACATGCTTGCGGCCAGTTCCAGTAAAGAGGCCAACGCTTATGATCTTTGGGCTTGTGCGCTGATTCGGCATGCTTTTATTGGAATATGTGAGCGAAACTTTACTGAGACGATTCCAATGCTTTCTGTTGCTTCACGGGTGGCGCAGCATGGAGACAGTCAACTTTCGACGCGGTATTGGGCTGCCGCTGTCCAGGCGCAAACATTCGCTGGGCTCGGCGATGTAGAGGGCTGTAAGCGGGCGTTGGACTCGGCGGATGAAGTGCGCGCCCTAAGTGGAGATGTGCATAACGGTGGTTGGCTGCGCTTTGACGGTTCGCGTCTCGCTGAAGAGCGAGGGACCTGCTATGTAGAACTTGGGCGGCCGGATCTTGCTGATGTGGCGCTCACGCATGCACTGAGTCAAAAACTTTCTCTCCGCCGTAGGGGGGGTGTGCTGACAGATCTTGCTCTGCTGGGTTTCCAGCGTCGAGATGTTGACCAAGTGCTTGAGTATGGCAATAATGCGCTGGAATTGGCCAGACAAACCGGATCCGGTTATATTGGTCGTAGGCTTCAAGAGCTACATAAAAAACTGCCACCGTTTTTCATGGACGGCCGTATTTCCGAGCTGAGCGACTGTATCGCAATGCTTGTCCGTGGTCTCGTGTAATGAGAGAGGAATTGAGCTGTGTCGGATGAGTCGGGGCGTGTTTTTCGTGAGGCGTGGATCGCCGGGGTCAGGAGGCATTATCCGGGGGAGCCGAAGCCGGGGTACGTCACGCCCTGGGAGGAGACGCCGGACTGGGAACGGCGGGCCGCGAGTGCCGTGTACGGCCAGGTGCGCGACTTCGTCGCGGTGAGCGACGGTAATACAGCCAGGCTTAGCCGTGAGCAGAAGGGGCGGTTCGTGGCGGTGTGCTGGATCGCCCAGATCTATAAGCACATCCCGGACCCGAAGCCGGGTTATGTCGCCGATTGGGATGATCTGCCGGAGTGGCAGCGGGAGACGGACGCCGACATCTTCGAGCGCGTCGAGTGGGAGATGTAAGTGGGGCGAAGGTGAGAGCCGTCTGCCCCTCCGAGGGATAGTGGGCTGGGCGGTCCATGCCGGATATCAACACCTGGGCCACGACCGCGCGGCTCACGGCCGTCGTCGAGATCCCAGGCGCGCTGTGGCAGGACGGGACCGAATCCATCTGGGCAGGCGCACTCAACCGGCTCGCCTAGGCGATGGCCATGCTTGCGAGATCGACTGAGCTGACCGCTTCGGTTATTTCTTGCTCCAGCCGCCGATGACCTTGCCCAAGGCAATCACCACCATCCCTATGGCAAGAAGGGCGAAACCCTCCATGGCCGTACGCGGTGGCCATCCTTTCGCGGCCAACTCGGTTATGGTCATCTCTCCTCTGGATAAAGGGAAGGCCGGGGAGGCGAACATGTAGAAGCCAACGAAGGAGATCGCTATTCCCGCTATCTCCACCAGCTTGGACAATCCTCCCCCGAGCGACCTCGAAGTCCTGCTTGTGCGCGAGTGCATCTTGGCGGTGATGTCTCTGGCTGTCGGATGGCCGTGCTGTTTCTGTCGCTCTTTCAGGAACTGACCTATTACGGTGAGAATTGCTCCTATAAAGAACCCGACAAATATGTTGGGAAAACTGTGCCGGGATGAGCCGTTTCCCCCCAGAGCCCCGCTGATCATGCCCAGCGCAACGCTCCCCATGCAGACCAGTAGACCAATGCCGTAGATGAAGCCGCCGAGGCTGCGCAAAGAGCCGCGAGGAATGTCGCCGTCATATTCGTCCAGTAGGTCTTGCATCGCGCCACGGATGGCTTCGGCGTCCGCGCCGTGGATTGCCGTTGAGTTTACATACACCACCCCGCCCTGCTCCAAGTACACATTCGTATCCGCGAACTGGATGACATTCCTGTCGTGTGAGCGCATCGACTTCTTCAGGTAGTCGATGTCCCGATCGTCATATCTTCCGCCGGCGATCTTTTGGAGGATGGCAAGAATGATGTCGTCGCTATTGGACACGGCCCTCACCGCAAGCTTTCTCGTATCCTGCTTCAGGCTTAGGTGTTCTTGTTTCCGATATGAATCTGAGACGAGCCCTCGCTGTAGATGTTGTTCGTTCCGTATTGGTTCACCGAACGCTTTTCGGTTACGCCCTGCCCATCCGGGGGCGTCGTGGGCGCCGACCTGGGCGGTGAGGGCCGGTCGCTTTCACGGGGGAGCGGGGAACGCTTGGCCCGGCGTATCTCAATAATCCCTGGAATGGCCAGTGCCAGACCGGCCAGGGCAACGAATAATGCCAGCACGGTTGCAATCTTCTCGGCCTGTTCGAGGCCAACCACAGCGAAGTAGACGGCCAGGCCCGTCGCCGTTCCGGCCGAGACAACGCCACCCACCCACATAAGCGCCCCTCGTGACATGGCGCCATTATCCAGCGGTCGCATGATCATTTATAGGTCAACCGGGAAGGGTAGTATTCATGTCCCATTCCGGCGATAGGGTTTTGTCCGTTGTGGACGGCGGGGCCGGATGCGCTGTTCGCGTCCTCATTTCCCCTACGAGGGGTCGCAGCAGAGCGATTGTGCTGCACCGTGGGTCGGGGTTCTGGAGTTCTCATCGCCCCTGCGGGGGGCGTGACGAGGCTTCGAAAGGGGTTTCCCGGTGGGGGGTTAGATGCGGCGGAGACGGACGCGGCGGATTGAGTGGTCGGGGCCCTTGCGGAGGACCAGGCCCGCCCGGCCCCGGGTGGGGGCGATGTTCTCCAGGAGGTTGCGTTCGTTGATGTCACTCCACACGTTCTCGGCGAACGTGGTCGCCTCCTCGTGCGACAGCTCGGCGAGGTGCTTGAAGTAGGACTTGGGGTCCTCGAAGGCCGTACGGCGCAGTTTGTGGAAGCGGTCGACGTACCAGTCGCGGATGTGTTCGGCCTTGGCGTCCACGTAGATGGAGAAGTCGAAGTAGTCGTTGACGGCGAGCGCGGTGGGCGGGGCGGACTGCAGGACGTTGAGGCCCTCGACGATGAGGATGTCGGGGCGGCGCACCGTCTGTGTCGCGCCGGGCACGATGTCGTATTCGAGGTGGCTGTAGACCGGGGCGCTCACCTTGGGCACGCCGGCCTTGACGTCGGCGACGAACCTGACCAGGGCCCGCCGGTCGTAGCTCTCCGGGAAGCCCTTCCGGTGCATGATGTCCCGGTCGGTGAGGATCTTGTTGGGGTAGAGGAAGCTGTCGGTGGTGACGAGGTCCACCCGGGAGTGCTCGGGCCACCGGGCCAGCAGGGTGTGCAGCAGCCGGGCGGTGGTGGACTTGCCGACCGCGACGCTGCCGGCGATGCCCAGGATGTAGGGGGCGGGTCCCTGGCCGGCGCCGAGGAAGGTGTTGACCGCCGCGCTGCGCTGCCTGGCGCCGGTGAAGTGCAGGTTGAGCAGCCGGGTGAGCGGCAGGTAGATGTCGGTGACCTCCGCGAGGTCGATCGGGTCGTCGACGCCGCGCAGTTCCTCCAGTTCGTCCTCGGTGAGCGTCAGAGGCGTGTTCTTGCGGAGTTCGCCCCACTGCGCCCGGCTCAGCTCCACGTACGGCGTCGCGTCCCACCCGTTGGCCATAGTCACGAAGCCTACTGAGCGGTCGGAAACGACTCTCCGGGGGGACGGCTTTGCCTGATGGCGGGCAGGATTCTTGGGTTCCCGGGGGGGTTCTCCATAGGCTCAATGGTCGATCTTTCAGAGAGAAGAGGGGGTCGCCATGTGCGGAATTGTGGGATATGTCGGTCAGCGCCAGGCCGTTGAGGTCGTGGTCGAGGGACTGGGGCGGCTGGAGTACCGGGGGTACGACTCATCGGGAATCGCCCTGGTCGGGACCGACGGGCAGCTCACCGTGGAGAAGCGGGCGGGCAAGCTGGTCAACCTGCGCTCCGTGCTGACCGAGCGGCCCGTGGCGCCGGCCACGGTCGGGATCGGGCACACCCGGTGGGCCACCCACGGCGCGCCGACCGACCGCAACGCCCACCCGCACACCGACTGTGACGAGCGGATCGCGGTCATTCACAACGGCATCATCGAGAACTTCGCCGACCTCCGGGCCGAGCTGGAGAACGACGGGCACAAGCTCGCCTCGGAGACGGACACCGAGGTGGTGGCGCACCTGCTGGAGGAGTTCGCCGAGGAGGGGCTGGCCGAGGCGATGCGCCGGGTGTGCCGGCGGCTGCGGGGGGCCTTCACGCTGCTGGCGGTCTCGGTGGACGAGCCGGACGTGGTGGTGGGCGCGCGGCGGAACTCGCCGCTGGTCGTCGGGCGGGGGGAGGGGGAGAACTTCCTCGGCTCGGACGTGGCGGCGTTCATCGCCTACACGCGTGAGGCGGTCGAGCTCGGCCAGGACCAGGTGGTCGAGTTGCGGGCGTCGGGGGTGACGGTCACCGACTTTCACGGGGCCCCCGCCGAGACGCGCGACTATCACGTGGACTGGGACGCCTCGGCCGCCGAGAAGGGCGGCTACGACTACTTCATGCTCAAGGAGATCGCCGAGCAGCCCCGGGCGGTGGCGGACACGCTGCTCGGCAGGGTCGGCCCCGACGGCATGCTGGTGCTGGACGAGATGCGGCTGTCGGACCAGGAGCTGCGGGACGTCAACAAGATCATTGTGGTCGCGTGCGGCACCTCCTACCACGCCGGGCTCATCGCGAAGTACGCCATCGAGCACTGGGCGGGCATACCGTGCGAGGTCGAGCTGGCCAGCGAGTTCCGCTACCGCGACCCGATCCTCAACCGCGACACGCTGATCATCGTGATCACCCAGTCCGGCGAGACCATGGACACGCTGATGGCCGTACGGCACGCCCGCGAGCAGCGGTCCCGGGTGCTGGCCATCTGCAACGTGAACGGTTCCACGATCTCGCGCGAGTCCGACGCCGTCCTCTACACCCACGCGGGCCCGGAGATCGCCGTCGCCTCCACCAAGGCGTTCCTCACCCAGCTGGTGGCCTGCTATCTCGTGGCGCTCTACCTCGCCCAGGTCCGGGGGACCAAGTTCGGTGACGAGATCACCCAGATCATCGAGCGGCTGACCGAGATGCCGTCCAAGGTGGAGGAGGTGCTCGGGACGTCGGAGAAGGTCCGCAAGCTGGCCAGGTCGCTGGCCGACGAGCGGTGCGTGCTCTTCCTCGGCCGCCACGTGGGCTTCCCGGTCGCGCTGGAGGGGGCGCTCAAGCTCAAGGAGCTGGCCTACATGCACGCCGAGGGCTTCGCGGCGGGGGAGCTCAAGCACGGGCCGATCGCGTTGATCGAGGAGGGGCTCCCCGTGGTGGTCGTGGTGCCGTCCCCCACGGGTCAGCACGTGACGCATGAGAAGATCGTCTCCAACATCCAGGAGATCCGGGCCAGGGGGGCCAAGACCATTGTCATCGCCGAGGAGGGCGACACCGCCGTCGAGCCCTACGCCGACACGCTGATCCACATCCCCGCCGTGCCGACCCTGCTCCAGCCGCTGGTGGCCACCGTGCCGCTCCAGGTGTTCGCCTGCGAGCTGGCCGCGGCCAAGGGGCACGACGTGGACCAGCCCCGCAACCTGGCCAAGTCCGTCACGGTGGAGTAGGCGCGGCCCCCGTCGGTGCCGCCGTGGCGAGCCGTTGTCCACAGGCTGTGGACAACGGCTATGGATTGCCGGTGAGTAAAACGGGGAAAGGGGGGGCGAAATCCGGATCTGGTCGGCTCTTCGCCCTGATCGGGCGGGCCTTCGCTAGCCTGGAAGCGTGATCGTGGGCATCGGGGTGGACGTCGTGGACGTCGCGCGGTTCGAGGCGTCGCTCGTCCGGACGCCCGAGTTGCGGGCGCGGCTCTTCACCGAGGCGGAGCAGGTGCTGGCCGTGCGGTCCCTGGCCGCCAGGTTCGCGGCCAAGGAGGCGGTCGCCAAGGCGCTCGGCGCGCCTCCCGGCCTGGCCCATCTGGACGCCGAGGTGCGCAGGGGCCCGTACGGCAGGCCGGAGCTGCACGTGAGCGGCCGGGTCGCCGAGGTCGCGGCCACGCTCGGCGTGATCCGCTGGCACGTGTCGCTGACCCACGACGGCGGCGTGGCCGTGGCCTACGTCATCGCCGAGGGCTGAGTCACCCGCCCCGCCCGTCGGCCGTGCCGGAGCACGCGCCGGTGATCGGCGCCCGATAGCGTCGCAACCATGCTGACCGCGTACACCTCCGATCAGATCAGGGCGGCCGAGGCGGCGCTCATGGCGAGGCTGCCCGAGGGCACGCTCATGCGACGGGCGGCCTTCGCGCTTGCCGTGACCTGCGCGGGGATGCTCGGCGACGTGTACGGCTCGCGCGTGGTGATCCTGGTCGGCGCGGGCGACAACGGAGGCGACGCCCTCTACGCCGGAGCGCGGCTCGCGGCCAGGGGGGCCAGGGTGGACGCGGTCCTCGCCGGGGCGCGGGTCCACGAGGCCGGACTGGCGGCCCTGCGAGAGGCGGGGGGCCGGGTGACGGACGTTCGCGGCGCCGCGCCCGCGACGGTTCGCGATCTTGTCCGGGGGGCGGACCTGGTGATGGACGGGCTGGTCGGCATCGGCGGGACGGGGGCGTTGCGCGAGCCGTACGCCACCCTCGCCGGCCTGACCGGTGAAGCGCCCGGCGCGGTGGTCGCGGTGGACGTGCCGAGCGGGGTGGACGCCTCCAGCGGGCGGGTCGAGGGGGCCGCGGTCCGCGCGGACGTCACGGTCACCTTCGGCGCCCGCAAGGTCGGGCTGCTCGTCGATCCCGGCGCCGAGCACGCGGGGCGGGTGGAGTTCGTCGACATCGGGCTCGGGCCCTACCTGCCGGATCCCGGGGTGTCCGCGCCGACCGGCGCCGATGTGGCGGCGCTGCTGCCCAGGCCGGGCGCGGGCTCCGACAAGTACAGCAGGGGGGTGGTCGGCGTCGCGGCCGGCAGCCGGTCCTACACCGGGGCCGCGGTGCTGGCCGTGGGCGGGGCGATCCGGGCGGGGGCCGGCATGGTCCGCTACGCCGGGGTCGCCGAGCCGGTGGCGCAGGTGCGCGCCCGCTGGCCCGAGGCCGTGATCACGGAGCTGGAGCCCGGCGAGGGGGTCGACAGGGTGGACCGGGTGCAGGCGTGGGTGCTCGGGCCCGGCCTCGGCACCGGCCCCGAGGCGCTGGCCCTGGCCCGTTCGGTGCTGGCGAGCGACGTCCCGGTGCTGGTGGACGCCGACGCGCTGACGCTGGCGGCCCGGGACGGCGCGCTGCTCCGCCGTACCGCGCCGGTGCTGATCACCCCGCACGCCGGAGAGCTGTCCCGTCTGCTGGGAGTGCCCCGGGCGCGGATCGAGGCCGGCAGGCTTGAGCACGTACGGCGGGCCGCCGAGGACCTCGGCGTGACCGTGCTGCTCAAGGGCTCGACCACGCTGGTCGCCGAGGAGGGGCTGCCGGTCAGGGTCAATCTCACCGGTAGCCCCTGGCTGGCCACCGCCGGCACCGGGGACGTGCTGGCCGGGCTGGTCGGCGCGCTGCTGGCCGCGGGGCTCGGCGGATACGACGCGGCGTCCTGCGCCGCCTATCTGCACGGACTCGCCGGGCGGCACGGCCCGCTCGCCGCCGGGGACGTCCTGAAAGCCCTTCCCGGGGTCGTCGGGTCGGTCGCCGACCGGCACGGACACGGCCCCTGACCTGCCAGACTGGAAAGATGAGTTTCCCGATGACCCCTGCCGAGGCGCGGGTGGACCTCTCCGCGATCCGGGCCAACGTCGCGCTGCTCGGCGAGCACGCCCCGGGGGCCGAGATCATGGTCGCGATCAAGGCCGACGGCTACGGGCACGGCCTGGTGGCCGTCGCCGGGGCCTGCCTGGAGGGCGGCGCCACCAGGCTCGGCACCGCCTATCTCCGGGAGGCCCTCGAACTGCGGGCCGCGGGGGTCACCGCGCCGGTTCTGTCGTGGATCATCACACCGGGTGAGCCGCTGGAGGAGGCGATCGTCCAGGGCGTGGAGCTGTCGGCCGGGGCCGTGGGCATGGTGGACGCGATCGCCGGGGCGGCGCGCCGTACCGGCCGGGTCGCCCGGCTGCATCTGGAGGCGGACACCGGCCTCTCGCGGGGTGGCGCGGTGCTCGCCGCCTGGCCCGCGCTGGTGGACCGCGCCTTGGCCGGGCAGGCCGAGGGGACGATCGAGATCGTCGGGCTCTGGTCGCACTTCGCCTGCGCCGACATCCCGGGGCACCCGTCCATCGAGGCCCAGCTGACCGCGTTCGACGAGGCGGTGGCCTTCGCCGAGAAGGCGGGTGCCGGGGGATCCCAGGTGATCCGGCACATCGCCAACTCGGCGGCGACGCTGACCCTGCCGCAGGCGCGCTACGACATGATCAGGCCGGGCCTGGCGGCCTTCGGCCTGAGCCCCGTGCCCGAACTGGGAGACTTCGGGCTGCGCCCGGCGATGACCCTGGTGGCGCGGATCGCGCTGGCCAAGAGGGTGCCGGCGGGCTCCGGCGTGTCCTACGGGCACCTGTACGTCACCGATCGTGAGACCACGCTTGGCCTCGTCCCCCTCGGGTACGCGGACGGTGTCCCCCGTCACGCCACCGGCCGGGCGGAGGTGCTGGTGGGCGGCGGGCGGCGGCCGATCGTCGGCCGCGTCTGCATGGACCAGTTCATGATCGACATGGAGGACGAGTCGCTGACCGAGGGTGACGAGGTCGTTCTGTTCGGTGACGGTTCGCAGGGTGAGCCAACTGTGCAGGAGTGGGCGGATTCCCTTGGCACGATTACGCATGAGATTGTGACCGGGATCGGTTCGCGAGTTCCGCGCGTTTACCGGTGAGAGTCAGGTCAGGGGGGCGCATGAGCACTACCACACGGCGCAAGGTCGGTATCGCGGGTGTCGTCGTCGGCGCCGCCTCCGCCGGGGTGGCCGCCGCGGCCCTCGCCAAACGGTACGCCGTCGGGCGCATCAGGCTCCGGCCCGACCTGGAGGCGAGCGAGCCGCTGGGCGAGTTGCGCGGCCGGCCCACCGCGGTCACCACCTCCGACGGCGTGTGCCTCTACGCCGAGGTGGACGGCCCCGAGGAGGCCCCGCTGACCGTGGTGTTCTGTCACGGTTACACGCTCAACCTGGACTCCTGGCACTACCAGCGGAGTGACCTGCGCGACTCCTACCGGCTGGTCCTGTGGGATCAGCGTTCGCACGGGCGCTCGCCGCGCACCGACGTCGACGACTCCACGATCGACCGTCTCGGCGACGACCTGGCCGAGGTGATCGAGGCGCTGGTGCCGGGCCCGTGCGTGGTGGTCGGCCACTCCATGGGCGGCATGACGGTCATGGCGCTGGCCGACCGGCGCCCGGAGCTGTTCGGCGAGAAGATCAAGGGCGTGGCGCTGATCTCCACCTCGGCGGGCAAGCTGGCCGAGATCTCCCTGGGGCTGCCCGCGCTGCTGGCCAAGGCGGTGCACAAGGCCACGCCCGGCACGGTGTCCTTCCTGAGCCGCGGTGGCACGCTGGTGGACAGGGGGCGCCAGGTGGGCAGCGACGTGGCCTTCCTGGCCCTGCGTCACCTGGGCTTCGGCGACTCCAGGAACGTCAGCCCCACGGTGGTGGACTTCGCCGAGTCGATGATCCGCTCCACCCCGTTCGAGGTGATCGCCGACTTCTATCCGGCGCTGATGTCGCACGACAAGCTGAGCGCCCTGGACGTGCTGGACGCGGTGCCGACCTCCATCATGGTCGGCGACAAGGACTGGCTGACGCCGGTGGAGCACAGCAAGGCCATGGCGGCGGCGCTGCCGCGCGCCCGGTTCACCGAGGTCTCCGGCACCTCGCACCTGGTCCAGCTGGAGCGCCCGACCGTGGTCAACGACGCGCTGCGCGACCTGCTCAAGCGGGCGGCCACCGAGGGCGCGGGGCCGCCGAGACCGACCGGGCTGCCGGGACCGGCCAAGCCGGCTGGACCGGCTGAGCAGACTGGACCGATTGAACAGGCTGATCAGGCTGGACCGGCTGGACCGGCGGCGGAGGAGAGTGGGCAGTGAGGGCCGTACCGACCGCGGAGAGCATGCGGGAGCTGGGCGCCGAGTTGGCCGGGCTGTTGCGCGCGGGAGACCTGGCGGTGCTCTCCGGGCCGCTCGGCGCGGGCAAGACGACCCTGGTCCAGGGGATCGCCGACGGGCTCAAGGTGCGCGGGCCGATCACCTCCCCGACCTTCGTCATCGCCCGGGTGCACCCCTCGCTGTCGGGCGGTCCCGCGCTGGTCCACGTCGACGCCTACCGGCTCGGCGGGGACCTGGAGGTCGACGATCTGGACCTGGACGCCTCGCTGGAGGAGTCGGTGACGGTCGTGGAGTGGGGCGAGGGCCTGGTCGAGGGGCTCGCCGACGACCGCCTGGAGATCCTCATCGAGCGCGGTGAGTCCGGTGAGGACCGGACGGTACGGCTGCGCGGGGTCGGCGCCCGCTGGCAGGGCGTCGTCTGACTCCCCGGTCATCCGATTCGCTGCCTGATTCACCCCCGTAGGCGTGGGAATCCTGGCAGGCTGGCACTACGTCCCACTTGATATCAATCATCGGGGTCGAAGATCGATTCTTGCGGGTATGCCCATGTTTAATGGGAAACAGGCGGGAAGTTGTGCCGGGCGAGGGTCGTCGACCGGACTGCGGAGTGGAGTGCGACGGTGCCAAGAGTCAGAGGTGTCGCGGTTCTAGGGGCCATCGCCCTGTTCGGGGTGGCCGGATGCGCGGCGGGGGCGAGCTCGGGCAGCCCGGGGGAGGCCGTTTCGCCGGTCGCCAGGCAGACGGCGATCAGCAGGGAGAACATCGAGGTCCAGCTCCAGCCGGCCCGCGCCAAGGCGGGGCAGAAGGTGTGGGTCCTGGCCAACTGCCCGATTCCCGAGGGTGGTCCCGAGCATCGGGGCACCTCCTCCTCACTGGCCTTCCGCGCGCCGGTCACCCTCGACCCCATCATGGCCACGCCCAGCCCCTCGGCCCCCGCCGGGGCCACGCCCGCGGCGCGGCCCTGGGTCCGCGGCCAGGCCGTCGTCGCACCCGGCACCGACGCCGGCGTCTACGACGTCAACGCCAGATGTGAGGGGACCAACGACACCGGCAAGGCCAGCCTCAGGGTCGTGGGCGACGGCAAGCCGAGCGACAGGCCGACGGACGGACCGAGCGAGAAGCCGAGCGAGAAGCCGACCGGCGGGCCGAGCTCCACTCCCAAGGCGACCCGCACCGTCATCAGCACCCACGGACCAGGCACGGGCGGCGGCGGTACCGCCGCCGACGGCCCGCACGGCGACTCGGGCATGCCGTTCGGGGTGACCGGGGTCCTGCTGGGGGTCGCCCTCGCCGGAGGCGTGGGGGTCGCGGTCGCGCGTCGCCGCCGCTCGTAGCCGGCCGATGGCAGAGTCCCCCCGCTGGTCACGAATCGTCGTGGCCGGAGTCGTCACCGGCGTCGTCATGGTCGCGCTCGACAAGGGCGGCGGCGTGGACACGGCGCCGGCCCGCAGGCAGGTCGTGCCCAGCCGCCTCGACATCCCCTCGCTGGGCGTCAAGGCGCCGCTGATGAAGCTCGGCGTGACAGACGGCCAGATCGAGCTTCCGCCGTTCGAGAAGCCGGACACGGCGGGGTGGGTCAAGGAGAGCGCGGTCCCCGGCGACCCCGGTTCCGCGGTGATCCTCGGGCACGTCGACACCAAGACCGACCCCGCGGTCTTCTACAGGCTCAAGCAGATGCGGGCGGGGCAGGCCATCAAGGTCACGCGGAGCGACGGCAAGGTCGCCCAGTACCGGGTGGACTCCATCGAGCAGGTGAGCAAGGACCGGTTCCCGGCGGACAAGGTCTATCTTGAGGACGGTCTCCGGCTCATCACCTGCGGCGGCGACTTCGACTGGAACAGGCACGAGTACCACGACAACGTCATCGTCTACGCCACCCTCGTCAAGACCTGACCCTCGCGCGCCGGGCTCGCCGGTGCCGGTCTCGGCCAAGGGCACGCCGTCGCGCCCCGACCCCCCGCGCGCCCGGCCCGCCATGCGGGGACGGACCCGGGGGCCTCGCGCGACGGACTAGGCTAACTGTTCGTGCTGGTCCTGGCCTTTGATACCGCTACCCCCGCCGTCACCGCAGCGCTGCACGACGGTTCGAGGGTCCTCGCCGAGTCGACGACGGTCGACGCCCGTCGCCACGGCGAACTGCTCGTGCCCACGATCGAGAAGGTCCTGCGGGAGGCGGGTGCCTCACTCGGCGACGTCACCGCCGTCGTCGCGGGCGCCGGCCCCGGCCCCTACACCGGGCTGAGAGTCGGGCTGATGACCGCCCAGGCCCTGGCGGCCTCCCTGGACGTCCCGGCCTACGGCGTGTGCACCCTCGACGCCGTCGCCTACGGCAGCGGGCTCACCGGACCGTTCCTGGTGGCCACCGACGCGCGGCGCAAGGAGGTGTTCTGGGGCGGCTACGCCGACCCGCGCACCCGGCTGTCCGGGCCGTCGGTGGACAGGCCGCAGGACCTGCCCGGGGAGCTCCCGCTCGTGGGCTCGGGCGCGCGGATGTACGCCGAGGTCCTGGGCGAGTCCCGGCTGGCGGACGCCCCGGAGTACCCCTTCGCGGGGGCGCTGGCCGCGCTGGCCGCCGAGCAGCTCGGCGGGCCGGACGTCCGCGAGGTCGTGGAGAGCGGCACCCACCCCGTGCTGAGCCCGCCCCACCCCATCTACCTGCGCCGCCCCGACGCCCGGCTGCCCTCGCCGCCCAAGAAGGTCTCCACATGACCTTCGTGCTGCGCCCGATGACCCTGGACGATCTGCCCGCGGTGATGAGGGTCGAGCGGGAGACCTTCCCCCACGACGCCTGGAGCGAGGGCATGCTCCGCGGCGAGCTGGACGACCAGCCCAGGACCCGGCACTACGTGGTGGCCCTGATGGACGACGAGATCGTCGGTTACGCCGGGCTTCTCGCCGCGGGGGATCAGGCGGACGTGCAGACCATCGCCGTCCTGGCCGGCCGTCGCCGGGCGGGGATCGGCGGCGCCATGCTGACCGAGCTGCTGGCGGAGGCCGTACGGCGGAAGGCGCGGTCGGTCTTTCTTGAGGTGCGTGCCGACAACCCGGACGCCCAGGCGGTCTACGACCGGTTCGGGTTCGAGCGGATCGGTGTGCGCCGCCACTACTACGAGGACGGCACCGACGCGATCATGATGAAGAAGGACCTCAATGCGTGACGAACCCCTGGTGCTGGGCATCGAGACCTCCTGCGACGAGACAGGGGTGGGCATCGTCGCCGGGCACACCCTGCTGGCCAACACGATCGCCTCCAGCGTCGAGCAGCACGCCCGCTTCGGCGGGGTGGTGCCCGAGGTGGCCTCACGGGCGCATCTGGAGGCCATGACCCCGACCGTCGAGCGGGCGCTCGCACAGGCGGGTCTGCGCTTCACCGACATCGACGCGATCGCGGTGACCGCGGGCCCGGGGCTGGCGGGCGCCCTGCTCGTCGGCGTCGCCGCCGCCAAGGCGTACTCGCTGGGGCTCGGCGTGCCGCTGTACGGTGTGAACCACCTGGCCGCCCATGTGGCCGTGGACCAGCTCGAACACGGAGCCCTGCCCAAGCCGTGCGTCGCGATGCTGGTCTCCGGCGGGCACTCCTCCCTGCTGCTGGTGCCGGACGTCGCCAAGGAGGTCGTCTCGCTGGGGTCGACCGTGGACGACGCCGCCGGTGAGGCGTTCGACAAGGTGGCCCGGGTGCTCGGCCTGCCCTTCCCCGGCGGCCCGCACATCGACCGGGTGGCCCGCGACGGCTCGGGCACGGCCATCGCCTTCCCGCGCGGCAAGCAGGACGACGGGACGCTGGACTTCTCCTTCTCCGGGCTGAAGACCGCAGTGGCCCGCTGGGTGGAGGCCAGGGAGCGGGCCGGCGAGCGGATCCACGTGCCGGACGTGGCGGCCTCGTTCCAGGAGGCCGTGGTGGACGTGCTCACCCGCAAGGCCCTGCGGGCCTGCCGGGAGCACGGCGTCCGGGACCTGCTGATCGGCGGCGGTGTGGCGGCCAACTCCCGCCTGCGGACCCTGGCCAGGGAGCGGTGCGACGCCGCCGGGGTGAGGCTGCGCGTTCCCCGCCCGGGGCTGTGCACGGACAACGGGGCGATGGTGGCCACGCTCGGCTCCGACCTGGTGGCGGCCGGTGCCGAGCCGTCCCCGCTGGACATCCCCGCGGACTCCTCGATGCCGATCACCACCGTCCGCGTGTGA
Source organism: Streptosporangium sp. NPDC004631 (assembly GCF_053601935.1). Classification (NCBI taxonomy): domain Bacteria; kingdom Bacillati; phylum Actinomycetota; class Actinomycetes; order Streptosporangiales; family Streptosporangiaceae; genus Streptosporangium; species Streptosporangium sp. NPDC004631. The sequence goes on along the minus strand of NZ_JBSGCR010000004.1, from coordinate 232,644 downwards.
TCAGTCCTTGTCGTCGTCGCCTCGGGTGGGGCGGAGGAGGGCCTCGGCGAGGGCCAGCATGGTCTCCTCCAGCGCGCCCAGGCGGCGGTTGAGGTCGGCGCGGGCGGGCTCCATGCTCCGGGTGAGGGCCGCGCCGAGCTGCTCGCGGTCGGGCTGGGCGCGGAGCATGCCGGCCAGCGGGGCGAGCGCCGCCTGAGCCTGGTCGATGCGCTCGTCCAGGGAGTCGAAGCGCTTGGTCCGGTCGTCGGCCTGGGTGCCGAGGAGCGTGCCGAGGCTCGGGTGGACGTCGCCGATGTCGAGGGTGGCCGACAGCCGCCCGAGACGCCGGTCGACGGCCTCGACACGCTCGTCCACACTCTCCAGCCGCCCGGCGGCCCGCTCCGCGTGGCCGTCCAGCATGCACAGGCGGGCGTCGACGGCGTCGATCCTGCCGGTGACCCGGCCCTCGATGTCGTCGAGGCGCTCGTCGAGCGCCTCAGAGCGGCTCTCGTGGCGGACGGTGAGCTCGCCGAGGGCGGTGAGCAGGCGGCCGGTCGCGGCGTCGACGGTCTCCCGGACGCCCGCCGGCAGGCCGAGCAGCTCCGACTCAAGGCGGCCGGTGCGCTGGACGAGCTCGCCCAGCGCCCTGTCCAGGCGGGTGAACCGGACGGCGGCGGCCTCCATGCTCGTCTGGACGTGGCCGAGAAGCCGGGCGAGCTCGTCCAGCCGGTCATCGGCGCCCCGGGCGCCGTCGGCGATCGACCGCAGCTGGACGAGCGCCTCGTCCACGTTCTCCCCCACGGCGCCGACGTCGGCCCACAGGCTCGGCAGCTCGCCGACGGGCACGACCCGCTCGCGCACCGACTCGACGCTCCGGCCGAGGGCGCCGACCCGCTCGCCGACGGCGTCCACGTGGTCGCGGACCGCCTCGACGTGCTGGGCGAGGCCCTCGGCCCACTCGGGAGGCCGGGCGGAGATGTCGGCCAGGCGGCCGTGGACGGACTCCAGAGTGCCGCTCAGGCCGCCGAGCTCGCGCTCCCTGACCTCCCGCAGCAGCCACTCCATGCCCTCCAGGCGCCGGCGGATCTCATCCAGCACCGCGCCCTGGGTCCGCTGCTCGTAGACGTGGTCCTGGGCGGCGCGGGCGAGGAGTTCGCGCATCCGGTCGGAGATGGCGGTCTGACCGCCTGCCTGGAGCAGGGTGTGGTCGGAGTGATCCACAGAAAGCTCCTTCACTCGCCGACGATCGGCCGCGCGGTGGGGTCGGTACGGCATGCTGACGGGCGCGGTCGAACCGCGGGCGGGGAAAACTCCCGCGCGGTCACCTTAGCTTTTTGATCAAGGTTTTTCTGCGTCGAAGGTGAAAGGCGATGATTGCCGGTGAATTGCCCTGATCTACTGTTTTGCCAGCTCAGAAAGGGGTGCAGATGAGGGCAAACGGCTTTTCCCCGATCCGGGTGAGAATGACCGTGGCCGATTGGTCGCCGGAGAGCCTCAGGTCCTTTCTGAGGCGATCCACATCGACCGCCGAGGCGCGCTTCTTAATCGTCGCGTTGCCCACTCCGCGCTCTCGCAGCGCCGCCCGCAGCCGCTTGAGCGAGAACGGCAGCACCTCGTGGACCTCGTACCCGGACGCCCACGGGGTCCGCGCCGCGACGTCCCCGGTGATGTAGGCGACCTGCGGGTCGATCAGCCGTCCGCCGACCAGCGCGGCGACCTCCGCGACCAGGTGGGCCCGGATCGCCGCGCCGTCCGGCTCGTAGACGTAGCGGCCCACGGGGCCGTGCTCCGCCCGGCCGAGCGCGGGGTCGGGCGTCAGCGTCGCGCCGGACGGCAGCATCGTGGCCCGGTGTCCGCCCCCGCCCGCCAGGCCGCCGCACCAGATCACCGCCTCCTTGACCTCGCCCCGGTAGGAGACCCACTCGGCCTCCGCGCCGTCGGGGACGAACCCGTGGGGGATGCCCGGGGCGACCTTCAGGCAGGCGGCCCGGGACCTGGCCACCATCTCCAGCACCTCGGGCCAGGGAGGCGAGTAGGCCATCGGGTCGAAGGTCCTGCCCCGCGCGGTGCGGCGGGCCGGGTCGGCGAACAGGACGTCGAAGGCCGACGGGTCGACCGTGGCGGCGTCGGCCGTGCGGACCGAGACCCGGTCGCCCAGCCCCAGGGCGTCGGCGTTGGCGCGGGCGATCGCGGCGGTGAGCGGGTCGGCGTCCACCGCCTCCACCGCGCAACCGGCCCTGGCCAGTGCGAGGAGGTCCCCGCCGACGCCGCAGCAGACGTCGGCGACCAGTGAGCCCGGTGCCATGCGCCGGGCCCGGTGGTCGGCCACCTCGCGGCGGGTGGCCTGTTCCAGACCGGCCCGGGTGAAGTACATCAGCTCGGCGTCGGCGCCGAACTTGCCGGCCGCGCGCGCCCTGAGCATGGCCTGGGTGAGCGCCGCCGAGGTCAGGCCGGCGTCGTGGCTCCTCCTGAGCCGCGTCACCGCGGCCACCGGATCGTCGCCCACGACCTCGGCCGCCGCCTTCAGGGCCTCCTGGCCACGGGGAGTCAGCAGCCGCCGGAACGCGTCAAGGTCCACACCGTCCGACGCTACCGTGTGGCCGGGGCGTGTCCTCCCCCTCAGTCGGGCAGGTCGGTGAGGTCGATGTCGACGGGGAACGGCTCGGTGAGCTTGAGGCGGCCGTGATGGATGCCGGTGAGAGCATAGGCGTGGCCGACCGGATCGAGTTCGTAGACGTAGACCACCGGCTCGTCGGAGTTGTTCTCCACCAGCCAGAAATGCGGGATACCGGCCTTGGCGTAGCGCCTCGGCTTCACCTCGTGGTCGCGAAACTCGGACTCGGGGGAGACGACTTCGACGACGAGACGTGTTTCGCCGGGGCTGTAGGCGGTGCGTGACCGGTCCTTCGCGGCCTCGGCGTCGACGACCAGGACGTCCGGGCACGGGCGCTGTCTCGGACCGAGCACGACGTCCATCTGCATCACCGCCTTCAGATGGTCGGGGGCCTGCGCGTTGAGACTGGTCCGGAGTCCGTACAGCAGGTACTCGTGGAAACGCTTCTGGGGGGACATGAAGATGAGGGCTCCATCGACGAGTTCGACGTGCTTGAAGAAGTCCGGCTCACCGTTCGGGCCGTCCTGGGGGAGCCGGTCCAGGTCGTCGGCGGTCCAGCCGTCGGGCGGGGGGTAAGGCCAGTTGGCGAGCGGGTCGCCGCTCTCGCGCGGCGTGCTCGTCTCCACGCCCATCGTGCTGGTCACGTCGTCCACCGTAGCGTCGTTCCCGTCACCGTACGTGGTCATCGGGTTACATTCTCCTCGGTGCTCGCTCGTCTCCCTCACATGTTCCCCGAATCGGGGGGGCGCTGTCGCCCGGCGGAGGGTTTGACGTTCCCAAACCTTGATCGGGGGCGGTTCGTGTTGACTGTCAAGCCCACCTTGCATACTGTTCCGTATTGGCACTCTCCCGGTGAGAGTGCCAGATACATGCGACGAGGCAGGTCTGACACCCGCGACGGCAGACCGCTGGTCGCCTCTTCTAGATCATTCAAATCTGAAGGGGAGGTCCGACGTGACGACCGCCACCAAGGTTCCCGTTAAGCCGCTCGGCGACCGCATTGTGGTCCAGCCGCTTGAGGCAGAGCAGACCACAGCTTCCGGTCTGGTCATCCCGGACACCGCCAAGGAGAAGCCGCAGGAGGGCAAGGTCCTCGCGGTGGGCCCCGGCAACTGGGACGAGGACGGGGACAAGCGCATCCCGCTCGACGTCAAGGAGGGCGACGTCGTCCTCTACAGCAAGTACGGCGGCACCGAGGTGAAGTACGGCGGTGAGGAGTACCTCGTACTCTCCGCCCGCGACGTGCTCGCCATCATCGAGAAGTAATTCACGCTTCGTAAAGATGACGTATCGAGCCCCGGGTCGCGAGAGCGCCCGGGGCTTTGATGCGCCGACGTACTTTTAGAGAGGACTGACATGGCGAAGATCCTGTCGTTCGAGGAAGATGCGCGCCGCGCTCTTGAGCGTGGCGTGAACGCCCTCGCCAACGCCGTCAAGGTGACCCTCGGCCCGCGTGGCCGCAACGTGGTCATCGACAAGAAGTTCGGTGCGCCGACCATCACCAACGACGGTGTCACCATCGCCCGTGAGGTCGAGCTGGAGAAGCCGTACGAGAACCTCGGCGCCCAGCTGGCCAAGGAAGTCGCCACCAAGACCAACGACGTCGCCGGTGACGGCACGACCACCGCGACCGTCCTCGCCCAGGCGATGGTCCGCGAGGGTCTGCGCAACGTCGCCGCCGGCGCCCAGCCGCTCTCCCTCAAGCGCGGCATCGACATCGCGGCCAAGGCCGTCAGCGACAGGCTGATCGAGTCCGCCAGGCCGGTCGAGGACAAGAAGGAGATCGCGCACGTCGCGACGATCTCCGCCCAGGACGCCAAGATCGGCGACCTGATCGCCGAGGCGTTCGACAAGGTGGGCAAGGACGGTGTCATCACCGTCGAAGAGTCCAACACCATGGGCCTGGAGCTGGAGTTCACCGAGGGCCTCCAGTTCGACAAGGGCTACCTGTCGCCCTACATGGTGACCGACCAGGAGCGGATGGAGGCGGTTCTTGAGGACCCCTACATCCTGATCCACCAGAGCAAGATCGCCTCCGTCGCGGACTTCCTGCCGCTGCTGGAGAAGGTCGCGCAGAGCAAGAAGGCGCTGCTCGTCATCGCCGAGGACGTCGAGGGCGAGGCCCTCGCGGTCCTGGTCACCAACAAGATCCGTGGCACCTTCACCTCCGTCGCCGTCAAGGCCCCGGGCTTCGGTGACCGCCGCAAGGCCATGCTGCAGGACATCGCCATCCTCACCGGTGGCCAGGTCGTCAGCGAGGAGGTCGGCCTCAAGCTGGAGCACGTCGGCCTCGACGTGCTGGGCACCGCCCGCCGCGTCGTGATCACCAAGGACAGCACCACCGTCGTGGACGGGGCCGGTGACGCGGCGGCGATCGCCGACCGGGTCAAGGAGATCAAGCTCGCCATCGAGCAGTCCGACTCCGACTGGGACCGCGAGAAGCTCCAGGAGCGCCTCGCGAAGCTCTCCGGCGGCGTCTGCGTGCTGAAGGTCGGCGCGGCCACCGAGGTGGAGCTCAAGGAGAAGAAGCACCGCCTTGAGGACGCCATCTCCGCGACCCGCGCCGCGATCGAGGAGGGCATCGTCGCCGGCGGTGGCTCCGCGCTCATCCACGTCTCCACGGCCCTCGACGACCTGGGCCTGTCCGGCGACGAGGCGACCGGGGTCGCCGTGGTCCGCAAGGCGCTCATCGAGCCGGCTCGCTGGATCGCCGAGAACGCCGGTCTTGAGGGCTACGTGGTGACCACCAAGGTCGCCGAGCTCTCCGCGGGCCAGGGTTTCAACGCCGCCACCGGCGAGTACGGCGACCTGATCGCCCAGGGCGTCATCGACCCGGTCAAGGTCACCCGCTCGGCCGTCCAGAACGCGGCCTCCATCGCCGGCATGCTGCTGACGACCGAGGCCCTCGTGGTGGAGAAGCCCGAGGAGGAGGCCCCGGCCGCCGGCGGTCAGGGCCACGGCCACGGCCACGGTCACTGATCCTCACGGATCCGTACGGCTCGCGTCCCGCAGGGGAGGCGAGCCGTTTGCGTTTTCCGGTAAACCAAAAGGAGCTCCGGGGCGTCGCGTTGTGATGCGTAGAAGATCAATGCATCTTCTAACCAATAGTCGACATATTCGGTAATCCGATGAAATATTTACGCATAGCCAAAGCCTTACTGTGTTCGATTGATTACATCGGGTTATCTCCGCCTCAATGTGACCAATCCGTAGCCGTTTGCTATGACGACACGCCCGACCGGGGCGGGCATTATGCCTAACGTGACCGAGGGATGCGTCGCCGACGCCAAAAATGGGGTAAGGCTTGCGACGAGATCTGAAGGGACCGCCCATCGGGATGATCTCAAGGATCTGACGCGCCTCGCCGTTCAGGGGGATCGCACCGCGATCGAATCCTTGATCGCGCAGTTACGGCCAATGGTCGTCCGTTACTGCCGGGCCCGTCTCGGCCGGGTCTCCGGTCAGTATCACATCGCGGACGACGTGGCCCAGGAGGTGTGCATCGCGGTGCTGTCCGCGCTGCCCCGCTATCGCGACATGGGACGGCCGTTCGCGTCCTTCGTCTTCGGCATCGCCTCCCACAAGGTGGCCGACGCGCTCCGCAGCTCCGTGCGCTCCGCCGTACCCACCCAGGACCTCCCCGACGGGCCCGACGAGGGGCCGGGACCCGAGGAGACCGTGGTGCGCTACATCGAGGCCGAGCACGCCCGCAGGCTGCTCTCCAGGCTCCCGGACAACCAGCGCGAGCTGCTCATGCTCCGGGTGGTGTCGGGACTGTCCGCGGAGGAGACGGGTAATGTACTGGGCATGTCACCAGGCGCGGTTCGCGTTGCCCAGCACAGGGCGCTGGCCCGGCTGCGCGCGATGGCGGAGCTGGAGTCGACGGCTTGACCGCCGGACAGCCGACCCCGGTCCGGCGGCGTGTGAGCGGAACGCGGGACGGGGCCCGCCCGGCCGGCGGGAGTCCGAGGCGGGCGAGGTCGTGACGACCGTCCATCCACGGCGGCCGGCCCGGAGATACGGGCCGGAGCGGGATCCCGTCGTGGCCGAGACCGACGCCCTGCTGGACGCGCTCTCCCGCAGGGAGCCCGTCACCTCCCCGGACGCCGCCGTGAGCCTGCTGGCGGCCCTGATCGACGACGTCGATCAGCGGTGCTCCTCGGTGTCGATCACGCCGTCCACGTAGCCCCGGGCGTACTCCCAGGTGACGTAGTCCGTGGGGTTGGGCCGGCAGGCGGGCTCGTGGACCTGGGGCCGGCCGTTCTCGATCATCAGGCGGAGGTTGCCGCGGAGCAGCTCCCAGTCGAAGTAGTGCTGCTCACCACACTCCGGGCAGTCGAGGACCAGGCCCAGCACGCCGTGGGGCTCCAGCATGGAACGGAAGACCTCGACATCGGCGAGGTCGGTCATCGCCTCGTCGCGTTCGGCCGGGGTCAGCGGCTCCGGGGCGCCGGACTCACCCAGCGCGGACGCCGGGTCGTCGGGGTCGTCCGCGAACGGGTCGCGAGGGACGTCGTCGAGCACGATCCCACCTTATGGCCTTGATGTGGCCAACAACCTCCGAACCACCCAAGCGGTCATGATGCGCCCTTAACCTTTTCCCAACCTCGTAACTTTCCCCGGTGTCCTCCATGTTTGCAGCCAGACTCTAAACTGTGATCCGGGGGCCGGCGCCTTCCCCATCTCATGAGAGCGCCGCGGCAGGAGGGTTGCAGATGGCCAGGTTCACCGAGGCGGGACTCACGTTCGACGATGTGCTTCTTGTGCCCGCCTACTCGGACCTGCAGCCGGGTGAGGCGGACACCGGCACACGGCTGTCTCGGGGGATCACCCTCCGCATCCCGCTCATCTCGGCGGCGATGGACACGGTCACCGAGGCGCGGATGGCGGTGGCGATGGCCCGTCAGGGCGGCATCGGCGTCCTGCACCGCAACCTCTCCATCGAGGACCAGGCCCAGCAGGCCGACCTCGTCAAGCGCTCCGAGGCCGGGATGGTCACCAACCCGGTCACCTGCTCGCCGGACGACTCCCTGGCCGTCGTCGAGCGCCTCTGCGCCACCTACCGGATCTCCGGCGTCCCGGTGACCGACGCGGCCGGTGTGCTCGTCGGCATCGTCACCAACCGCGACATGCGCTTCGAGACCGACCACAGCCGTCCGGTGCGCGAGGTCATGACCCCGATGCCGCTGGTGACCGCGCCGGTCGGGGTCTCCAGGGACGGCGCGTTCGAGCTGCTCAGAAAGAACAAGATCGAGAAGCTCCCGCTGGTCGACGGCGGCGGGCGGCTCCGCGGGCTCATCACGGTCAAGGACTTCACCAAGAGCGAGCAGTACCCCCTCGCCACCAAGGACGCCGACGGCCGGCTCGTCGTGGGGGCGGCCATCGGCGTCGGGGAGGACGCGGAGAAGCGGGCGGCGGCCCTGGTCGAGGCCGGGGTCGACGTGATCGTGGTGGACGTCGCGCACGGCCACTCCAAGGGCCTCGCCGACATGATCGCCAAGATCAAGTCCAACACCCGGGCCGAGGTCGTCGGCGGTAACATCGCCACCCGCGCGGGCGCCCAGATGCTGGTCGACGCCGGGGCCGACGCGGTCAAGGTCGGGGTCGGCCCCGGCTCCATCTGCACCACCCGCGTGGTCGCCGGCGTCGGCGCCCCGCAGGTGACGGCCATTCACCAGGCCTCGCTCGCCGCGGGCCCCGCCGGGGTGCCGGTGATCGGCGACGGCGGCCTCCAGTACTCCGGCGACATCGTCAAGGCCATCGCCGCCGGGGCCGACGCGGTCATGCTGGGGTCGCTCCTGGCGGGCTGCGAGGAGTCCCCCGGTGAGTTGATCTTCATCAACGGCAAGCAGTTCAAGTCCTACCGGGGGATGGGCTCGCTCGGCGCGGTCCGCAACCGCGAGCGCGGCGGCGCCTCCTTCAGCAAGGACCGTTACGCCCAGGCCGACGTCGGCACCGAGGACAGGTTCATCCCCGAGGGCATCGAGGGCCAGGTGCCCTACCGGGGTCCGGTCGCCGCGGTCGCCCACCAGCTCGTCGGCGGCCTGCGCCAGGGCATGTGGTACGCCGGGTGCCGCACGGTCCAGGAGATGCACACCAGGTGCGAGCTCATGCCGATCACCTCGGCCGGCCTCAAGGAGAGTCACCCGCACGACATCCAGATGACGGTCGAGGCCCCGAACTACCACCGTCGGTAGAGTCCTGCCGCGGGAACCGAGGACGAACGGCGCGGGACTCGCGACAGGGCCGGTGCTCCGGCGGGCCACCCCGGTCCGCGATCTTCATCGGTTCATATCAGCTCTATACCGGCCTACACCGGCACGGTACGGCTCGCGTCCGCTTGGCGCACGCCGTACACGTATGAATGGGAAAGACAGACATATGACTCAGGTGGAGATCGGACGCGGCAAGAACGGCCGCCGTGCCTACGCGCTCGACGAGATCGGCATCGTCCCGTCCCGGCGCACCCGTGACCCGGAGGAGGTCTCGATCGCCTGGCAGATCGACGCCTACCGGTTCGAGCTGCCCGTCGTGGTGAGCCCGATGGACAGCGTGGTCTCGCCGAAGACCGCGATCGAGGTCGGCAGGCTCGGCGGCCTGGCCGTGCTGGACCTCGAAGGGCTCTGGACCCGCTACGAGGACCCCATGCCGCTGCTGGCCGAGGTGGCCGAGCTCAAGGGGGAGGCCGCCACGAGGCGGCTTCAGGAGATCTACAACGCGCCCATCAGGGAGGAGCTGATCGGCCGCCGCATCGAGGAGATCCGCGCGGCCGGGGTGACCACGGCCGTCCGCCTCTCCCCGCAGCGCACCGTCCAGTATCACAAGGCCGTCATCGACGCGGGTGTGGACATCTTCGTCATCCGCGGCACCACGGTCTCCGCCGAGCACGTCTCAGGACGGGCCGAGCCGCTCAACCTCAAGCAGTTCATCTACGAGCTCGACGTCCCGGTGATCGTCGGCGGCTGCGCCACCTACACCGCGGCGCTCCACCTGATGCGGACCGGTGCGGCCGGCGTGCTCGTCGGCTTCGGCGGCGGCGCCTCGCACACCACCCGCACGGTGCTGGGCGTGGTGGTGCCGATGGCCACCGCGATCTCCGACGTGGCCGCGGCCCGCCGCGACTACATGGACGAGTCCGGCGGCCGGTACGTCCACGTCGTCGCCGACGGCGGCATGGGCACCTCCGGTGACATCGCCAAGGCGATCGCCTGCGGTGCCGACGCGGTGATGGTCGGCTCACCGCTGGCCAGGGCGGCCGAGGCCCCCGGCAGGGGGTTCCACTGGGGCTCCGAGGCGCAGCACCCCGAGCTGCCCCGGGGCAGGCGGGTCGAGTTCGGCACGATCGGCACCCTGGAGCAGATCCTGCACGGCCCGTCCTCGGTGGCCGACGGCTCCATGAACCTCATGGGTGCGCTCAAGCGCACGATGGCCACCGCGGGATACTCCGACCTGAAGGAGTTCCAGCGGGTCGAGGTCGTCGTCGCCCCGCAGGTCCGCTGAGAGCCCACCTGTCCTTCCCGAGTGTTTCTCCCGGCGCGCGGCGTTCGCGGGGTGTGGTCCCCCGGCGGGCGCCGAACGCCAGGTCATCGCCACCGGGCTCCGGTGCCGCCGGTGTGGAGCCGGGCCGCCCGGGGCGCCGGGGCGGACCTGAGGCCGCGGCGGCGGGCCCGGCGAAAGTGACGTATGAGGGAAAATCTGTGAACATTCCCCTGTGTCGGATGATCGCGAGCTCCGGATCGCTCTCCGCGAGGGCCCCTTCCACGTCGCGCTCCGTGCCGCGGTGGAGGCGCGGGGCCTGACTCTGGACCGGCTCCGCCACCGTCTGGAGGAGCGCGGGCTACGGGTCGGGATGACGAGCCTGAGCTACTGGCAGCAGGGGTTGCGCCGCCCGGAGCGGCCCGAGTCGTTGCGGGCCGTCCGCGCCCTGGAGGAGATCCTCATCCTGCCGCCGCGCTCGCTGATGGGCCTGCTCGGTCCGCCCCGCCCCCGGGGGCGGGCTCACGGTGGCGGGACGGCGCAGGGCGCCGTGCCCTGCTCCTCGATCCTGGAGCCGTCCCGCGCGCTCTCCGCCCTGCTCCACGATCTCGACGGCACGCCCGACGACCGGCGGCTGCAGATCGCCGGAATGTACGAGACGCTGCAGATCGGGCCGGACCGCAGCACCGTCCGGCGCGAGACGCTCCAGGTGGTGCGGGCGTACGAGGACGCCGTCGACCGCCACATCATCGTCTACCGGGGTGATCTGGGCTGTGACGTGGAACGGGTGCGCATCCGGGCGCTGGAGGACTGCCGGGTCGGCAGGGTCCGCCGTGACGGGCCCACCGCGCTGGTGGTGGCCGAACTGCTGTTCGACCGGGCGCTGCGGACCGGGGACACCCAGGTGATCCGCTACGAGCTCGCGGATCCGAGCGGTGTGGAGACCACCGAGTACGAGCGGGGTTTCCGCTCCCCGGCCGGTCAGTACACGCTCCGGGTCGGCTTCACCCCCGCGACCCTGCCGACCCGCATCCGCCGCTTCGCCCGCCACGAGCACGGTCCGGGCGAACACGACCACGGCGAGCTCACCCTCAACGCCCACCACGCGGTCCACCTGGTGACCGACTCCCTCCAGCCGGGCCTGGTCGGAATCCGCTGGGACTGGCCGTGAGGACGCGCCGCCCGCCGAAGCCGGCGTGACCGCGAGAACCGGACCGCGGCGCGGGCGGCGGGGTCAGCGCGGCTCGGTGATCCAGCGTCCGCCCCTCATGACGCCGGAGACCTCCAGGTCGTCGGTGAGCACCACCAGGTCGGCCTGTTTGCCGACCGAGACGGAGCCGAGCCGGTCGGCCACGCCGAGCACCCGGGCCGGGGTGAGCGAGGCGATCTCGGCCGCCTCGGTCAGGGACAGGCCGACCTGCCGGACGGCTCGCCGGAACGCCACGTCCATGGTGAGCGTGCTGCCCGCGATGGCGTCCCCGTCGGCCAGCCGGGCGACGCCGCCGACCACGTTCACCTTCATCGGGCCGAGTTCGTAGGCGCCGTCGCCCATGCCGGTCGCCGCCATCGCGTCGGTGATCAGCGCGGTCCTGCCGGGGCCGGCGACGTCGTAGGCCAGGCGCGTCATCGCCGGATGCAGGTGCACGCCGTCGTTGATCAGCTCGACCGTGACGCGCTCGTCCTGCAGCAGCGCGGCCACCGGGCCGGGAGCGCGGTGGTGCAGCGGCGGCATCGTGTTGAAGAGGTGGGTCGCGACGGTGCAGCCGGCCTCGACGCCCTCGACGGTCTGCTCGTAGGTGGCGTCGCTGTGGCCGAAGGCGGCGATCACGTTGTTCGCCGTCGCCTCCCGGATGACGTCCGGGGCGCCGGGCAGCTCGGCGGCGACGGTGAGCATCCGTACATGGCCGCGCCCGGCCTTGAGCAGCTCGGAGAACTCCCGCGGGGAGGGCTCCCGCAGCAGGGCCGGGTCGTGCGCACCACAGCGGGCTCGGGAGATGTAGGGGCCCTCGAAGTGGATCCCGGCCAGCAGGCCGTCGTCACACAGGTCGGCCAGCGCGGACGCGGCCCTGGCCAGATCGTCCAGGGACGCGGTGACCAGGCTGGCCATCAGCGTGGTGGTGCCGTGCCGGGCGTGCAGGGCCGCGACCCGGCTCGCCTCGTCCGGATCGCCGGAGGGAAAGGAGCCGCCCGCCCCACCGTGGCTGTGAATGTCGACGAACCCCGGCACCACGTAGCGGCCCGTGAGACTGTGCCCCGGCCCGGGGGCCGGACCGCGGCCCACATGGGTGATCCGGCCGTCTTCGATGGTGAGCCAGCCCTCGTGAACACCGTCGGGGGTCACGAGGCGGGCGTCGGCGAGTGTGATGCTCATGGTCCCATCCTCCCGGGTTCCCGGAGAGCCGGCGGCCAAAACGATCTTCAGGAGGGAGGCGGCGGAACCGTCTCCGCCGGGGGCGCCCCGGCGGATTCGCGCAGCCGGGAGGTGAGGGCGACCGTCACGGCCAGGGACGCGGACGCCATCAGTGCCATCGCGGTGGCGGGTGAAACGTACTGGGCGACGGATCCGGCGACGGAGGCGCCGACGGCCTGCATGGTCAGCATGCCCGCGGAGTGCAGCCCGAGCGCCTGCCCGCGCATGTCGTCCGGGATCAGCGCGACGAGCCGGTCCTGTAGCAGCAGCCCCGCGCTGAACCCGGCCGAGGCTGTGGCGGCGGCCACCACGGCGACGGGGAAGGGGAGCGGCAGCGCGAACAGCAGGTACGGCGCGGCGAGGAGGAGCCGCAGGGGTGTGATGAGCCTGCCCCGCCATTCGTGCGGGACGAACCGGCCCGTCACCGTGTCGCCCGCGAGCATGCCGAGGGCGCCGGACATGAACAGCACCCCGGCGGCGTCCGGCGCGTAGGGGATGAACAGCGCCTCGCACCCGACGATCAGCCCGTTCGGGATCCACAGAGCGAGGTAGAGGTGGCGCCGGGCAGGAGACGACCACAGCAGGGCGTTGACTCGCCATGTCTCCCGGACGGACGGGCGGCCGGTGGCCCGCGGCGCGCGCCTGGTCAGGCCGGCCCGTATGACGACCGCGGCCAGGAGGTCCAGCCCGGCGCCGATGAGCAGCGTCTCGCGGGGGGAGAGGGCGGTGACCAGGACTCCGCCGAGGGCGAATCCGCCGATCTGCATGGCGCCGACGGTCATGTTGAACATCGACCGGCCGAGGACGTACCCCTCGTCCGGGAGGATCTCACTGAGCAGGCCCCAGCGCACACCGCCGCCCACCGAGCCGGTCAGGCCCAGCGCCATGATCACCGCGAAGAGCCCCCAGATCGGCATCCCCGGTATCGCCATGGCGGCGGTGCCCGCCGCGAAGATCGTCGCGACCGCCGCGAGAAGCGCCCTGGGCGGCAGGCGGTCCGCGAGGGACAGCAGCGCCGTGGCGCCGATCACCTGGGCGAACGAGGATCCGAAGATGCTGAGCGCCGACAGCAGCGGTGACCCGGTGGCGGCGTAGACGAGCGAGCCGAGTGCCAGCCCGCTGACCGTTCCGCCGGCGACCTGCGCCGACACCGCCGCGAAGAGCGGGGTGAACTCGGGGGTGCGGAACAACTCTCCGTAGGTGCGCATGCGGGGAGTCTGCTGGGCTCCGGGCAGAGGGGGTAAAGTTTCGCATGGAGGCGAAACGTGGGGGTCTGGCGGGTCGGCGCCGACGTGCTGGCACGGAGTCGTTTCACCGTGTCACCGTTGGCGGAGACCGTCGCGGCGCTCCTCGCCCTGCACTGGGGGAGGCCGGTCTCCGGCCGCGAGCCGTGGCTGCGCGCCCACATCCCGGCCTACCGTGACCGTCTCGCCGCGAACCCCGTCGAGGCGCTGTTCGTCCAGGCGGCACTACGCCCAAGCTGGCTGGCCGACTTCGTGACCATGCCGCCGCTGGAGAGCGATCGGACGTTCCACGACGAGCTGTCGCGGGTCCGGGAGACACCCGCCGAGGTGGCCGTCGGCGACCTCGCGGCCGGGCTCGGCGGGCCGGTTCCGGCGGAGCTGCGTGTGCCCGACCTCCCCGGCCGCGCCGCCGGCCTGCTCGAATGGATCTGGACCCACACGGTCAGGCCGGAGTGGGGGCGTCTGAGCCGCGTGTTCGAGGCCGACGTCGTCGCGCGAACCCAGAGACTGAGCTCAGGCGGCTGGGCCGCCGCGCTGAGCGGCATGCGACCGGGCATGCGATGGCTGGGCGACGGGCGGCTCCAGATCAACGCCTACGACACCCCGCCGCGTGACATCGCCGCCGACGCCCGGCTGCTGTTCATCCCGGCCACCACGAACGGAGGCTGGGTCGGCTGGGATCCCCCGCGGCGGTACGCGGTGGTCTATCCGTGTACCGGATTTCTGGCCGACCCTCCGGGCGGCGCACCCCCGGAGGCGTTACGCAGGCTGCTCGGCCCGGTGCGTGCCGGCATCCTCACTCGCCTGGCGGAGCCCAAGAGCACGACCCAGCTTGTCGCGCTGACCGGTCACGGCCTGGGATCGGTGGGCGGCCATCTCAGGGTCCTGCTGGACGCGGAGCTCGTACGGCGCCGCCGATCGGGGCGATCCGTGCTCTACTACCGCACCCCCCTCGGCGACCACCTCGTCGACCCCCGGCTCAACCGGGACGCCCCGAGCGGGTGACCCCGCATCCCGCATGAGGAACATTCGCAGATATATCCCTCTGAATACTGGTTGGATGATCCACAGCCGGGTGTGAGTGCCGACCGGGAGGAGTGGGCCGGAGACCGGGGAGACCGCCCGGCGTCCGGGTGACCGACGGGCCGGATCTCAGCCGGGGTTCGTTACCCGTCAGTAGTAATGGCGGGGCTGAGCGGGTAGATATCTGGTGCAAGCCGACGAACCCGTACCCCAGGGGGATGCATCATGACGGCGCGAATGGGCACGGCGCGGCTCGGCCCCGCCGAGCGGGCCGCGGCGCTGACGCGGATGACCGCTCAGGAGCTCGACGTGGTGGTGATCGGCGGCGGTGTCGTCGGCGCCGGCGTCGCGCTCGACGCGGCGACCCGGGGGCTGAGCACCGGGCTGTTCGAGGCGCGCGACTTCGCCTCGGGAACCTCGTCCAGATCGTCCAAGCTGATCCACGGCGGCCTCCGCTACCTGGAACAGCTCAACTTCGACCTGGTCAGGGAGGCGCTCCAGGAGCGGGCACTGCTGCTGCAGCGGATCGCCCCCCACCTGGTCCGGCCGGTGCCGTTCCTGTTCCCGCTCACCCACCTGGGCTGGGAGCGGCCGTACGTCGGGGCCGGTCTGATGATGTACGACTCGCTGGGCTTCTCCTTCGGGTTCACCCGCGGTGTGCCCGGACACCGGCATCTGTCGCGGGGCAGGGCGCTACGGCTCGCGCCCGCGCTGCGGCGGACCGCGTTCTCCGGCGCGGTGCAGTACTGGGACGCCCAGGTGGACGACGCCCGCTACGTGATGACCATGCTGCGGACCGCCTCCGCGTACGGCGCCCACGTGGCCTCGCGCGCCCGGGTGGTGGGCTTCCTGCGGGAGGGGGAACGGGTCACCGGGGTCCGGGTGCGCGACCTGGAGGGCGGGGCCGAGCTGGACGTGCGGGCCCGTCAGGTGGTCAACGCCACCGGCGTGTGGACCGACGACATCCAGGAGATGGTCGGGGGACGCGGGCAGATCCACGTCCGCGCGTCCAAGGGCGTCCACCTGGTCGTCCCGCGCGACAGGATCCACGCGCTCACCGGGATCATCCTGCGTACCGAGAAGTCGGTGCTCTTCGTGATCCCCTGGGGCCGGCACTGGATCGTCGGGACCACCGACACCCGCTGGGACCTGGATCGGGCACACCCGGCGGCCTCCCGCTCCGACATCGACTACGTGCTCGAACACGTCAACGAGGTGCTCTCGGTGCCGCTCACCCGCGACGACGTCGAGGGCGTCTACGCCGGGTTGCGGCCGTTGCTGTCCGGGGAGTCGGAGGAGACGTCCAAGCTCTCCCGCGAGCACGTGGTGGCCCATCCGGTGCCGGGGCTGGTCATGGTCGCCGGGGGGAAGTACACGACCTACCGGGTCATGGCGCGGGACGCGGTGGACGCGGTGGCGCACGGGCTCGACCAGCGGGTCCCGCGGTCGTGCACGGACCGGATCCCGCTGGCCGGGGCCGAGGGCTACCAGGCGCTCTGGAACTCCCGGCATCGGCTGGCCCGGCTGTCCGGGCTCCACGTGGCCCGGATCGAGCACCTGCTGCAACGGTACGGCTCGCTGATCGACGAGGTCCTCGCGCTGATCGAGGAGAACCCGTCCCTGGCGCTCCCGCTGACCGGGGCGGACGACTACCTCCGGGCGGAGGTCGTCTACGCGGCCACCCACGAGGGCGCCCGGCATCTGAACGACGTGCTCGCCCGGCGCACGCACATCTCGATCGAGACCTTCCACCGGGGGCTGGGGGTGGTCGAGGAGGTCGCCGAGCTGCTCGCCGGGCCGCTGGAGTGGGACGCCGAGCAGATCAAGCGCGAGATGGAGTACTACACCAAGCGCGTCGAGGCCGAGCGGCTCTCCCAGGAGCAGGACACCGACCAGGAGGCCGACGCCATCCGCCTCGGCGCTCCCGAGATCGTCCCCGTCGACGGCCCGGATACGGACCACATGTAGGCCCGGGACGGGCCGCGTGCGAGGAGGCCGGAGGCTCGGACGCTCCGGCGGGAGCCCATGAGAGGCACGCGGCCCGGAGCACGAATGGTTACCGTATGTGTTGACATGGCTACCAGGGGAAGAGGGTGAGGGGGCGAATCATCGTGCGGTGAGGTTTTACGGGGGAAGAGATGACTGTGGGAAGAGCTCGGTTCGCCGCCGTTCCGGTGGCGACGGTGCTGGCGGTGACGCTGCTCGGCGGCTGCGGCGGCGACAGGCGGGCCGCCCTGGTCCCGGAGAGGGCGGTGGCCACGCATCCGGTGGCGGCGAGCACCCCGCCGGCGACCGGGGGCACCGGCCGGGAGCAGGACGGGGGGTGCCCGGCCGGGGGTAACGCCAAGCCGTTCGCCAAGACGCGCTTCGCGCTGCACGCGGGTCTCGCGCTGGGGGCGTTCTACCGCTACATCTACCGGCCGCTGCGGAGCGGAGGCTTCAAGGCCGGAGCGGAGAAGAGGAAGCGCACCTTCGTGAAGGCGGCCCTGGCCGGAGCCTTCGCCCTCCACGAACTGAAGGTCGCCAGAGGCTTCGCCATGGCCAACCCGACGTTGTGCAGGAGTGTCCAGGCGGTCAGCGACACCTTCACCGGTCTCATCGGGAAGCTGAGGAACGGCACGGCCACGGAGGCCGACCTCGCCGCCGGCAAGAACTCCTTCGACATGCTGCGTCAGAACGCCACGAGGAACGGCTACGACTTCAAGGAGCGGAACGTCACCGTCCCGGGTGCCGGCTGAGCCCACCGCGCCGGTGCGGCACATGGGGAAAGCGGACGTCAACCGGCGACCGTGTTTTCGGTGTTCGTCGCTAAATATCGGTATTCGGGAGATTTCAGGGGCCCTCCGCCGTCGCCTTTCCGGTGCGCAAGCGCTTGGACCGGGCTTCGCAAAGCCGGGACCAAGTCCGGACGGCCGGCTGAGGGCGGCCCCTACGTTGTTCCACAACGTTGCCCGTTGAATGGCCGGTGGACGCGGAGTCGCGATCCATGCGGGTAATTCCCCCGGAGGCCCGGATGCGCATGCCGTCGATGAGATATCCCAGTCGTTCCGTCGGGACGGCGGTCGGCCTGGCGCTGTCCGCGTCGGCGCTGGCCTACGGTGCCGGTGGTGTCGACGGCCGTCTGCCGTCGGTGCTGTCCACCGGATTGGTGGTGCTGGCCGCCGTGCCGGCGCTCGCCGCCCTGCGCTCGCTCCAGCGCGGGGCCCGCCGCGACGCCGAGAGGATCAAGGTGGTGGGCGGGTCGCTGGTCCGGCTGGAACGCAGGGCCGCCCCGCTGGAGCGCAGACTCGGCGCGCTGGAGCGAAGGATCGGCGCGCTGGAGGACGCGGGCGGGGCGCGGCACGCCGAATCCCTCGGCGCCGTCGCCGGGTCGCGCGAGCTGATGGAGCGCGAGTTCGCCCGGGTGAGGGGGGAGTGCCGCTCCCTGGACCGGGAGATCCGCCGCTCCTACACCCAGATGGAGGCGTTCGCCGACCTGCGGGCGCTCATCAGCCCCCGCGCCCCGCTTCCCCCGCTCAGGGGCTGGGCGGCCTCCCCCGACGTGCTGCGGATGATGGTCGGGTGGGTCCTGCAGGCCAGGCCGAAGACGATCGTCGAATGCGGCAGCGGGTCCTCCAGCGTGTGGATGGGCTACGTCGCCGAGCAGGTCGGGGCGACGGTCGTCGCCCTTGAGCACGACCCGCGCTACGCGGAGGCCAGCCGCGACCTGGTGCGCGCCCACGGCCTCTCCGCCGTGGTCGAGGTCCGCGACGCCCCCCTTGAGCTGTGGGAGAGCGGAGCCGAGACCTACCGGTGGTATTCGTCACAGGCCCTGGAGGGCCTCGCGGACATCGGGCTCGTCTTCGTCGACGGGCCACCTGGCGACACGGGGCCCGCCGCACGCTACCCCGCCCTTCCGCTCCTGCTGCCCCGCTGCTCCGAGCAGGTCGCCGTCTTCCTGGACGACGCGGCGAGGGAGGGCGACCGGGCGGTGAGCGACCTGTGGGCCGCCAGGTTCCCCGAGGTCGTCCGCACCGCCTACGCCGCGGAGAAGGGCCTGGACGTGTTCGTCAGGAGCCAGGTGTGAACCGTGAACCGGAGGCGTCCCCGCCCGCTCTCGGCTGCCACATCGGGTTCGAGGGGGACGCGGAGCCGCCGGCGCCCCCGGGTGAGGCGGACGGTGTCTCCTGGGTGGACCTGGACGCGTTCCCCGCCGACCACCTGGGCGCCTCGGGGGAGTTGGAGGACTTCCTCCTGCTGGCCAGGACGCCCGCCGACCTGAGGCGTGCGGTGCCGTACGGGAACACGCTCCCCTGGGCGCGCAGGCTGACCATGATGATCATGGAGTCTCCGCCGTGGCGCCTGGCACCCGTGCCGGTCGTGGACGGCGCCAGGTTCTGGCGCACCCTGCTCGATGTCCGCGTCCGCCGCGGGGAGGGGCGGGGACGCCGCTCCGGTCACCCGGCCGGCCCCCTCTGGCGGGTCGAGGTGAGCTTCTCCAAGCCCGCGCCGGCCGGAGGTGTCCTGCGGGCTCTCTGCCGGGGCCTGGACGGCCTGGGGCGAGAGCCTCTGCACACGCCGGTGGTCTCCCTGGTGGGGGCGGGGTCCGGCCGGTGGCGGCCGGGGGATCCCAACGTCACACCGGCTCCGCTGTCGGGGCCCGTCCCGCGGCGGCGCGACGCGCCCGGGTGCGATCTCGTGCTCCGTACGGCGGGCGGCGACGCGCCCGAGGGGCAGGCGCCCGCCGTACCCCTGATCGGCCGGCCGGACCCGGCCACCGGCGGGGAACCGGCGCCCGCGACCGGCTGGGGGCGGGTGGCCGCCATCGGCCCGGATCTCTCACCCGGGCGTCTCTCACCCGAGTGTCTCGCGCCGATCGACGAGCGGTCGGTCTGTCCCATCGGGTTCGTCCCGGCCGACGACGGACCCCTGGCGGAGCTGGTGGAGCTGGCCGGGGCCTACGCGGTGGTCCGGGGGGACGACGTCGTGGCGCGCGTCCCGCCGTCCGGCTCCCTCACGGACGTGGACGTCGCCCGGCTGCGCGGGCTCGCCGGTGTCGCGGTGGATCTCCACGGGGGCCGGCCCGTCTCCTTCGGGGTGGCCCGTGCCGTCTGCGGCCTCGCCGCGGCCGGGGTGCCCGTGATCGCCGAGCCCGGTGCGGAGTGGCGCGACCTGCTGGGCGCCGAGCTGGCGGGGCTGCTGGACGGGTTCGACGCGGGGCGGCTGTCCGACGCGCTCGCCCGTGAGCGGTTCAGCATCCGGCTCCGGCGGTGCGCGCTGGCCCGGCACGGGGTCGCGGGCAGGTGGGACAGGCTCGCCGCCGCCCACGGTCTCCGGCCGCCCGCCCCGCCGTCGGTCTCGGTGCTGCTCTGCACGCGGCGGCCCGACATGGTGGGGTTCGCCCTGGAGCAGGTGGGCCGGCAGCGGGGGCCGGAGGTGGAGGTGATCCTCACGCTGCACGGGTTCTCCGCCGACCGGCCGGACGCGGCGTCGGCCGTGTCCGCCTACAAGGGGACGATCACCGTGGTCGAGGCGGACACCGGCCTGGTGTTCGGAGCCGCGCTCAACCAGGCCGCGGCGCGCGCCTCGGGGGCCTACCTGACGAAGATGGACGACGACGACTGGTACGGCCCCGACCACCTGTCCGACCTGCTGCTCGCCCGGCGCTACTCCTCCGCCGACCTCGTGGGGTCCGCGCCGGAGTTCGTCCACCTGGAACGGATCGGGGTCACCGTACGCCGTCACCTGGCCACGGAGACCTACACCGGTGTCGTGGCCGGCGGCACCATGCTGATGTCCCGCGCGGCGTTCGACGACGCCGGAGGGTTCCGCCCGATCCCGCGCACCGTGGACGGCCAGCTGCTGGAGTCGGTCGCCGCCGCGGGCGGCAGGATCTACCGCACCCACGGCCTCAACTACATCCTCCGGCGCCGGGAGGCCGCGGGGCACACGTGGCAGGAGCCCATCACCGGCTTTCTCCGGTCGTTCCGGCAGCAGTGGAGAGGGCTGCACGCGAACCCGCTGATGGAGATGGAAGGACTCTCCCCGGACGGGGAGTACGGCCAGGCCCGGTAAGCAGCTCAGCGAACAGGTGAAGGGTATCGATGTTGAACACGCCGACCGGACGCGTCGATCCGGTAAGAGCACCCCAGCCGCTGGTCCGGCTCAACGACTACGGCCGGGTGACCCCTCAGGAACTGGGCGCGTGGACCCCCCGCCGGACCGTGAGCGTCGTCGTCCCCGCGTTCCGGTCCCGGACCCTTCCGCTGACCCTGGCGAGTCTGGCCGCGCAGAGCTACCCGGCCCATCTGCTCGAAGTGATCGTCGTCGACGACGGCGGCGAGTCCCCGCTGCGACTCCCCGAGGTCGTTCCGGAGCGCACCCGGGTGGTCCCCAGCCGTCCAGGGGGCTGGGGACGCGCCTGGGCCTGCCAGTCGGGTGCCGACGTGGCGGAGGGCGAGGTGATCCACTGGCTGGACGCCGACATGATCGTCTTTCGTGAGCAGGTGGAGGCGCAGATGCGCTGGCACCACCTGGCCGACTACTTCACCGTGCTGGGCCGGTTCAAGATGGTCTCGGCCTGGGACGCGGGCCTGAGCCCCGCCGAGGTGCGCGCCGAGGTGCGCGCGGGCACGGCGGAGCGGCTCTTCGACGCCGGGGAGAACGTCACCGACACCTGGAGCAGCGAGTACATAGAGCGGACCAGGGGCCTGCGCGACGCCGGGCTCGACGGCTTCAAGGTCCACGTGGGCGCGAGCGCGTCCCTGCCGGCGGCGCTGCTGAGAAGTGCCGGGGGGATGGACACCTCCCTGGTGCTCGCCGAGGACACCGAGCTGGGGTACCGCCTGGCGCAGGCGGGCGCGGTCTTCGTGGCCGACGGGGAGTCCCGGAGCCGGCACCTGGGGGCGTCCACGGTGATGCGCAGGGAGCGGGAGGTCAAGCGGCACAACTGGGTCTTCCTCGCCAACCGGGTGCCGAGCTACCGCTGGCTGCGCAGACCTCCCTCCCGGCTGTGGGAGGTGCCCTTCGTCGAGGTCGTGGTGACCGTCGGGGACGCCTCCTACGAGCAGGTCCGCGCCACGGTCGACGGGTTTCTGGCCGGCTCGACGGCGGACATCGGCGTCACCGTGGTGGGACCGTGGTCGGCCATCCCCGGCGGACGCCGGGCCCCGCTGGACGAGCCCGCCGTCGACCTGCGGCTCGTCCGCGAGCTCTACGCGCACGACGGCCGGGTCCACCTGGCGGAGAGCGTGGGCGAGACGCCCTTTCCCACCCCCTTCCGGTTCGTGTGCCCGCCGGGCTGGGTGCCCAGGCCCGACTGTCTGCACCGGCTCATCCGGCTGGCCGACTCCGAGGGGTACGGCCTGGTCTCGCTGGCGCTGGCCGAGGACGACGGGGTGGTCGCGGCCCGGCTCGAACGGACCGCCGCGTTCCACCGGGCCCGGATGATCCGGGAGGAACGCCACCTGGAGGACGTGGTGGACGCCACCTTCGGCACGCAGTGGCTGGATGGGGAGACGTGGGGTCTGTCGGCGATGGAGAAGGCGGAGGAGCGGGCCCGGCCCGCCGACGCGGCGGCGCGGTGGCGCAGGAAGGCACTGCGCTGGAGGCGGAGGGTGAGACGGCTGCGGGGCCGGCTCGACCGTACGCCGATGCGCCGCCTGAGGCGGATGCTCGGCAGGGGACTCTCCCTCGCCGGGGTGTCCCGGAGACGGCGTCCGTCCGCGCGCGGCGGAAGCCGTTCCGGATGACGCCGCGCCCGACGGTGACGCCGCGCCTGACGGTGCTCGGGACCGGATATCTGGGGACGACGACGTCGGCGTGCATGGCGGATCTGGGCTTCGAGGTCCTCGGCGTCGACGTGGACGCGGAGAAGATCGCCCGCCTGCGGGCCGGGGATCCGCCGATCTACGAGCCCGGCCTGCGGGAGATGCTCCGCCGCGGCCTGGACGCCGGGCGGCTCAGGTTCACCACCCGCTACGCGGAGGCCGCGGCCTTCGGTGACGTGCACTTCCTGTGCCTGGGCACCCCGCAGAAGCCGGGGGAGTACGGTGCCGACGTCTCGGCGCTGGACGCCGCGATCGAGGAGCTGGCGCCGGGGCTGCGGCGGGAGTGCCTGGTGGTGGGCAAGTCCACGGTGCCGGTGGGCACCGCGCGGCGGCTGGCCGGCAAGCTGGTACGGCTGGCGCCCGTCGGCGCCGGGGCTGAGCTGGCCTGGAGTCCCGAGTTCCTGCGCGAGGGCTTCGCGATCAGGGACACGCTGGCTCCGGACCGGATCGTGCTGGGGGTGGCCTCGGAGCGGGCCGAGAAGGTGATGCGCGAGGTGTACGCGCCGCTGCTGGCGGTGGGGATTCCGCTGGTGGTCACCGACTATCCGACGGCCGAGCTGGTCAAGGTCGCCGCCAACGCCTTCCTGGCCACCAAGATCTCCTTCATCAACGCGATGGCCGAGGTCTGCGAGGCCTCCCACGCCGACGTCAAACAGCTGTCGCTGGCGCTCTCCTTCGACGACCGGATCGGCGGGAGGTTCCTCACCCCGGGGCTGGGCTTCGGCGGCGGCTGCCTGCCCAAGGACATCCGGGCGTTCACCGCGCGGGCGGGGGAGCTGGGTGCCGGGCGGGCGCTGACGTTCCTGCGCGAGGTGGACGCGATCAACATGCGCCGCCGGGCGCGCATGGTGGACCTGGCCCGCGAGCTGGCCGGCGGCTCCTTCCCGGACCGCGCGATCGGGGTGCTGGGCGCGGCGTTCAAACCCGACTCCGACGACATCCGCGACTCCCCCGCCCTCGACGTCGCCGCCCGGATCCACGGGCAGGGCGCCCGGGTCACCGTTCACGACCCCGTCGCCATGGACAACGCCCGCCGGGCCCACCCCGGGCTCCGCTACGCCGCCACGGCCCTGGACGCCCTGGCGGGCGCGGACGTGGTGCTGCTGCTGACCGAGTGGCGGGAGTTCGCCGACCTCGACCCGGTGAAGGCGCGGGAGCTGGTCGCGCACCCGGTCGTCGTCGACGGCCGCGACGCCCTCGACGCCGAGATCTGGCGTGCCGCGGGCTGGCGGTACCACGCCCTCGGCCGCCCTTTCCACCCTCCCGGTCCACGGACCGCTTCAGCCGGCTCCAGCCATGGGGGTTGACACCTTGCCCAGACTGAGTGTGATCGTTCCGATCTACGACGTGGAGCCGTATCTCGCAGCCTGCCTGGAATCCCTCGCCTGCCAGACGTGGCAGGACGTCGAGGTCGTCATGGTGGACGACGGCTCGCCGGACGCCGCCGCGGAGATCGCCGAGGGGTTCGCCCGGCGGGACGGGCGGTTCAGGCTGTTCCGGCAGGCCAACGCCGGGCTCGGCGCGGCCAGGAACACCGGCCTGAGGGCCGCCTCGGGGGAGTACCTCGCCTTCGTCGACAGCGACGACATGCTCCCGCCGCACGCGCTGGAGACCATGCTGGCCACGTTGGAGGAGACCGGATCCGACCTCGTCACGGGGAACGTGCACCGGTTCAACGGCCGGGGCGCGTGGCAGTCGCCGATGCACCGGGAGGCGTTCGCCGAGCGGGTGCCGCGGACGCACGTCACCCGCCGGGAGTCCCTGCTGATGGACCGCCTGGTCACCAACAAGCTGTGGCGCCGGTCGTTCTGGGAGAGGCACGGGTTTCGATTCCCCGAGGGGGTGCTCTACGAGGACACCTCGGTCGCCCTGCCGGCCCACTTCCTCGCCGACGCCGTCGACGTGCTCACCTGCCCGATATACCTGTGGCGGGAGCGTGACGGGGACAGCCTGTCGATCACCCAGGACCGCACGAACGTCAAGGGCATCGAGGATCGCTTCGCGTCGGTGACGGCGGTCCGCGGCTTCCTGCTCGGCAACGGCCGTGCCGCCCACGTGTCCGCGTGGGACCGGACCGTGCTCGACGGTGACCTGCCGGTCTTCGTCCAGGCGCTGGAGAGGGCCGACGAGGCGTTCCGGGAGCGCTTTCTCGACCTCGCGGGTGACTATCTCGACGCCGTCGACCCCCGGGTGCTCGCCCGGCTCCCGGCGCCCAGGAGGGCGAGGTGGCGGCTGGTGCGGGAGCGCCGCCTGCCCGAGCTGCTGGAGTTCCTGGAGTGGGAGCGCACGGTTCAGCCGGACGCCCGGGTGGTCCGGCGGCTGCGCCGCCACCACCTCGCCTGTCCCGTGCCGCTCCCGTCCCGGGTCACCCGGCTCCGCGAGGAGCTGGAGCTGCGCCAGCGGATCGACGACGTCCGCTGGGACGGCGGCAGGCTCAGCGTGGAGGGCCGGGCGACGCTGAGATACCTGAGCCCCGGTGAGCGCAGGCACCAGCGGGTGTTCGCCTGGTTCGTACGCGAGGACACCGGCCGCAGGATCAGGGTCCCGGTCACCGTCTTCCGGACCGTCTCGATGCTGTCGCGCGAGTCGGAGGACTGGTGCGGGTTCCGGTTCGCCGTCGACCCCCGCAGGCTGGGAGGTGACGCGGCGACCTGGCACGTGGAGCTCTGGGTCCTGCACCGGGGCATGCTCCGGCGTGAGCGGCTGAGGCGGCCGGATCCGGCGTCGGCCGGGCGGCTGGGGTATCACGAGCCGGAGCCTCGGGTGAGGGTCTGGCCGTACTGGGCGGAGTCGGGGGAGTTCCGCGTCCGGGTGGAGCGGGAGCGCGCGCGGGCTACGGAGTGCGCGCTGGACGGCGACCGGCTGCTGCTCTCCGGCCCGGTCCTCGAAGATCTCGGGCCGGACCCCGTCCTGGTCGTGTCACGCGCCGGGGGCGGGTTCCCCCACCGTTATCCGGTCACCGTGTCGGACGGGACCTTTCGGGCCGTGGTCGCCCTGGGGGAGCTGCTCTCCTCCCGGCTGCCCGCGCTGCCGGCGTCGAGTCCGGAGGCCGGGACACTCGACACGACGGCCGAGTGGCGGCTGGAGGTGGAGGGCGCGGGACCGGTGGCGGCCGGGGTCGAGTGCCGCCACGCGTACGCCGGCCGGGACCTGACCGCGGGCGCCTCCCCCTCGGGGGCCCTCGTGCTGCGCGAGCACGCGGCGGCCTTCCACGTGGACCACGCCGGATGGACCTCCGGAGGCGAGCTGGAGCTGACCGGGACCGCCGCCGGTCACGATCTGGAGCCGGCCGGGGGCGCCGCCGGTCACGAGCCCGCGCACCTGGTGGTGACCTCGCGCAACCGGTTCGACGAGCACCTGTTCCCGCTGCGCCTGTCCGCCGACGGGCGCTTCACGGTCACGGTGACCCCGCGGGAGGTCGGCTCGCTCGCCGGACGGCTGCCCCTGCCCTCGGGCGCCTACGGCCTGGCCGTACGGTCCGGTGACCGAGGGCGCCGGTTGGTGTCCGGCCTGGACGCGCCGGTGCGGCACGAGTCCGCGTACCGTGAGTTCGTCTTCGAGGGCGACCAGGACGGCGTGCCCGTGCTCACCGTCGGCGGCGACCTGAGAGGGGAGGCGCAGGACGCCAAGACGCGGCGGATGCTGCGCGACCGGCTCTACCCCCGGCTGCGGGCGGGGGAGCCGCTCCGCGAGGCCGTCTTCTTCGACAGCCACGGAGGCAGGCGGTTCTCGGACAACCCCCGGGCGATCTACGAGGAGCTGCGGCGGAGCGGGGCCGATCTGGAGTTCCTGTGGAACGTCAGGGACGGTCAGGTGGTGCTGCCCGAGGGGCCGCGGGGGATCGTCCCGGTCAGGACGTCCGGGCGGGAGCACTTCGAGGCGCTGGCGACCTGCCGGTACGTCGTCACCAACACCGCGCTGCCGAAGTGGTTCCGGCGCAGGGAGGGCCAGGTGGTCGTGCAGACCTGGCACGGGGCGCCGATCAAACGCGTCGGCTTCGACATCGACCGGGGGCCGCTCGCCGAGGCCGCCCACCGGGAGCGGCTGGCCGTGGAGGTCGGTCAGTGGAGCCATCTGGTGTCGCCGAGCCCGTGGTGCACGCCGATCCTGCGGGCCGCCTTCCGGTTCGAGGGGGAGATCCTGGAGACGGGGTATCCGCGCAACGACACGCTCGTCGGCCCGGAGCCGGAGGCGGTGGCGGAGATCCGCGGGCGCCTCGGGCTTCCCGAGGGGAGAAAGGTCGTCCTGTACGCGCCGACCTGGCGTGACGACAGGTATCACGGCAGGGGCCGCTCCAGGTTCGACCTCCGCTTCGACCCGCACAGGATGTGGTCGAGGCTCGGCGCGGACCACGTGGTCATGGTGCGCAGGCACCCGAACACCTTCGACCGGGTTCCCCGGGCGGGCAGGGACTTCGTCGTCGACGTCTCCGCCTATCCCGACATCCGGGATCTCTACCTGGTCGCGGACGTGCTGGTCACGGACTACTCCTCGGCGATGGCCGACTTCGCGGTCACCGGGCGGCCGATCCTGCTCTACACCTACGACCTGGAGCACTACCGGGACGAGGTGCGCGGTCTCTCCTTCGACCTGGAGGCCGAGGCCCCGGGGCCGCTGCTGCGCACGACCGGCGAGGTGGCCGAGGCGGTCCGCGACCTCGACCGGGTGGCGGCGGAGTACGCCGGACGCCACCGCGACTTCGCGGCGAGGTTCTGCCCGCTGGACGACGGCGGGGCGGCCGCCCGGGTCGTCGACCGGATCTTCCACGGACGGCCGGCGGCTGAGACCTCGGTGCCCCGGGGAGGCGAGGGAGACCCCGAAGAGGCGGGGCGCCCCGGAGGCTCCGGGAACATGGGCGTTCCCCGGCAGTCGCGGCAGGTCGTGCGCGACCACTTGAAGTGACCGTCCCGGCGATCCGGGTACGGCTCCCGCCGAGCGGGCGGAGGCCGTACCCGGATCGTCTCCCCGAGGGGGAGGGGGCGCGGTCGTCGTCCTGGCGGGCTAGCGGGAGAAGACCTGGAACTCGGCGGCGCGGAGCTGGTTCCTGGCCGCGCCCGCGGTGGCGCAGTCCGTCGCCGAGTTGGGGTCGTTGTCCTGCTCACCGGCGTAGAGCGGGTTGCCGGTGCACTGGGTGGAGAGGGCCCGCAGGGTCAGGTGGGTCGCCCTGGTGAGTGGGATCCCGAAGGACTTGATGATCAGATCGGCGCCCCGGGGACGTGGCAGGCGGGTCTGGAAGGCGTCGGCCGGGCTGGTGTAGACCACCGTGTACGACCGCGGGGATGAGCAGTCCCGGCGGGTGGCGTCGCAGGCCAGCACCTGGAACGAGCGCAGGGCGGTGAAACGGTTCTGGCCTCCGGGGTCGGCCGGGTCGTTGATGTTCGGCCGGAGCATCGCGCTGACCTGGATCCTGCGGACCGGGACCGGCTCGGTTCCGGCCAGGTCGACGGTGACGGATCTGTCCTTGACCGGGGCGGTGAGCGAGGCCCAGTCCGTGGCCTCGGTCTCGTCGATCAGCATGCCCTGGTTGACGCCGTCGCCGGTGGCCGTCGCGCCCAGCGCCGCGGAGGCGTGGTTCCTGGTCAGCGGGGGCGCCACCGGCAGCTCCGCGCCGGGCCGCACCGCCAGCCTGACCCTGGTGTGCCCGTATCCGCCGCCCACGACCAGGAAGTCGTAGCGGCCCGGGGTCAGCTCGGCGGTGTCGTCGAGGGCGGTCGCCGGGTCGGTGTCGGCCACCGGCACGGCGCGGCCCTCGTAGTCGCCCACGTAGAGCCGGAGCACCGCGTCCTCGTCGTCGGACGGCGGCCTCAGCCGTACCTCGCCGTTCCGGCCGACGGGGTCGGCGAAGCCGGGCGTCGGGTCGGCGTCATCGGGGCCGGTGCTCGCCGCGTCCTCCCCGAGGCCGTGCTCGGCGAACGCCCGCCACATGATGTCCCGGTCCCTGCCGCCGAAGCGGATGGCGTCGGCGGCGAGCAGCGCGTCGCGGTGGTCGACGTAGCTGACCGCCCCGGAGGCCATCAGCAGCAGCGCGTCGAACGAGATCTGCGCCCAGCGGCGGTTACCGGGGCACCGGTCGAGCGGGGTCCTGCCCTCGGCGCACGCCCGCTGCCGGTCCGGCCCGCCCCGGCCGTACCGCCGGACGAAGCCCTCGCGCACGTCGTACTGGGTGGCGGTCCAGATCTCGCCGTCGGCGTGCACCTGCCGGCCCACGAGGTCGTATCCGACGTCGCTGTAGTTCAGCGGGGAGGCGGACATGTCGTAGTTGCGGATGCCGGCCTTCCGGTCACCGGTGACGTATCCGCCGGTGACGTACGGCGTGTCGCCCGCGGGCCGGAAGCCGGACTCGAAGAGGTACTCCATGGCGAACAGGTCGGAGGTGCTCTCGTTCATGGCACCGGCCTGGGCGCCGCTCCATCCGGCGGTCGGGCCGCCGACCATGCGGCCGGAGATCGCGTGGGTGTACTCGTGCCCGATCACCGACATGTCGTAGTCGCCGTCCACGCAGGGCGAGTAGAACGCGCCCGCGATCGGCTGCCAGAGGTACATGTTGGTGATCGGCGCGACCCCGTCGGGGCCGGTGATCTGGTTGGCGTTGTTCCGCACGGTGAAGTCCCTGGCCCCCGCCTGGGCGTTGCCCCGCTCGGGGTCGGCGCCCAGGCCGCCTCGGGTGCCGTTGTCGTCCTGCATGTTCCAGGCGGTCTCGGTGAAGCCGAGCCGGTAGGACCAGTCGTGCATCCGGTTGTGCATGACGTGCAGGTTGGAGATCGCGGCCTCCAGGTCGGCCTCGCCGGGCTGGTCGAACGTGGCCGGGTCGCACTTGGCGGTGTACCACCTGTTGGCCCACGGGTAAGCGTACTCGCGGTCCGGCGTGAGCGCGTTGCCTCGGGTGCCGACGGTGTAGGGGTCGGCGTCGGCGCGGTTCTCCACGGTCGTGGCGGCGTTGCCGGTGCTGGTGCCGGTCGGTGCGCCCGTGGCGTGGTTCACGTCCCACGCCACGCCTGTGCCGGGGTCGCCGGCGGGGGCCTGGTCGCAGCCGGGCCCGGCCCGGTGGCACCAGGTCGCCCGGGTGTCGGTGGAGGAGTAGTCGGCGGGCGGGGTGGCCGTGAACGCCTTCCAGCGCGGGCCGTCGGGCTGGAGGTCGTGGTCCACCAGGTTCTCGCGGGTCAGGATCTCGCCGCTGACCGCGTCCACGTGGGTGGTGTATCCGGCGGCCTCACCCCCGGCTCCGCCGATCAGGGTGACCTGGAAGGCATTGTGCGTCCCGTCGGGCGCGGGCACCGCCACCGGGGTGACCTTCCTGGTGCTCGCCGTGGCGAGGTCGATCCCGCCGTCCCCGGCCGCGACCTCCAGTGCCCGCCGCTCGGTGATCCGGGCGGCGGGCGGCGGCGCGCTGGAGCGTGACAGCGTCGAGGTGACGTGGACGACCTCTCCGCCCGCCACGCCGACCGCCACCTGTCCGTCGATCCCCGCGGGCAGGTCGCCGAACCGCTGCCTGAGCAGTACGGCGTGGCCGTCCCCGATGGGGTGGACCGCGACCTTCTCCAGCGCGTCCACCGCCTCGGCGGACAGGCCGAAGAGGGGCTCGTTGGCCTTGAGGTAGGCGCGGGCGGCCCGCTCGGGGTCGGCGCCCAGGCCCTTGGCGAGCGGTGCGGAGCCGGTGACCGTCGCCGGGGTGCCCAGCGCGTTCCAGCGGATCGTCGCGGTGCCCGCGGTGCCGAGCGAGGCCGGGGGCGCGACGCTGCCGCGCCGGTTGTCCAGGTCGGGTTTCTCGTACCGCTCGGCCTGGAGGTCGTGGCTCCCGGCGGGTTGCCCGCCGGGCTGCCCCTGGGCGATTCCAGGGAGGGGAAGGGTGAGCGCCGCGGTCGCGGCCGCGATGACGGTGATGCGTGACCAGGGTTTGGTCGACACCGATCCTCCTGCGGGGAGATGGCCTGGTGGGCCATGCCACACGTGGGGCACGTGTGTTGCGCAAGAGGTAACACTTACTCAAGTGCTCTGACAAGATCTTGTAAAGGGTGACATGTCGGTGTAATGGGCTTTTTTGGGACCATTGCGGCTATTGGGAGACACCGGTTGAGGAACGCCGGTACCCCCGGCCGAGGAAGGGACCGGGGGTAGCGGCGCTGCCGTCGCGGGCGGTGGTCCCGCGAGCCGTACCGGAAGCTCAGTGGATCACGGGCCGTGCCGGTAGGTCAGCGGATCAGGAGAAAGGGATCCAGGCCTGGTCGGCCAGACCGTTCATGTCACTGACCTTGAGGCCGAGGTCGGAGACCGTCCAGATGCTGTCGCCGATGACGACCGAGCGGCGGATACTCGGGTCGGCGGGGGCGAAACGGGTGTTCTTGACGGGCCTGGGTCTGGGGTGGGTGATGGTGCCGGTCCTGGTGACGGCCGAATCGTCGATCGTGAGGACCATCGCGGAACCGCTGGTCCGCCCGGTGCCGTCCCAGCTGTTCAACGGCAGGACGGCCGTCCTGGTCTTGGCCCAGTAGAGGAAGGCGTGCGGGGCCCACTCGGCCTCGGAGCCCGAGTTCTTCTGGAACATCTGCGACAGGCGGCGCGGCTGGGCCGGGTTGGAGACGTCGAACAGGGAGACCTGGGTGCCGAGCGTGCGCCCCTTCTCGCTGGCCTCCTGGCCGATGCCGATCAGCCGCCCCTCACCCGCCGGGTGGAGATAGGCGGAGTAGCCGGTGATCTTCAGCTCGCCGGTCTTCTTCGGCGCCGCCGGGTCGCTCAGGTCGATCGTGTAGAGCGGGTCCACCTGCCTGAAGGTCACCACGTAGCCCACCGGGCCGATGAACCGGACCGAGTAGATCCGCTCCCCGGCACCCAGGCCGCCGATCTCGCCGACCTTGTTCAGCGTGTCCGTCTTGAGCACGTAGACGGCGCTCGAACTGTGCCGCCCGGTGGTCGAGGTGGTGGCGATCCGCAGGTGCCCCTCGTAGTCCGACAGGGAGTACTGGTTGAGCAGCCGGCCGGGCACCTTCCCTGAGGCGACGTAGCGCGGCGCGCCCGTCCCGGTGAGGTCGAACCGGTAGACCTCGGTCTCCTCGGGCGGCTGGACCGGCGCCCGCGGGGGTTTGCGGGGAACGACGGGCTTCGGGGGGACGCGGGAGGGGGACGGGGAGGCCGTCGCCGAGGACGGCGGAGACGACTTCGGGGACCCGGTGGAGTCCGGGATGCCGTGGGAGGTGGCCGCGCTCGGCTCCGCCGGTGTCGGCTCGACCCGCGGGGCGTCCGCGGGGGGCGTGGCCGCCGGCTCGATCGGGTCGACCGGCGCGGTCGGGGCGTCGTCGACCATGAATGACTCGATCGGTCTGGGCCACCACCAGCGCGGGTTGCTGGTCACGTACAGGCTGGAGCCGGTCCCGTAGACCGTGTCGCCGTCGGCGGCCACGCTGATCGGGACGGTGTCGATGATCCCCTGGGACATGTCGAGGGTGTGCACGGTCAGCATCGACGTGCCGGTGTACTCCGCGGGGTGGCTGACCTGCTCGCACTTGACCGTGTCGGTCCTGGTCACGCCCTTGGCGTCCGTCACCTCGAACTTCGGCAGCCACGCCTCGATCGGCGCCTTGGCGACGATGCCCGAGTTCCGCCGGGTCCGCTCGGCGTCGGAGAGGTCGGGGCCGTCGTACGAGAAGTCGATCTCGGGCTGGCTGCGGACCACCAGCCGCACCGTCGAGTCGATCATCCTGGCGTCCACGTGGGCGCCGTTCGGAGTGAGCGAGCCGATCACCTTCGGCGTCCCGGACAGATCGACGAGGACGTAGCGCGGACCCGGGCTCGCCGCCCGCTTGGCCATCGCGCCGAAGGGGATGATCCCGCCGCCGGAGAACAGCACCAGCGCCCGGTCCCCGCTCACCAGCAGGTCGGCCGGGGCCCACATCTGCTCGGCGTTGACCAGCTTGAGCCTGCCGGTGACCTTCCTGGTCGCGGTGTCCACCACCCGCAGCACGCCGCGGTTCACGGTGATCACCCGCTTGCCGTCGGTCTTCACCAGGTCCGGCTCGTCCACCCCGGCCTCGTGCACGTTCGTGGTGGAGTGCTCGGGGGCGTCCGCCTCCATCTTGCCGCGGGCCGCGGGCATGTCCCCGCGCATCTCCGCGGTCATGAGCCGAGGGTCCATGCCGATCGGGCCGAGCCCCCACGGCCCGATGCTCTTGGCCGTCGCGGTCCGCAGCCCGGCCAGCATGTCGTCACAGCTGTTGTAGGAGACCAGCTTGATCTTTCCCAGATCCATTACCGGCGTCGTACGGCTCGCGCCCGGCCCCGTTTCCGTGGAACTGCACCCCGTGGCGAGCAGCGCGGCGGCGAGGGTGACGGCGCCTGCCGTACGAATCGATGTCCTCATGCCTCTACGACGGATCGAAATCCTGTCCGGTTCAACCCATTACCTACTGGTAGCCGCTGGCTCCCAACCCGAATACCCTTCGGACATGGCCGTCACTCTTGGAGCAACCCGGACACTTGACCTGGGCATGATCGAGCGCGTCGTCCGGCAGGTGACCTCAAGCGGGAAGACCCAGACCATCACCGCGCCGTTCACCGGTGAAACCCTCGCCGAACTCCCCCTCTCCAGCGCCGAGGACGTCCGCACCGCCCACGCCAAGGCCCGCGAGGCCCGGCGGGCGTGGGCGGCGCTGCCGGTGCGCGAGCGGATCAGGCCCTTCCTGCGCCTGCACAACGCCATCCTCGACCGGCGCGAGGAGATCCTCGACATCGTCCAGTGGGAGACCGGAAAGGCCCGCAGGCACGCCTTCGAGGAGGTCCTCGACGTCGCGGGCTGCACGCTCTACTTCGTCCGGCGAGCCCCCGGCCTCCTGGCGCCCCAGCGCCGGGCGGGCATCTTCCCCGTCGCGACGAAGGTGGTCGAGACGCGCCGCCCCAAGGGGACGGTGGCACTGATCTCCCCGTGGAACTACCCGCTCTCCCTCGGCGTCACCGACGTCGTCCCGGCCCTGCTCGCGGGCAACACCGTGGTCCACAAGCCCGACACCCAGACCGCGCTCTCCACGCTCTGGGCGATCGACCTGCTGGTCTCCCTCGGGATGCCCCGCGACATCTGGCAGGTCGTCCTCGGAGACCCCGCCGAGATCGGCGACCCCCTGATCGAGGACGCCGACTACGTGGCGTTCACCGGCTCCACCCGCGGCGGCCGGAAGATCGCCGAGGCGGCGGCCAGGCGGCTGATCGGCTGCTCGCTCGAACTCGGCGGCAAGAACCCGATGATCGTGCTCGACGACGCGGACCTGGACGTGACGGCCCAGGGCGCGCTGCGCGCCTGCTTCACCAACGCCGGCCAGCTCTGCATCTCCATCGAGAGGCTCTACGTCCACGAGGCCGTGCACGACGCGTTCCTGGAGAGGTTCGTCCGGCAGGCCCGGAACATGAAACTCGGCGCCGGGCTCGACTGGAGCGTGCAAATGGGCTCGCTCACCTCCCGGCGCCAGCTTGAGGCGGTCACCGCCCACGTGGACGACGCCGTAGCCAAGGGGGCCAGGGTCCTCGCCGGAGGCAGGGCCAGGCCCGACGTCGGCCCGCTCTTCTACGAGCCCACGATCCTGGCCGACGTGGACGAGAGCATGGACCTCTGCCGTGAGGAGACCTTCGGCCCGGTCGTCGCGATCTACCGCTTCCGCGACGAGGACGAGGTGGTCGAGAGGGCCAACGACACCGCCTACGGCCTCAACGCCTCCATCTGGACCCGCGACCTGCCTCGCGGGCGCGCGATGGCCTCCCGGATCAACGCCGGGACCGTCAACCTCAACGAGGGGTACGGCGCGGCCTACGCCTCCTACGACGCGCCCATGGGCGGGATGAAGTCCTCGGGGCTGGGACGCCGCCACGGGACCGAGGGGCTGCTGAAGTACACGGAGGCGCAGACCGTCGCCAGCCAGTCCTCGTGGCTGGGCTTCGAGCCGATCCTGGGCATGACCTACGACAGGTACGCCGACACCCTGTCCGGCCTGCTCAAGGCCATGAAACGGTTCCACCTGCACTGACGGTCCCCGGCACCCATGGGCGGCGCCCATACCTCACGGTCGCGGGTTGCGGCAATGGGGCGGTCTCGGGTTAGTGTCTGGAAGACCGAACGCGGGAGCCCGGCGCACCGGGCTGAGAGGGCGGCTGACACGGCCGCCGACCGCTTGAACCTGACCGGGTAATGCCGGCGTAGGGAGTTGTGCTCATGCCGTCCCCTGCCAGA
The DNA here is from genome assembly GCF_053601935.1 of Streptosporangium sp. NPDC004631. NCBI lineage: Bacteria > Bacillati > Actinomycetota > Actinomycetes > Streptosporangiales > Streptosporangiaceae > Streptosporangium > Streptosporangium sp. NPDC004631. The sequence goes on along the minus strand of NZ_JBSGCR010000004.1, from coordinate 197,885 downwards.
AAGACCTATCTTGTCGGCTCGCGTCCGGACATCCGCGTGCCGATGCGCGAGGTTTCGCTGACCAACGGCGCCACCGTCGTCCTCTACGACACCTCAGGGCCCTACACCGATCCGGCGTACACCGCGGACCTCGGCCGGGGGCTGCCCGAGCTGAGGTCGGCGTGGCGTTCCCCCCGCACCGCGCAGCGGGACTCCGGCCCGCCGTACCGGGAGTCCGGCCCCCCGTCCCCGGGCATCACCCAGATGGCGCACGCGAGGCGCGGCGAGATCACGCCGGAGATGGAGTTCGCCGCCCTGCGCGAGGGCGTCGCACCGGAGTTCGTCCGTGACGAGCTGGCCCGCGGCCGGGCGGTCCTGCCCGCCAACGTGAACCACCCGGAGAGCGAACCGATGATCATCGGCCGCAACTTCCTGGTGAAGATCAACGCCAACATCGGCAACTCGGCCGTCGTCTCCTCGATCGACGAGGAGGTGGAGAAGATGCGCTGGGCCACCCGCTGGGGCGCCGACACGATCATGGACCTGTCCACCGGGCCGAGGATCCACGAGACCCGCGAGTGGATCCTCCGCAACTCCCCCGTGCCGGTCGGCACCGTGCCCATCTACCAGGCCCTGGAGAAGGTCGGCGGCCGTCCCGAGGCGCTGACCTGGGAGGTCTTCCGCGACACGGTGATCGAGCAGTGCGAGCAGGGCGTCGACTACATGACGGTGCACGCCGGCGTACGGCTGGCGTACGTGCCGCTGACCGCCCGCAGGAAGACCGGGATCGTCTCGCGCGGCGGCTCGATCCTCGCGGCCTGGTGCCTCGCCCACCACGCGGAGAACTTCGTCTACACGAACTTCCGGGAGCTGTGCGAGATCTTCGCCTCCTACGACGTGACCTTCTCCCTCGGAGACGGACTGCGGCCGGGCTCCATCCACGACGCCAACGACGAGGCCCAGTTCGCGGAGTTGCGGACGCTGGGGGAGCTGACGAAGGTCGCCTGGGAGTACGACTGCCAGGTCATGGTGGAGGGTCCGGGTCACGTGCCCATGCACAAGATCAAGGAGAACGTCGACCTGCAGATGGAGCTCTGCGCCGAGGCGCCGTTCTACACCCTGGGGCCGCTGACCACCGACATCGCGCCCGGCTACGACCACATCACCTCGGCCATCGGCGCCGCGATGATCGGCTGGTACGGCACCGCGATGCTCTGCTACGTCACGCCGAAGGAGCACCTGGGCCTGCCCGATCGTGACGACGTGAAGGCGGGGGTGATCGCCTACAAGATCGCGGCGCACGCGGCCGACCTGGCCAAGGGGCATCCCGGGGCGCAGGCCTGGGACGACGCCCTGTCCGACGCCCGCTTCGAGTTCCGCTGGGAGGACCAGTTCAACCTCTCCCTCGACCCGGACACCGCGCGGTCCTTCCACGACGAGACCCTCCCGGCGGCCCCGGCGAAGACCGCGCACTTCTGCTCGATGTGCGGGCCGCACTTCTGCTCCATGAAGATCACCCGGGATGTGCGCGCCTACGCGGAGAAGAACGGCATGCCCGAGGAGGAGGCCCTGAGCGCGGGTATGCGGGAGAAGGCCGAGGAGTTCACCCGCCGGGGCGGTCGCGTCTACCTGCCCCTGGCCGAGGACTGATCCTGACCGGGTGCCGGCCCTCGTCGAGGGCCGACCCGGTTCCGGAATCCATGCTTTATTGGCGATCTGTCGTAGATTCGACCAGTATCCCGGTGTGACCTGGAACGTTGAGGAGTTCGTCAGCGCCGCGGGCGTGACCGTCGACCGGCTGGCCTCCTACGTGGAGGACAGCCAGCGGGGACTGCCCCCCGTGCTCCGGCGGCGCCCGCCGCGCGAACTGGCCGCGCGGCTCGACCTCGGGCGGTGGATCCGCGAGGGCGGGATGACGCCGGAGACCTACGCGGAGTTCCTGGCGGCCTACCTGGACGAGGGCACCCGGCTGCACCACCCCGGCCACCTGGGCCACCAGATCACCGCGCCCGACTTCCCCGCCGCGCTCGCCGACTTCGTCCACGGCGCGGCCAACAACCCGATGGCCATCTACGAGATGGGCGCCTCGGCGGCGACGGTCGAGTTCGAGGTCCTGCGCTGGATGCTGGAGAAGGTCGGGTACGGCGAGGCGGGCGGCGGCGTGCTCACCCACGGCGGATCGCTGGCCAACCTCACCGCCCTGCTGGCCGCGCGGGCGGCGGCGGCACCGGAGGCGTGGACCGACGGCGTCCCCGGCGACCTCGCCCTGCTCGCGCCCGAGTCGGCGCACTACTCGCTCACCCGGGCCGCCGCGATCCTGGGCCTGGGGGAGCGGGCCGTCGTGCCGCTGGACACGGACCGGCTCGGCCGGATCGACGTCGCCCGGCTCCCCGACGCCCTGGACCGAGTACGGCGGGCGGGACGGCGGCCGATGGCCCTGGTGGCCGCCGCCTGCGCGACGGGCACCGGGCTCCACGACGACCTGCGCGGCATCGGCGAGTTCTGCGCGGCCAACGGCGTCTGGTTCCACGTGGACGGCGCCCACGGCGCTTCGGCGCTGCTCACCGAGGAGCACCGTCACCTGCTCGACGGGCTCGGGCTCGCCGACTCGCTGATCTGGGACGCGCACAAGATGCTGCGGACCTCCAGCCTGGTGGCCGCGGTCCTCACCAGGCGCGGGGGCGACCTCGACGCGGCCTTCCGGCAGCGGGCCAGCTATCTGTTCTACGGCGACCAGGGCCTTCCCCAGGGCGACGGGGATTTTCCCCAGGGTGACCAGGGCGTTCCCCAGGGCGATCGAGGCTTTCCCCGCGGTGAGCGGGGCGTCGACCTGATCGGCAGAACCGTCGAGTGCAGCAAGGCCGAGCTGGGCCTGAAGGTCTTCCTCAACCTGGCCTGGCGGGGTGAGCGGGGCCTGGGCGACCACGTCGCGCGGCAGTACGCCACCGCGCACCGCTTCTGGGAGCTGGCCCGGCGGCGGCCAGGCTTCGAGTGCCCCTACGAACCGGAGAGCAACATCGTCTGCTTCCGGTACGGCACGGGCGACCAGACCCTGATCCGTGAGCGCCTGATGGCGGACGGCGCGTTCCAGCTCACCTCGACGGAGATCGGCGGCCTCCGCCACCTGCGCGTCACCGTGATGGCCCCCGCCACGGACGACAAGACCCTGGAGGCGCTGCTCGACCGGATCGCCGAGACGGACGTTCTCACCGGTGCGCCGGAGGCCGGTGCCCCCTGAGCGTCAATCGACGTCGTTCTCCCGCATCAACCTGACGACACGGCCGGTCCTCCCCGGATGGTGCCGGATAGGTGGCGGATGGTGAGCGAACGGGTGGACGGGCGGGTGTCGATAGACTGGGGGTACCGATTGAGGTTTTCCCTGGGGGTCTTGGTGTCAGAGTTCGACACGGTCCTGGTCGTCGACTTCGGCGCGCAGTACGCGCAGCTGATCGCGCGACGGGTGCGTGAATGCCACGTCTACTCCGAGGTCGTCCCGTCGACGATGCCGGTCGAGGAGATGATGGCCAAGAAGCCCAAGGCCGTCATCCTGTCCGGCGGTCCCTCGTCGGTCTACGCCGAAGGCGCCCCGGCCGCGCCCGCCGGCCTGTTCGAGACCGGGGTGCCGACCTTCGGCATCTGCTACGGCTTCCAGGTCATGGCCCAGGCGCTCGGCGGCGAGGTGGCCAGGACCGGCGTCGCGGAGTACGGCGGGACCCAGCTGGACGTGACGCAGGAGGGCGTGCTCTTCGCCGCGCTGCCCGCCAGGCAGTCGGTCTGGATGTCCCACGGCGACAGTGTGGCCACCGCCCCCGAGGGCTTCCTCGTCACCGCCTCGACCTCCCAGACGCCGGTCGCCGCGTTCGAGCACCCCGGGCGCGGCCTGTACGGCGTGCAGTTCCACCCCGAGGTCCTCCACTCCGAGCACGGCCAGGCCGTCCTGAAGCACTTCCTCGACGCGGCGGGCTGCCGTCCCTCCTGGACGATGCTCAACATCGTCGAGGACGCCGTCGAGTCGGTCCGCGCCCAGATCGGCCCCGAGGGCCGTGCCATCTGCGCGCTCTCCGGCGGTGTGGACTCCGCGGTCGCCGCCGCCATGGTGCAGCGGGCCATCGGCGACAGGCTGACCTGCGTGTTCGTCGACCACGGGCTGCTGCGCAAGGGCGAGGCCGAGCAGGTCGAGCGCGACTTCGTCGAGATCACCGGAGTCAGGCTCAGGGTGGTCGACGCCCAGGAGCGCTTCCTCAAGGCGCTCGACGGGGTCACCGACCCCGAGGAGAAGCGCAAGATCATCGGCCGTGAGTTCATCCGGGTCTTCGAGGACGAGCAGCGCGCCATCCTCGCCGACGGCCCGGTCGACTTCCTCGTCCAGGGCACGCTCTACCCCGACGTGGTCGAGTCCGGCGGCGGTACCGGCACCGCCAACATCAAGTCGCACCACAACGTCGGCGGCCTCCCCGACGACCTGCGGTTCTCCCTGGTGGAGCCGCTCCGCGCGCTGTTCAAGGACGAGGTCCGCCGCGCGGGCGAGGAGCTCGGCCTGCCCGCCGCGATGGTCTGGCGCCAGCCGTTCCCCGGCCCCGGCCTGGGCATCCGCATCGTCGGCGCGGTCACCCGCGACCGTTTGGAGATCCTCCGCGAGGCGGACGCCATCGCCCGCGAGGAGCTCTCCCGCGCCGGTCTCGACCGGGAGATCTGGCAGTGCCCGGTCGTCCTGCTCGCCGACGTCCGCTCGGTGGGTGTGCAGGGCGACGGCCGGACCTACGGCCACCCGATCGTCCTGCGCCCGGTCTCCAGCGAGGACGCCATGACCGCCGACTGGTCCCGCGTCCCCTACGACGTGCTCTCCCGTATCTCCACCCGGATCACCAACGAGGTCCGTGAGGTCAACCGGGTGGTGCTCGACGTCACCAGCAAGCCGCCGGGCACCATCGAGTGGGAGTGAACAGGCGACGCGGCCCCCGAAGCCCCGTGCCGGGGGCCGCGCCCGTTCCGTGGGGATGAGCCCGGCTCAGAGGGCGGGCACCCGGTCCAGGAAGCCGTAGACGGTCCGGATGAGGCCGTCCTCGGTCAGAATCGCGACGTCGAAGCCGATCACGATCGCCTCGCCCCCCTCGGGGCCCAGGTGCCAGCTGAAGCGGACCAGGTCGTGGTGGGCGTCGACGTCGCCGCCCAGCGTGAAGACCAGGCCGGGAAACTGCTGCTGGACGGCGGCGACGGTGGCGTCGATCGCGTCGCGGCCGGTGACGTCGACAATCGGGTCGACATAACGGGCGTCCCCGGTCCAGACGGCGTCGATCTCCGCACGACGCTCGGCCGCGTCGGTCATGTTCCAGGTGGCCAGGTAGCGCTCGACCAGCTTCGCGGTGTCGTTCATTTCGCCTGTCTCCTTGCTTTCGGGGATTCCTGCGAACGTTCTCGCAGGTCACAACGGTATGGAGATCGGCCAACCCCGGAATCCGTCACACACCGGTACTTCTCGCCCCCGCTATCCGTCATCCCACCCCCGCCTCCGGTGGATTGGTGACTCGCGTTACGAGAAGGAACCGTCCCGTAACATTACGTTACGAAATCACGATGTTCCGTGACCGCTTCACCCCCGTCAGGTTCGGCCACGTCGACGAGTCCATCCACGATTCGGCCGGCCTCTACGTTGTCGCGCCGGTAAGTGCCGTCCCCTCGCCGGCCGACCAGGTGCGCGGTGTGCTCGCGGCATGTGTTCCGGCCGTCAGACATCTTCACTGGCACGGCGAGGACGAGGCCACGAAGTATGCGCTGGTCCGAGCCGTCGCGACGTTACCGATCGAGGCGAAGGTCTACGGCTGCCGTTTCGCGGCGCGGGGACGGCAGGAGGCGGCACGGGCCAGGGCACTTGGCTGGGCGGTCACTGCTTGTCGGCAAGCGAGCCTATGTTGTGGCTTCCCGACATCGTTGTGGGGGCGGCCGCGTCCCATCTGACGGGACGGGAAGAGCTCCATTTGAAGGCGCTTAGGCGGATTGTCCGAGGAGTGATGTGCGAGCAGGTCGCTCCGTGAAACGCAAAGGCCGGGTGCCCGTCATGCGGCGGGAAGCCCGGCCTCACTTCACAGTCCTAGTGGACTGCGCATCACCCATTGTAGTCGGATCATCGCTCATGTTCAGCTCTTTGCCGGTACGGAGGAAAGCCGGGCCGTCCGGCAGAGACAGGCCGGGGTAGAGGGGATCGCCTCGGGAGGCGGTTTGTCGTTACTCGCCGCGTTTCTGTGTGACGTCTGCCAGGAGTGCGCGGACCTCGGTCGCCCGGTAGCGGCGGTGGCCGCCGAGGGTGCGGACGGACGCCAGCTTGCCCGCCAGGGCCCAGCGGTTGACGGTTTTGGGGTCGACGCGGAACATCAGGGCGACTTCGGCCGGGGTGAGCAGCGGCTCGAAGCGGGGTGAGGTGGCGGGGAGAGGGGTGATGGCGGTGTAGCCGTCGTCATCGACGATCTTGATGCTTTTCATCGGGGGCTCTCTCCTGGTGGGGGTCGGGGGTTATTGGCGGATGTGGTCGAGGAGTTCGGTGCGTACGGCGAGTGCGGTCGGCCGGGCGTTGGGGGGGCACCGGCCGGACCCGGGGTGCGGTCCGGCCGGTGCGGGCGGCCCTCTTCCCCCTCCAGGAGGAGGCCGCGTTGGGGTGCGACCTGGGCCCTCTCCGGTCCGGGTCGCACGACGTCGGGTGCGGCGGCGTCCCTTGGGAGGTGATGACCGCCGCCGCACCGGTTCTTAGGCCGCTTCTTAGGCCGCGTCCTGGTAGGGGTGGCGGGGGTGGTGGGGCGCGGCGGCGGGTGCCGGGGAAGGGGCGCCGCCGCGCCTGCTCGGAAGAGGCGAGGACGCCGGGGATACCGGAGGTATCGGGGATGCCGAGGCGGTTGGGGTGGCCGGGGCGGTGAGAGGGGTCTCACGGCGGGTGGTCACGTCCATGACCGCCTCATACATCCGCCTCTCCAGCTCCTCGGCGTCGGCGGCCTCGATCATCAGGGGTTCGGAGGTCGCCCAGGTGGCCAGGGCGTAGAAGCGTCGGCTGCCGACGCCGTACAGGACGGTCCAGCTCGGCCACGCCTGGGCGAGCCGTTCGGCCTGGGCGCGGGCCGGGCCGTCCCACAGGCGGCGGTGCACCACGGAGGTGCGGGCCTGCCCGGCGCGGTGACGGCCGGAGGTGCCGGAGAGGTGGAAGTCACGAGAATCGCGGCGCCACATCATGACGTCACCCTCCCTGCCGCCGCCGTCTCCTCCTGGCGGGCGGTCTCGGCTCGAAGTTGCTCGAAGGTGTCGGCGTCCACCGTCCGCTCGGCCCCGGCGTACGCGGCCTGGGTGGAGAACGGCTCCCGGCGACTCGCCCAGAAACGGCCCCTGTCGCTGAGGAACACCTGCCACCCGGGGATCACCGGCGTCGCGGACGTCGCGGACGCGGGTCTCGCGGACGGGGGCGTGGTGGATCTACCATCGTGCATGGATCGGACCTCCAGAGTCCGGTCGAGGGCTCGTCCGGACGTGGGTAGCGTCGGGCGAGCCCGTTTTGCGGGTGGGGGAAGAAGGTTCTGGGGTGCGCCGTACGGCGCGGTGTAGTCGTGATCGGCGACACGATCGGGACAGCCGTGCGCGTAGGGGGCGTGCCCGCAGGCGGCGCACCCCATCGGCATCGGTACGGCGTCGGCGAAGCAGCCGCAGCCGCCTCGGGACGCCATGGCTCGGTTGAGGATCGGGGCACTATGGTGTGCCATGGGTCAGGACTCACTTCCTGATCAAGGGACCCGTACGGCGTGTCAGCGCCTGCGGGTCCCACTTGTTTAAACGGTCGTCTTCCAATCACACGGCGTAAAACTGCGTGCGGGCAGGTGGCGTTGAGGGAAACTGGGGGGGACGGGCGTTTCCCCCTCAGTCCGAGGTGCATGATGAAAGAGCTTCCGGCATGGGCTGTTCGGCTCCGAGATGAGCGGTCCGCCCGGCTTTGGTCGCAAAAGGAGATGGCCAAACGTCTGGCCGAAGCAGCTGATGAATGGACGCGTGGACGCCTGCCGGCCAGGGAATCTCTGGTGCGTTCGATCAAGGGGTGGGAAGCGGGAAGACACAGACCGAAGGACCCTTACCCCACGCTGTATGCTCGGGCATTTGGAATGGACAAGGATGAACTTTTCAGTGAATCCGTATCCATAATAAAATGGGTCAGTCTGGACCTCGCATACGATCATCTTCGTCAAAGCCTCGATGAAGTGCTTACCGTTGGGGCTATGACCGAAGCCAGCATGGATCAGTGGGAAGTGACTGTCTCTCTCCATGGCGAAGCGGCTCGTAGTCGGCCTGCGAGCCTTCTGCTACATGATCTAGCGGCCGACTTTGAAGATCTCCGGCGTACCATGGAACGTCACCGGTCGGCGTCCGCACTGCGCGGACTGGCACGAGTAGCTGCTCAGATGTCCGGACTGATGTGTCTGGCTCTCATTAAGCTCGACGATCGGGCAGCCTTCCGGCGCTGGGCACGTACGGCCCGCACAGCGGCCTCCGAGGCGGGAGACCCGGCCACCGATTCCTGGGTGCTGGCGCAAGAGGCATACGGCCACTACTACGCCGGCGATCTCCACGAGGCGGTAAGAATCGCGCAGCGGGCGCAACACATCACGGTCCCGTGTGTCGGCGCGGTCTTGGCGGCTGCGCTGGAGGCTCGCGCTCATGCGGCGCTGGGGTCTGCACGCGCACAGGATGTTCGGACGGCGTTGGAGCGTGCGGAGGTCATGCTGGGTGAGTTGGCGCCGTCTGAGGTCAACAACTCAGCCTTCGGCTACAACGAAGGACAGCTCCGTTTCCACGAAGGCAATGCATACACCCACTTGGGCGACACACATGCTGCCTGGAGGGCGCAGCAGAGGGCTTTGCAGCTCTGTCCGGATAGCGACTACATGGATCTCACTCTGACGCGCCTCGACCGGACGATCTGCCTTGTGCGCGAAGGAGACGTCACCGCAGCCTTGGAATATGCGACCGGTGCTCTCGCTCCCCTCACAGAGCCGCAGAGGCGGGGGATCATTACCTTGCGTGGACGTGACGTCCTGGCGGTGCTGCCCCGTCGGCAGCGGACGCTGCCGGCCACGCGGCAGCTATGCGAGCTGCTGACACCAACAACTGGCGGAGAGGCAGAATATCCGTGACCGTAACCCCCGCATCGCCCGAAAACGCTGATGCGATCGTGGCCTTGCTCGAAGAGATGGATCGCTTCTACGGGGCGACGGACATCGAACCCTTCGATGTCCGCGTACGCCAGGTACAGCAGGCGCTTTTCGCTGATCCGCCGGCTGCTTATGCGCTGCTGGCCTGGGAAGGTGAGAAGCTTGTCGGTATCGCCTCCTACTCCTTTCTGTGGCCTGCCGTGGGCCTGACTCGGTCGCTCTACTTGAAGGAGCTGTACGTCAGCCAGGAGCAACGGAGGGCCGGGATCGGGGCGTTGCTTATGCGAGCTGTGTTCGAGATCGCAGCCAAGCATGAATGTAGCCGAGTTGAGTGGACTACCGATAAGGACAACGCGGCTGCTCAGCGGTTTTACGAAAAGCTCGACCCGTTGAGACTGCCGACGAAGCTGTTCTACCGAGTAGACAGTGAAATGATCGATCAACGACTGCGTTGATGACCGCCTCTGAACATCTGCGGCGGGTTGAGTTGATGTCCGAGTACCTCGTTGACGCGTGTCTGTTTCCGGAGGAGTCCGTGGTGGTCGTCGCTGCGGTGAGGAGCAACCACTTCTGGCGGAAGGGAGAGTCGTGTGATGGCCGTGCACTCGCGCTATCCGGACCTCGCCGCTCAGATCCGGACACGGATCGAGGCCGGCGAGTGGGAGCCCGGAGCCAGGCTCCCGCGTCTGGACGACTTCGCATCGCAGTACGGCGCGAACCGGGACACGATCGGCCGATTCGGGCTGAGTGAAGGGGAGCTGTTCGGCTCGGCGAACATGCCGCTTCCGGCTCTCGCTCTCCCGTCTCTCGCGTCCGATCCGGAGCTGTACGAACGGATCACAAGGGCGATCGGCGAACCGCGGCGCGTGGACCTGGAAACGATCGAGTGGCTGGAGCGATGTCTCGCCGAGCATCGCCGGGCCGAGGACACCGTGGGAAGTCGTCCTCTCATGCCCGTGGTCCGCGCACAGCTCGCCACCGTCACCGATCTGGCCCGGGGCGTCTCCGGGACACGGGGCGATCGAATGGTGAGCATGGTCGCTCAGTACGCTCAGTTCCTCGCGTGGATGTGCCAGGACTCCGGCGACCTGGCCGCCGCCCTGGGGTGGTACGACCGCTCCCACGGTTGGGCGCTGGAGGCCGGAGACGCCGCCCTGGCCTCCACGACGCTGAACATGCGGGCGCACCTTGCGTGGAGCGTCGGAGACCCTCAGCGCTGCGTCCGGCTGGCCGAGGCGTCCCGCTGGCACGACGGCCGTACGACCCTTGGTGTGCAGGGCATGGCCGCCCAGATGGCCGCCCGGGGACACGCCCAGATGGGCGAGGGAGGGGCGGCGCGATCCCTCCTCGGAGAGGCCGAGGAACTCATCAAGAGCGCGGCCGAGCGTCCCGGCGATGAGCCGCCGTGGATGTACTTCTACGGTGAGGGCTGGTTCTTCATGCAGCGTGGCATGGCCGAGCTGGAACTCGGCGACGGCCGACGCGCGGTGCCGCTTCTTGAACGAGGGCTGTCGAGGCTTCCGGAGTCTTACCGGCGCGACCGCGCGTGGTTCGGGGCGTGCCTGGCGCGTGCCCACGCGATGACGGGCGAGGCCGAGGCGGCGACGGTGACGGCGCTCAGCGTCGCGCCCGATGCCGTGGCCGTGAACACCTACGCCGTCCGGGATCTTCGCAAGGTGGTCAGGCTGCTCGACCGCATGCGCGCGCCGGGCGCGCGGGACCTCGAAGAAGCGCTCTCGATGTCGGCCTGAACCGAGGGCTATGCGCGCCCTGATCCGCCGCTACGAGTTGCGAGGGCATTTCAGCCCCATTCGGAACTTCCGGAGAGGAGGGTGGGGAGCTCTGTGATGCTATCAATTCGCCAATCAGCTGAGTCCGGATTATTTCCCCATAAATGCCCCCAAGGGCCCCGCCGGATCATGCATGCCAGCAAACCCGCCGCTTTCGCGGGGATGATGTCGTTGGCTGGATGGTCGCCGACATAGACCGTCTCCTCGGGGGCCGCTCCGCCCAGCTCGACAACGCGGTGGAAGAACGCGAGGTCCGGTTTTGCCACTCCCCACTCCTCCGACGTCGCGATCTCATCGACGGGAAGCGACAGGCCGCGCACGAGGTTCCCCGCCCTGGCCGTCTGGTTACCGGCTACGCACACGCGGATTCCCATGTCGCGCAGCCCCTGGAGCCCTTGCCGGACGTCGGGGTATAGGTCGGTCTCGTCGAGGTACTCGCCGTGCCCGGAATCTTCCCGGGCGCGGCGTTCCTCGCGCAGGTCTATGCCGGGCCGGAGCAGGCGCACCGCTTCCGCGTTGTCCAGGCCCAGTGCCGTCACCGCGCCCACGAGAGCTGACATGGTGTGCCGGGGGACGCCGAGCCAGTCGGCCCAGGATGCCCAGTACCGATCGTCTCGGACCAGCGTCTCACCGATGTCGAACACCACAGCCCTGATCACACCTGGCAGGGTAGGCCAAGTCCGCGCCGACTCGGATACCGTGACGGTCCGTGGTGGATGTCCTGTGCGGAGGCACATGTCGCGGCCCTCGGCCGGGGACGCCGCCCAGGTAAAGGCTTCGAGCCGGCATTCACATACCCGCAGGGCCGGGGCTGTCCCCGAGAAGTCCGCCTGGTGCTTTTGACGGAGATCGGCGGGCGGTAGATGTGCGGGTTGGTATGGGCGTTAATCCGGTTTTATAGGTAGTGGAGGAGTAGGTTGGGGCGAGTGTCGACCTCCGCCACCGTCCCCCTGTCCGTGCGCTCTCCGACCGGTTCGCGACTGGCCTGGCTGGACGCGCTCCGCGGGCTCGGTGCCGTCGCGGTGCTGCTGGAACACCTGCTGCCCTGGTTCATGCCGGCGCTCCGGCCATACTGGTTCAACCTCGGCATGTACGGCGTCATGGTGTTCTTCCTCGTCAGCGGCTACATCATCCCGGTCTCGCTGGAGGGGCGCGGTGACGTGCGGGCCTTCTGGATCAGCAGGGTGTTCCGGCTCTACCCGATCTACCTGCTGGTCGTGGTCCTCGTCCTGGTCATGGCTCCGTGGATGCCGGTCCGTGAGCAGGTGCCGCGCGATCTGTCGGCCGTGGCCGGGCATGTCACGATGCTGCTGGACGTGGTGCACATGGGCGGCCTGGCCGACACCATGTGGACGCTCTCCTACGAGATGGTCTTCTACCTGCTGGTGACCGCCCTGTTCATCGGCGGCCTGCATCGCCGGAGCGGGGCGCTGGCCGTGGGGTTCGGCGTGGTGGGCGTCCTCGCGGGGCTGGTGCTGTCCGGGCCGCTGCTCACCGGCTCCTGGCCCGCCTACGTGTCGGGGGCGGTGTTCCTGGTGGGCGTCGCGTGCCTGGTCGGCGGCCGGTTCCGCGCCGCGGCCGCCTGGGTTCTCGGCGCGATGGCCGTGGTGCTGACGCTTCTCGCCGGATACGTGCCGTGGCTGGGGGCGACGATCCTCGCGATGATGTTCACCGGGACCGCGATCCGCCGCTGGGAGCAGGGCACGGGCGGCCTCTGGCCGGTGGCCGTCGCGACCGTGCTCGTCGCGCTCGCTCCGGTGTGGTCGATCCAGGCGGGCTGGTGGTGGGTCCAGCCCGGTGTCTGGTTCACCACGACGGCGCTCGCGGGGGCGACGTTCGCGGGCGCCATGGCCCTGCGCGGACGCCGCCTGCCCCGCTTCCTCGTCTGGCTCGGCCTGACCAGCTACTCGCTCTATCTCCTGCACCACCCGCTGCTGCGGCTCGTGTACGCCGTCGCCGGAGATGTGCGGGCCATGCCGCCGGTGGCGCAGGTGTCGCTGTCGGCGGCCTTCGTCGCCGTGCTGCTGGCCCTGAGCTGGGGCACCTACCGCTATGTGGAGCTTCCCATGCAGCGGCTGGGCCGGAGGCTGGCTCAGAAGCCGTCGTCGGGTGCCTCGGCCGAGAGGGTCGCGTCGTCGGTGCCGGCCGGGTAGATGTCGCCCGGCTGGAGGTTCCCCCCGCCGCGCAGCGAGGAGACCGACACCACGTGATAGCCCTGCTTCCGCAGCGCGTCGAGCAGCTTGGGCATCACCTTGACGGTCTGCTCCACCCAGTCGTGCATGAGGATGACCCCGTCACGCTTGGCGTTCTTGAGCACCTCGTCGTAGATGGCCTTCTCGTTCCTGGTCGCCCAGTCGCGGGAACCGCCGTTCCACAGCACGATCGGCAGCCGCATCTCCGTCGCGATCGCCTGGACACGGTCGTCCAGCTCGCCGTACGGCGGGCGGATCATGGTCGGTGACCTGCCGGTGACCTGCTTGACGATGTCCTGGGTCCTGGTCAGCTCTTCGCGGATCCTGTCATCGTCCGCCTCGCGCAGGTGGGCGTGGGTGTAGCTGTGGTTGCCGAGCTCATGCCCCTCGTCGGCCATCCGCCTGGCGAACGCCGGGCGCGACTTCACATACTGGCCCTCCAGGAAGAACGTGGCCTTGGCCTTGTGCTTCTTGAGGGTGTCGAGCAGACGGTCGGCATATTTGCCCGGACCGTCGTCGAAGGTCAGCGCGATGCACTTGACCTTGGCGCAGTTCACCGACGCGGTCTTGTCCGCTGTCGTCTTGCCGGCGCTCCACGCCGCGGTGGGCGCGGACAGCAGGGCCACCGCGCAGGAGGCGGCCGTGAGCAGTCGGGCGGGAGACTTCATGAGGGGGCTTCCGTGTCGAGTGATTTCGGGGGGGAAGTGGCATCTTATCGAGGTGCCAGAACCTTCCCGGGACACGAGTGTCACGATGTCCTGTGAAAACCACCTGTCAGATCCGCCGGCACGGAGGCCACCCGACACCGGGAAACCGCCGGCCCGGCCATCGGGTACGGCACGCCGCGCGCCCGGCGCGGGCGTCCGGCCACTCTTCCGGCCGGGGGAACGCTCCGCGGGCGGCCGGCGGGGGTGAGAGTCAAGGGTCGGCAAGATCCGTGCCATTTAACGACATGGCCGGGGCGCCTATCAGGAGTTTTCCGCATTCTCGTCGAGGTGGAACCTGCCCGCCCCCGTTCCGGATCCGCCCGTGCGACGCGACCATGCGATCAGCGGCCGGTCCGGACTTCGAGAACGCTGGAGGGCTGACCCCTTGTCGCCACTTCTCAGTGTCGTTGTCCCCTTCTTCAATGTGGAACCGTACTTCCGTGACTGCCTGGCGTCGATCGCCCGGCAGACGCTCCGCGACCTTGAGGTCATCTGTGTGGATGACGGGTCACTCGACGGCAGTGCCGCCATCGCCGACGTGTTCGCCGGGGAGGACGACCGCTTCCGGGTCGTCAAGCAGGAGAACGCCGGCTTGGGCGCGGCGCGCAACACCGGAGCGCTGCGGGCGAGCGGGGAGTACCTCTGTTTCATGGACAGCGACGACGTGCTGCCCGTCGACGCCTACGAGCTGCTGGTCTCCTCACTGCGCGAGTCCGGCTCCGACTTCGCGTGCGGCAACGTCCTGTATCTCAACTCGGCCGGGACCTGGCGGTCCGGCCTGCACGCGCTGCCCTTCAGGGAGACCCTGCTGCGGACCCACGTCAGCGCCCGGCCCGAGCTGCTGCTGGACCGTACGGCCTGGAACAAGGTCTTCCGCCACGACTTCTACCGGAAGCACGATTTCAGCTTCCCGCCCGGCCTCTACGAGGACGCGCCCGTCACCATCCCGGCCCACGTGCTGGCCCGCTCCGTCGACGTGCTCGACGACCCGATCTACTACTGGCGGCAGCGGGAGGCGGGGGATCCGTCGATCACCCAGAGCCGGACCGTGCCCGGCAACCTGGAGGACAGGATCGCCTCGATCACCAGGGTTCAGAGTTTTCTGGCCGCGCACGCGTCTCCCGCGCTGCGGCGCCGGTTCGATGAGTTCGTGCTCCGCAGTGATCTCAACCTCTACGTCAACGAGGTGCTGGACGCCGACGAGGACTACCGCGGGCGCCTGGTGGAGAACGTGGGCTCGCTCGTCGAGCGGATGGACTCCGATGTGCTGTCCCGACTTCCCTGGGAGCGACGACTCGTGTTCGAGCTGGTGAAACGCCGCCGGAGTGAGGAGTTCTTCGAGGTGCTGGCCGCCCGGCGGCAGGGCATGTCCTACGGGCTGATCCGCCGCGTGTTCGGCTGGTACGCCGACCACCCGCTGATGCACCGGGGCATCCTGCCCAGGAAGGTCTTCCGCGCGGGTGACAGCGACCTCTCCCTCGTCTGCCGGATCGACCAGCTCCACTGGCGGGACGCGGACCACCGCCTCCGCGTGTCCGGCCGCGCCTACATCAAGGGCATCGACCTGTCGGTGGAGGAGGCGTCGGAGATCACCGTGACGTTGCGTAACCTCCGGACCGAGCAGTCGATCGGGCTGCCGGCCAGGCGCGTGCTCCGCCAGGATGTGACCGCGGCCTCCGATCAGGACGTGACCTGCTACGACTGGTCGGGTTTCGAGGTCGACATCGACCCCGCCGCGCTGGCCGACGCCTCCCGTAACGCCAGGTGGCGGCTGGAGATCGAGGTCAACGCCCGGTCCACCCGGCGGTCCGGCTGGGCGACGGCCACCGCGATCAGCGAGGTCCGCCGCTTTCCGGTCGTCCGGGTCGCCTCCGAGGTGTGCCTGCGGGTGGAGACGAACCCCGACGACGAGGTCCTGTTCAAGGTTCAGCGGATCCAGGCGGTGGCGAGGATCCGTACCGCTGGCGCGGGGGTGATCGAGGTGTCCGGCTGGGTGGCGTCCGACATCCCGCCCGGCCGGGAAGGATCTTCGGAGGAGCCCTCCGTGGAGATCTTGGAAGGGGGTGCCGCGGGGGCCCGGGAAGGTTCCGCGGAGGCCCGGGGGGAGGGGGCAGGGGAGGTTTCGGCGGGGGTGCTGCTGGCACGCCTGCGGCGAGGCCACCGGGAGCTCAGGATCCCCGCCGCCTGCCGGGTGCTCGGCGGCGGGCGGATCGGTTTCAGCGCCCCGCTGCCGGTCGCCGAGCTGCTCCCGCCCGATCTGGCGGGTGGCGAGGCGGCCGATCCACGGATCTACCCCGACCTCAACTGGGACCTCTTCGTCGACGTGGGCTCCGACCGGCCGCGCAGGCTGACGACCGAGCTCACGACCGCGGAGGAGTACGCGATCGTGGGAGACCGCGAGGTCTGCGTCCTGGCGACCAGGCTCGGCACCCTCACCGCGGTGGCCAGGCCCGTCCGGCCGATGACGACCGACCTCACCTGGGCCCCGGACGGCAGGCTCCTCGTCGCGGGGCGGTGCCCCGGGGCCACCGATCCGCGGGCCCGGCTGGTGCTGCGCAGGGTCGGCGGCGGCGGGATCCACCGCGTGCCGCTGGACCGGGAGGGGGAGCGGTTCGCCGTAGCCGTCTCGCTCACCGAGCTCGACCTGTACGGGGACCTCGTCCCGCTCGCCGGTGGCCGGTGGGAGATCATGATCGAGTCGGACGGGGGCCTCGTCCCCCTCAGGGTGGCCAAGAGCCTGCTCGGCCGCCTGCCCGGAACCCGGGGCGCCGGGGTTCACACGTTCCGGGTACGGGCGTACCGCGCGAGCGGGGTCGCCGTCGACGTCCAGCCCGCGCTCGGCGCCGACGGGGGGCGCTACGCCCAGCGCCGTCTCGCGGAGCGCGACTACCCGGCCCTCATGAGGGAGCCGCTCCGGGACCTCGTGGTCTTCGAGTCCTGGCGGGGCCGCCAGTACTCCGACAGCCCGCGCGCGATATACGAGGAACTGCGGCGCAGGGACGACGGCCGCGAGTGTGTCTGGATCTCCGCCGACGGCCAGGTACGGCCCCCCGGGGACGCCCGGGTCGTGCTGCGGGGCAGTCGCGCCCACTACGAGGCGCTCGCCCACGCGAGTCACGTCTTCTCCAACGAGAACGCGCCGGACTGGTTCGTCAAGCGCGAGGGCCAGGTCTACGTCCAGACCTGGCACGGCACCCCGCTGAAGCGGATCGCCCACGACATCCCCGACATCCGCTTCAACAACGGGGCGGACTATCTGCGGAGGTTCTCGCTGGAGGTGGCGAAGTGGGACCTGCTGCTCTCGCCCAACTCCTTCAGCACACCGATCTTCTCCCGCGCCTTCCGCTACGACGGGCCGGTGCTCCAGTCGGGCTATCCCCGCAACGACCTGCTGCACCGGCCGGAGGGGCGGCAGGAGGCCGCGCGGGTCCGGCGGGCGCTGGGCGTCTCCCCGGACCGGAAGGTGGTGCTGTACGCGCCGACCTGGCGAGACGACCAGGGCCTCTCCGGCGGCAGGTACCAGACGGACATGCGGCTGGACTTCGACAGGGCCCGCCGGGTGCTCGGCGACGACTACGTGTTCCTCTTCCGGGGGCACCTGCACACCTCCAAGGTGTCCCGGCCCACCGGTCCGGACGACCCGTTCCTCGATGTCACCAGATATCCGGATGTGACGGATCTGCTGCTGGTGGCCGACGTACTGATCACCGACTACTCGTCCGTCATGTTCGACTACGCGGGCACCGGCCGTCCGATCCTCCTGTTCACCTACGACCTGGAGCACTACCGCGAACGGCTGCGCGGCTTCTACCTCGACCTCGCCCAGCACGCGCCGGGGCCGCTGCTGAGCACCTCCGACGAGGTGATCGACGCGCTGGCCGACCTTGAGGGGACCGTCTCGGCCCACGCCCCCGCCCACCGCGCCTTCAGGGACCGCTTCTGCCATCTCGACGACGGAAACGCCTCCGCGCGCGTCCTCGACCACGTCTTCCGGGGCTGACCGTGCCAGATCGCCTGCTGATCGTCATTCCCGCCTACAACGAGGAGCGGTCGATCGCCCTCGTGATCGACGAGCTTCGCCGGGTGTGCGCCGGGGCCGACGTGGTCGTCGTCGACGACGCCTCGGCCGACTCCACCGCGGCCAGGGCGGCCGAGACGGGGGTCGCGGTGCTGCGCCTGCCGTACAACCTGGGGGTGGGCGGGGCCATGCGAGCCGGTTACCGCTACGCCCTGGAGCACGGCTACGACGTCGCCGTCCAGGTCGACGCCGACGGCCAGCACGATGCGGGGTACATCCCCTCGCTGGTCGCGGCGCTGGAGGGGGCCGACCTGGTGATCGGCTCCCGGTTCGCCGGAGTGGGGGAGTACACCGCCGCCGGGGCCGCCAGGCGGCTGGCCATGCGCCTGCTGGCCAGGGCCGTCTCGATCCCGGCCGGAATCCGCCTGACCGACGTCACCAGCGGCTTCCGGGCGGCCAACCGCCGGACGATCGCCGTCTTCGCCGCGCACTACCCCGTCGAGTATCTCGGGGACACGCTGGAGTCGCTGGTCATCGCGCTCCGCAGCGGGTGCTCGGTCGCCCAGGTCCCGGTCGCCATGCGCGAGCGCCGGTACGGCACGGCCAGTCAGTCGCCGACGCGGGCGTTCGCCTACCTGGCGCGTGTCGTGGTCGCACTCGGCCTGGCGCTCGTCCGGCGCTGGGAGCGGGTACCGGCCGACCCCGCGCCCGCCGCGAGACGGGGGGCGCGGGTGTGAGCGCCTACACCCTGGGCCTCCTGGGAGCGGTGATCACGGTCGTCGTCATCTTCGAGATGCTGCGCCGCAGAAAGCTCCGCGAGAAGTACGCGGTGTTCTGGGTCCTGCTGGCCGCGGTCATGGCGACGATCGCGCTGGTGCCGGACGTCCTGGTGACCGCGGCGCGGATCACCGGTGTCCAGGTCCCGGCCAACCTGCTGTTCTTCGTCGGGAGCCTCGTCCTGGTGGCGGTGAACATCCAGCTCAGCTCAGAGGTCGGGCGCCTGGAGGAGCGGACGAGGACGCTCGCCGAGCAGGTCGCCCTGCTCCGGCTGGAATCGTCCGAGACGACGTGGCGAGGGTAGGCGGCGCGTCCGGCTCGCCGACGGTGGCCGCCGGGCTGGCGGTGCTGGGAGCGTCGGGCCTGGTCTACCTGGCCGTCGCGGCCCGCGCCACCGGACCGGCCGCCTTCGGCGACCTGACCGCGCTCTGGACCGTCGTCTACACGGTTGGGATCGGCTGTTTTCTCCCCTTCGAGCAGGAACTCGGGCGCGCGCTCGCGCGCCGGGCGGTGCTCGGCGAGGGCGGCCGTCCGGTGGTACTGCGGGCCGCCCTCGCCGCCGGACTGCTCACCCTGCTGCTCGCCCTGGCCGCCGTGGCCTGCGCGCCCGCGCTGGCCGGCCCGCTGCTCTCCGGCGACCACGGCTACCTCGCGGTCGTGCTCGCCGCGAGCGCGACCATGGCGGCCGGCCACCTGACCCGCGGCATCTTCACCGGAACCGCCGGAACCGCGCGGGGGGCCGGGATCTCGGGTCATGCCTGGTACTCCGGGCAGCTCGGCGCGGAAGGGGTCGTGCGGACGGCCGCCTGCCTGGCCCTGGCGCTGCTCGGCTGCACCGCGCCGATGCCCTACGCCTGGATTCTGACGCTGGCCCCGGCCGTCGCGGTCGCGCTGACCGTCCCCGGTGTGCGGCCCGCGCTCCGGCCAGGCCCACCCGCCCCCTGGCGGGAACTGTCGGCCAACCTCAGCTGGCTGATCGCCGGCTCGGTGTGCGCCCAGGCGGTCGCGAACGTCCCGGTGCTCGCGGTCACCGTGCTGTCCGGCCCGGCCGACCGCGAGTCGGCGGGCCGGTTCCTGGCCGCCGTCGTGCTCGCCCGGGTCCCGGTCTTCGCCTTCCAGGCCGTTCAGGCGGTGCTCGTGCCGGCCTGGACCAGGGCTCTGACCCTCGGCGACCGTACGCTGTTCCGGCGCGAACTGCTGCGCGGGCTGGGCGCGATCGCCGTTCTCGGCGTGGCCTGCGCCGGGGTCGGCGGTCTGGCCGGACCCGGCCTGCTCCGGCTGACCTTCGGCCCCCGGTACGGCGTCGGCGCGCTCGACCTCGTGGTGCTGAGCCTGGTGGGCGGCTGCCACATGGCGTGCCTGATGTTCCAGGCGGGGATCGTCGCGCTGGGCCTGCACCGCTTCAGCGCGGCCGGCTGGGCGGCCGGTCTGGCCGCCTTCGGCGCCGGCTGCCTGGTCCCGCTGCCGGTCGTTCCCCGCGTCGAGTCGGCCATGGCGCTCTCCGCCGCCGTGATCGCGACCCTGCTCGGCCTGCGCCTGCGGCGGGCCGTGACGTCGGCACCCCGTCCGACCACCGCCCGTCCGGCCCGCCCGGAACGGGTCTCCGCATGCTCACAGCCGGTTCTCCCACGTCAGGGACCGGCCCTCGCACGTTCACGGGAGAAAGATGCTCGCTCGCCTCAGGAGTCAGGCGCCCGCCATCAGGGCCGGGACGGCCTCAGTCAGGGCTGAGGGGGCCTCCACCGAGGCTGGGACGGTCCCGGCCGCGGGTTCCGGCCGCCTGCCCCTGATCGTCCTGCTGAGCACCCAGGCGCTCTTCCTGCTCTGGTGGGCGGCCTTCTACCCCGGCCTCATGAGCTACGACTCGATCTCCTACGTGTGGCACGTCACCACCGGTCACTGGATGGCCAACCACTCGGTGGCCTACGACGGGCTGGTCTGGCTCTCGCTGCGGCTCACCGGCGATCTCGGCGCGCTCACGCTCGCGCAGACGATCGCGATGTCCGGGGCGCTGGCCTGCGCGGCCTCCGCGTTGCGTGAGCTCGGCGCTCCGCCGATCGCGGCCGGGCTGGCGGCGATCGCGGTTCCGGTGCTGCCGGCCACCGGCTCCTTCGTGGTGACGGTCTGGAAGGACGTGCCGTTCACCGTCTGCGCCGTGCTGGCCACGGCGACGCTCGCCCGGCTGGTGTCGCGCCGGACCGCGGCCACGCTCGTGGCTCTCGGGGTGGAGCTCACCGGCATGGTGGTCTTCAGGAACAACGGGTTCCTGTTCGTCGCCATCGCCGCGCCGCTCATCGTCTGGTCGTTACGGGGGACGCGCCCGCGGCTGCTCGCGGTCGTCGGCGTGCCGCTGCTGCTCGCGTTCACGCTGACCGGGGTGGTCTTCCCCGCGATGGGCATACCGGGTGCCCCGCCCAGCCTGACCTACGCCACGGCGTACGGCGACATCGCGGTCGCGTTCAAGCGGGCGAGGGACTCCTTCACCCCGAGGGACACCGCGGTGATGGCCGGGGTCGCGCCCCTGTCCCACTGGCGGGGATCGGCCGACTGTCACACAGCGGACCCGACCACGCAGCGCCCGGGGTTCACCGCCGCCGCCGACGCCCGCAACGGGGAGCTGATCGCGCTCTGGAGGCGGGTCGTCCTGCGTACGCCCACCGTGGTCGCCGCCGCGCGGCTCTGCCGGGGCTCGATCGCCTGGAGCGTGGTCGAGGGCGCGGGCGGGCCCTCCGCGCGGACGGCCGTGCACGGTGTCGGTGTGCCGGACGACCTGTTCGGCTGGGCGCGCTGGAACGCCGAGATGAGGACCAGTCCCTACCGGCCGATTCTCGCCCCGCGTCCCCTGTCGGCCCCGCTGCGCGACGCGGCGACCGCGTTCCGGGACGCCTCCCGGGCGCCCTGGCTGACGTGGCTGCTCTGGCGGGGCGCGATCTGGTGTTACCTCGCCTACGCGGTGGTCGCCGCCCACGCCCACGCCCGCCGGGACCGGACCGTGGTGGTGCTCGCGGCCGTCGTCCTGGGCCAGCAGCTCGGCGTGCTGCTGGCCAACCCCGCGCAGCTTTACCGTTACATGGTGGCGCCGATGATCATCGGCGTCCTGTTCCTGTCCCTGCTGCCCGGTTACGGAGGGGGCCGGCGCGGTCCCGGCGGGGGTCCGCGTGACCTCGGCGGCACGGGCCCGCACGCCTCAGGATGACACTGCCGGTCAAGAACCGGTATGGAGATTCCCTCATGGCGCCAGAGTGTCAGCCTTCGATCACTCTGGGTGGCCATTCTGGAAGGCATGAGGGCCTATT
The DNA here is from genome assembly GCF_053601935.1 of Streptosporangium sp. NPDC004631. NCBI lineage: Bacteria > Bacillati > Actinomycetota > Actinomycetes > Streptosporangiales > Streptosporangiaceae > Streptosporangium > Streptosporangium sp. NPDC004631. The sequence continues at coordinate 175,950 of NZ_JBSGCR010000004.1, read as the reverse complement.
CGTTGAACGACGTTCACGCGACCCGGAAACGAAGAGACTCCTGGTGGACGGTTTTCCTGGTCGACCCGGTGGCGTGCAGGCTCACGCTTCTCATCGCCAACCACACCGACGTCACCCCGAACGGGCTCACCCGTCTGTCGCTGGTCCTGGGACTGGGGTCGGCGGTCTGTTTCGCGTTCGGACAGCTCGTGGCGGGGGCCGCGCTGTTCTACGTGAGCTTCATGATCGACTGCATGGACGGGAAGATCGCCCGGCTGAAGGAGACGGGCACCGCGTTCGGGCTCTGGCTCGACTACGTGGGCGACCGCATCCGCGTGGTCTGCTGCGCGGCGGGTCTGGCGTCCGGGCAGTACGCGCTGACCGGAGACGTCTCCTACATCCTGCTCGGCGCGGGGGTGGCCGTCCTCGACCTGTTCCGTTACGTGAACGCGCCGCAGATGAAGCGTGTTCGCGAGGTGGTCAGGGAGAACCGCCCCGAGCGGCCGGAGAGCGCCCGCTCCCTGGCGTACCGGCCGCTCAGAAGGCCCGGCCTGCGTCGCAGGGCGGGTCGTCTCCTCACCCGGCACCGGGTGCGCAGCCACCTGATCAGCGGCATCGAGTTCCACGCCGCCGTGTTCGTGGTCGGCCCGCTGATCGGGACGGCGGCGCTCGTCCCCGTGTCGATCGTGGCCGGGGTGCTGCTCCTGCTGAACGAAGTCTTTCTGATTTACCGGATGTGGTTGTTCACCAGGGCCGTGCCCGCCGTGCCGCGCCCGGAAAACACGCAGCGCGTAGCTGTCTGATCATCTTCTACGGGGGTTCGTTGTCATGCAGTCCGACCGACCGATTTTCGTGATCGGCTGTCCGCGTTCCGGCACCACCATGCTGCAGCTCATGCTGCACTCGCACCCGCGTATCGCGGTGCCGCCGGAAACACGGTTCGTGGTGCCCGGCTACTACCGCAGGTTCGTCTTCGGGGACCTGCGCGAGCAGGGGAACCGGCGCAGGCTGGGCCGGTGGATCGTGAGCGACAAGGACACCAAGTTCAAGGAGCTCAAGATCGACGGAGAGAAGCTGATCGAGGACATCGTCGCCGGACCGCCGACGCTCGGCTCGGCGATGGGGATCACCTTCCGCTCCTACGCCGAGCAGCACAGCAAGTCCCGCTGGGGCGACAAGCGCCCGAGCTACTACCACCACGTGGACCTGCTGACGCGGCTCTTCCCCGACGCCCAGTTCGTCCACCTGATCAGGGACGGCCGGGACTGCGTGGCGTCGCTGAAGGAGATGCCCTGGTACACCAAGGACGTCTTCCACGCGGTGACCAACTGGGCCGAGGCGATCGACTACGGCCGCAGGCACGCCAGGAACCTCCCGGCCGACACCTACTACGAGCTGCGCTACGAGGACCTGACGGCCTACCCGGAGACCGAGCTCGGCAAGCTGTGCGACTTCCTCGGCGAGGAGTACGACCCGGCGATGAGCGAGCCGTACCACGTGGCCCGGATGGCGATCCCGCAGCACAAGGTCTGGCACAGCAACACCCACGGCGATGTGACCACCGCCAGGTCGGGCTCCTGGAAGGCGAGGCTGGAGCCATGGGAGGTCTCGGTCTGCGAGACCGTGCTGGCCGAGCGGCTGACCGCCAACGGCTATGAGCTGAGCGGGGCGCCCAAGGCCGGCAAGACCCACGTCGACGCCTGCGCGAGGGCCGCGGCCAAGCGGCGCTGGGCGCGGCGGCGCAAGGAGATGCGGGACCGCCTGAACCGGTTCCGCGAGCCGAGCCCCGTGGCCGCGCAGCTCACCACCCGGCAGCTGGGCGAACTGGCGAAGGTCTGAGAATGCAGTCGGATCGACCGATCTTCATCGTGGGCTGTCCCCGGTCGGGGACGACGATGCTTCAGCTCATGCTGCACGCCCACCCGCGCATCGCGATTCCCCCGGAGACCCGGTTCATGGTCACCGCCTACCAGCGGCGGCTGCACTTCGGCGATCTGAACGATCCGGCGCGCAGGCGGGAGCTGGCCGAATGGGTGGTCAACCGCCGGCAGTCGCGCTTTCACGAGCTGCGGCTGGACGGGGAGGAGGTGGTCAAGGAGATCGTCGCCGGACCGCCGACGCTCGGCTCGGCGCTGGGAATCGTGCTGCGCTTCTACGCGGCCCACCACGGCAAGCCGCGCTGGGGGGACAAACGGCCCTCCTACTTCCAGAACATCGACGTGCTGCTCAGGCTCTTCCCCGACGCCCAGTTCGTCCACCTGATCAGGGACGGCCGGGACTGCGTGGCGTCGCTGAAGGAGATGCCCTGGTACAGCGGGAGCGTCTACAGCGCGGTCGCCGCCTGGGCCGAGGCGATCGACTTCGCCCGGCACGGCGCGCCGAAGCTCCCGGAGGGCAGCTACCACGAGCTGCGTTACGAGGACCTGACGGCGGACCCCGAGGCCCACCTGCGCAGGCTCTGCGACTTTCTCGGCGAGGACTACGGCCCGGACATGTGCGAGCCGAGGCGGGTGGCCGACGTCGCCTGCCCCGCGCACAAGTCCTGGCACGCGCGTACCCGCGACGAGGTGACCACCTCGCGGACCGGCACCTGGCGTGAACGGCTCGACCCCTGGGAGGTCTCGCTCTGCGAGAGCGTCCTCGGCGACCGGCTGGGAGCCTACGGCTACGAGCTCAGCGGGGCGCCGAAGACCGAGACCTCGCGGATGGTCGCCTACGAGCGGACCGCGGCCAAACGGAAACTGTCCCGGGTCAAACGGGTGGCCTTCGACCGGCTGGTACGGCTCCGCGAGCCGAACCCGCTCGGCGCCCGGCTCACCTCGGGTCAGCTCGTGCTGGCCGGGGTGCCCCTGCCACGCAACGAGCCGGCCACCGTCAGCGGCTGACCTGGTCGAACAGCGTCTCCCAGCGGTCCAGGACCCGTTCGGGGCGGAACGCCTCGGCATGGGCGCGAGCGGCGGTGCCCAGCCGCCGCCGCTCCCGTTCCGAGGCCGTCAACCGGGCCAGCGCGGCGGCGAGGGCCGGCACGTCCGCCGGGGGCGCCAGCAGGCCGGTCTCGCCGTCGACGACCAGTGACCGCACCCCGCCCGACACGTCGAACGCCACCGAGGGCACGCCGTGGGACGCGGCCTCGCCGAGCACCAGCGGCAGCCCCTCATGCTCGCTGGACAACCCCAGCACCGACCCGTTCGCGTACTCGCGGCCCATGTCGGCGGCGGGCACCGCGCCGCGGAACACCACCCGGTCCGCCACTCCGCACGCCCTCGCGTGTGCCCGGAGTCTCTCCAGCTCCGCGCCCTCGCCGATCAGATGCAGCTCCCAGTCCCCGTCCGTGCCTCCGTTCCCCGCGCCCCCGCCCACGGTGCTCCCGGTACGGCGGGTCGCGTTCACGGTACGGCGGGCCTCGGCGAAGGCCGAGATCAACCGATCGAACCGTTTGACGCCCTCCAGCCTGCCCACCCCGAGCACCCGGTGACCGGTCAGCGTGGCGGTCCGTTCCGGCCAGGCGGGCAGCGGGTTCGGGATCGCCCAGGTGTTGGGCAGCAGCGCGTGCTCGGAGAAGAGCCGCGCGTCGTCCTCGCTGAGGAACACCGCCCGCTCCAGGTCGCCGTAGTGGCCGCGGACCGAGCCGAAGTGCCAGGAGCCCCGCGCGTGCTCGTAGGACCCGTGGTACTGCCCGATGGGCAGCAGCCGTTCGGGGAGCAGGTCCTTGAGCCGGGACACCACGCCCGGCGAGGTGAGCACCGCGAAGCCGGGGCCCAGCTCGCGCAGCAGCCTTCCGAGCCGGCGGCGCTCCCGGCGCGTCCCCAGCCACGAGACCCCGCCCATCGGGGTGCGGTGGATCACGTGATGCCGGTAGCCGGGTCGTCGCACGTAGCGGAACGGGGTCTCGGCCCGGTGCAGTCCGAGCACGTGGACGTCGTACCCCCGCTCGGCCAGCCCCTGCGCCACGGTGTGGGTCACCCGCTGGATCCCGCCGAGCGTGTCGGCGTCCATGCAGGCGAACAGGACGGACCTCGGCCGGCCGCTCACCGCCACCACCCCGGCGGGAGCGGATCCCGGCCGCCCGACGAGCCCCGGCTCCGTGCCGGCTCCCGCTCCTTCGCCCCTCTCCGGTCACCCGCGGGAGCGCTGTTCTCCACCGGGTCGGGGAGGGCGCGCGGAGCGGGGCCGAAGAAGGCGTCCACCACCTTCGCGGTGGCGTGGCCCTTCTCATCCGAACACCACAACCGGTGGAACTCGGTGTATCTCGCGGCGAACGACGCGGCCACGGCGTCGAGGTCGCGCAGCGCGTGGATCAGCTCCTCGGTGGTGGTCAGGCAGGGGCCGGGGGCGATCGCGGGCAGGTCGTGGTGGGCGCCCCGCTCCACGCGCCGGTACTCGTCCCAGTCGTCGATCAGGAACAGCATCGGCCGGCCGGTCACCGCGTAGTCGCACATCAGCGACGAGTAGTCGGTCAGCAGCGCGTCCGAGGCCAGCATCAGGTCGTTGACCTCGGGGTACGATCCGGCCGGGCGGACGAAGTGGCGCAGGCGCTGCGGCACCCGGTAGCGCTCGACCGGGTGGGTGCGCAGGATCACCACCCAGCTTCCGGCGAGCGCCTCGGCCATCATCTCCAGGTCGGCCCGGACCGACATCCCCGAGGACTTCGCCCGGTCCCGGTAGGTGGGCGCGTACAGCAGCACCCTGAGTCCCTGAGGGATCTCCAGACGGTCCTTCGCCCGCCGCGCCGCGTCCTCGTCGCCGTGGACGAGCACGTCGCACCGGGGCGAGCCGTACCTCAGCACCGGCCCCTCGTATCCGTTGGACGGCAGGAAGATCCGCTCGAACTCCGCGCTCGGCGAGACCAGCGCGTCCCAGCGCGCCACGGCCGCCCGCCAGCGCGCCCTGGGCTCGGCGAAGTCGGCGCGCAGGTCGGGCGCGTCGAATCCGACCGTCTTGAGTCCCTGCCCGTGCCAGGTCTGCAGGTAGCGGGTTCCGGCGGGCTTGGGGTAGGCCAGCGGCAGGCCGTGGCTGTCCACCCAGTAGCCCGCCCGCGCCATGGTCCACAGGTAGCGCCAGCTCATCCGCCGCACCAGCCCGGCGTCCGAGGGGAAGTTCCGCCGGTTCGCGGCGACCGACCAGACCATGTCGAACGGCACCCGCCGCCGCCTGAGCTCCTCGTAGATGTAACGCGGGCTGCCGGTACAGCCGGCGCCGACGTCGGACTCGAACAGGACCAGGTCCTCGCGGGGCGGGACGACCCTGATCAGCGTCTTGTAGACGCGGAGCTTCAGATCGGATCCGCTCAGCCGTCGCATCAGATTGTCGCGGGCCCTGCCGAGCAGGGGCGCCACCCACCGGAGCAGACCCTCCCGCCGCCACCGCACCCGCAGGAACGCGGCCTGGCCTTGCGCCCGCACCGTGACCCGGTGCCAGGGAACGGCGATCGTGACCGGTTCGGCGGCCGGATCGACAAGCAACCGGTCCGAGGTGATCCGGCCGTCGGCGCGGACGATCGAGATCCTCGGGTCGTAGTGGCTGTCATGCCCCAGGCGGCCCTGCCGCAGTCTGGAGAGGTCGACGGTCACCTCGCTCAGCCGGCTGCCGTCGTCCTGCGCGCGCGGTGCCAGCCTCACCCGATGGTCCTTGAACTCCATGAACGCGCTCCAGTCCGGGGTGGCGGCCAGCACCCCGAACGGGTCGTAGGTCCTGACCGTCAGCGTGATCCGCGTGCCATCGGCCTCGAAGGCGGCCTCGTGGCGGAGCCGGGTCGCGCTGTAGGGCAGCTCGGCCATCCGGAGCGAGGTGATGTCCAGCTCCCGGGCCTGGGCGGTGCCCCAGTAGGTCCGCCCGCCTTCCCGCACGGCGAAGCGCGGCGCGGCCTTCGGCTCGCTCAGGGACCTGGCGGCCACCACGAGCTCGTCGGCCGGGCCGTCGAGGATGAAGTGGCAGCAGACCCGGACGACCGGGTCGATCGGCTCGAACACCGCCGGCTCCAGCTCCGCCAGGTAGGGGCGGACCAGCGAGGCGAACTCCTCGGCCCACACCGGGCCACGCGAGGGCAGCGGGTTGAGGTAGACCCGCAGGTCCTGGCGGACGAACCGGCGCTGCCGCGCGGTGACCAGATGGCCGAAGCCGTTCTCGCGCAGGATGTCGTCGCTGAGGCGGGCCGCCCGGATCCGCTGCCGGACGTTGTCCATCTCCCCGATGTTCAACGAGATCGACAGCCGCGACTCGCTCTCCTCCGCCGCCCGATGCCAGAGGTAGACCACCCACGGGACCACGGCGAACCGCCGGGCGGCGCAGTAGAGCTCGGTGGTGAAGACGTGGTCCTCGTAGTGCAGGTCCTCCCGGAACGGCAGCCGCCTGAGCATCTCGGCCCGGTAGAGCTTGTTGGTGCTGAAGGAGTCGAGAAACATCTCGGGCTCCCGCGCGATCCCCTCGACGGTCCTGCGGCGGGTGAACAGTTCGGGGTAGTAGCGCCTGGTCTTGCCGCTCCGGTCGTAGAACCGGGAGATCTGCCCGGTGACGAAGTCCGCGCCGGTCCGTTCGGCCTCCAGCAGCATGCTCTTGCAGGCGTGCCGGGTCAGCTCGTCGTCACTGTCGAGAAACATGACGTACGGCGCGCGGGCCGCCGCGACGCCGTCGTTCCGCGGCGCCCCGCAACCGCCGCTGTTGACCTCCCGCCGCAGGTAGCGGACCCTTCGATCCTCCCGCTGGAGCCTTCGCACCACCCGCTCGGTGTCGTCGGTGCCCGCGTCGTCCACGACGACGACCTCGACGTTGCGCAACGACTGCCCCAGCACGGAGCGCACGGCACGGGGCAGCCGGGCGGCGTCGTTGTAGGTGATGACGACCACGCTGCAGTCCGGACCATTGATCACGCTCTGAGGTGTTCCCCCGGCCGGGGGGAGCATTGTCTGGCTTATAGATTTATTGGCCTATTTTTAATAGTTTCCGGTCCGATATGTCCAAGGCCCCGAAGGGCGGTCCCCAGGACTGGGCCGATCTCGTACCCCGCTTCGGCGCCCCGGGGCGCGAAAAAAGTTTGCGCACCCGGAGAAACATCGGATAGAACTTCGCCAACCCCCCGGCCGACGGCCGGACCTGAACGGCGAAAGGAGGGACAAGCCGATGCTCGCCATGACCGTCGTGCCAGTTCCCTCCCGGGATACGGCCGAATAGCCGACCCCGGGACGAGCGGGCACACCTGCCAGAGAGAAGTGCCTTGACCCACAACGACCTGATCATGCGTCCTATCACCGGGCGCGAGGAAATCGAACTCTTCTGCCGCCTGCCCTACGTCCTGAACGACGAATTGGCGCACGACCTCGACTCCGGCCGCCGGCGGCCCGAGTGGATGTGGACGGCGCTGCGGGGAGACCGTCTTGTCGCCAGGCTGGCCTGGTGGGCGCGGCGCGAAGGCGACCCGCCGTTCATGCTGGACACCTTCGACCTCGACGACGCCACACATGAACCGGAGCGCCTCGACATCGGGCTCCGGCTGCTTGAGACCGCGATGGGCGCGGTCCTGCCGGCGGGCGTCCGTCCGCCTGAGTACAGCCGGTTCCTCCCCCCTCGGTGGCGCGACGACGAGGCGGCCAGGCGTGCCGTCGAAGACCGCGTAGCCGTCCTGGAACGGACCGGCGCCCGGCTGCTCGTCGAACGGCTGCGCCTTGAGTGGCGTCCCGGGACGCCGGTTCCCGAGCCGAGCGGGCGCCTGAGATTCAGGCCGGTCGGCGACCGCGAGGAGCTCGTCGAGCTGATGACCCTCGTCTTGGAGGGCACCCTCGACGCCCACAGCCGCGCCGAGCTGACCCGGATGCCGGCCGCGCAGGTGGCGGCCGAGCAGTACGACGGCGAGCTGGCGCTCTACCCGGGCCCGCGGGACCGGTGGCGGATCGCGATGACGCCCGGCGGCCAATCCGTGGGATTCGTCATCCCGACCCACAACGGCTACAACCCGGTCATCGCCTATATCGGCGTCCTGCCCGCGTACCGGGGGAACGGCCACATCGACGATCTGCTCGCCGAGGGTACGAGGATCCTCGCGCGACAGGACGTCCCACGGATCCGCGCGTCCACGGACGTCGGAAACGTCCCGATGGCCCGAGCGTTCCAACGCGCCGGATACGTCGATTTCCAGCGTGAGATCAACATGACCTGGAGCTGACCCCCGACCCGGCTGGACGGGGGCGCCGCTCACCCCCCGGGAGCGGGCGGGCCGGATGTGCCGTTCCGCCGGGTCGTCGTGAGGTGGGCACCGAACCGGCGTGATGTCGTCCTGAGCTGGGAGTGCAGGATTCGTGCCAGGTGGCGAGGCTGGACAAACGTTGCCGGGTGGGCGAGCAGGTTGGTCACGCGGGCGAGGTCGTGGAACATGGTCGCGTCCTCGACGGCGAGGTCTTGGTAGGAGCTCAGGTACCGGTGTGCGGCTCTGACCAGTGGTGAGGTCTCCGTCCAGGCGCGGTCGGCGAGGGAGGACAGCATCCAGGGCCAGAAGGTGATCCGGCCGACGCGTCGCTGGAAGGCGGCGGAGAATCCCCGCAGGTCCCGCCGTGTGGTGCCGCCGAGCAGGTCACGCAAGGACTGCGCCTCCAGCAGGGCCACGGTCATGCCCTGGGCGTACAGCGGGTTGAACGTGCAGGCGGAGTCGCCGAGCGCGATGAGCCCGTCCGGCCAGGCTCTGAGGCGGTGGTAGAGCCGGCGATGTGCGGCCGAGCGGGCGTAGCGGGACACCCCGCCCGCCGGGCGCAGGGAACCGACGACGGTGGTGAGGTCGCAGGCGAGGGACTTCGCGAAGCGTTCGAAGCCGTCGTGGTCGCCCGGTGGGTGATCGCCGGCGGCTCCCTGGAGGGTGACCAGCAGCAGATGGTCTTCAATCTGGAGTACGGAGCAGCCACGGGTGAGGTGGGGCGCGCGGGGGAGTTCGAACAGCGCCCGCCAGTCGGCGGTCACGCCGGGCTCCGTGTGGTAGGCGCGGGAGGCATAGCCGACGCGGGCGTCCACGGCCCTCTCGCCGGGCCGCGGCAGGCCGATCGCCGTGAGCCATCCGGGCAGATGGGAGGAACGGCCGCCGGCGTCGGCGATCAGATCGGCGGCGATCGTCGCCGTGTCGCCGCCCGCTTTCGCCACGGTACGCCGGGTGATCTGGACACCGGTGACCTCGCGCGTGTCGGCCCGCAGGCCGGTGACCGCGCAGCCGTCGATGATCCGTACGCCGGGGATGGCGGCGACGCGGCGCCGCAGGACCGTTTCCAGCAGCGGGCGGCTGACCGGCTGGATGACGACCTGCGAGGGGATCGGCGGGGGTACTCCCGCGGGCAGGTGGAGCCGCGCCTGCCGGCAGAAGTCCGCCGTCGGAGCACCTTCGGCCTCCAGTTCCCGGCCGAGCCCGGGGAAGAGGGTCTCCAGCACCTGCCTGCCGCGAGCCGCGAGCCCGTGCGCGTGCCGCCCTTGGGGGACTCCGGGTCGCGGTACCGGGGTGGCGGGCAGGTGATCCCGCTCCACGATGGTGACCTGGTCGAAGGTCTCGCTGAGCGCCCGCGCGGCGGCGAGCCCGGCGATACCGGCTCCTATCACCACGGCGTGCCGCGAGCGGGAGGATGCGGTGATCATGTCGGCCGCTCGAACCAGGGGGGAAGGTCGATGAGGTAGGTGAGCGGCGTGTAGAGCTGCGTTAGCACGACGAAGCCCACCATGCACACGTGGACGAGGCCGACACCCGCCAGCAGGCGGATCCAGGGCTGGGCCCGGTGGGGCAGGCTCAGCGAGCCTTCCAGCATCCAGACCTCGCGCCCTGGTCCGGCGTAGAGGGCCATCACGACGATGGGCGGGGCCACCAAGAGCGTCATGACGGTCGCCGCGGTGAGGGGGAGCTGGTACCACTGCCCCTCGAAGAGGGTGACATAGGGCATGGCGTGGGCGTAGCCGAAGCCTGCCGCGCGTATGTAAGCCTGCTCCAGGACGATGTCGACGGGGAAAAGGATCACTGTGGTGAGTCCGGCGACGCGGGCTCGGCTCCACTGCGGACGCCGGGCTCGGAGCAGACGGGCGATGGCCAGGCCGATCCATATCCAAATCACCAGCAACGGGTACATGCCGTTCTCCAGGAAGGTCTGGGGCTGCGGCAGGGGGCCATGCCATCCGGGTAGATACGGCCCCCACGTCGGGTAGTTGATCCCGTAACGGTTGTTGCTGATGAGGTGGGTGTGAAGGGCGACATACGGGTCGGCCCAGAAGGCCAGGGCCCACCCGGTGGTCAGGGCGGTCATCAGGGTGACATGTCCTGCTGCGCGGCTCTGCCGCAGGCAGAGGACGACCAGCGCGACACACGCGGCGGCCACGAGCACTTGCAGCACCTGTGTGCTGATCTTCAGGGAGGTTGGCATGTCGCCGTTGAAGGGGTAGCTGTGCAGGTTGCCGTCGGCGGCCCAGCGGGCGAACACCCAAGCCTGGAACAGGACGCAAGCTGCGCCGAACGCGGCCAGCAGCACTGGTGGAGACAGCCAACGCCGTTGGGGCGTCGTCTCGCGGGTGTTGGTTTCCGGCACATTCGCTGGGGTATGCGTCACCTTGTCACATCCTGGGGGTGAGGAGCCCCGTCCGATTCATGATCCATTCGGTGAGGCCGATTCGAAAGGTCGCCCCCGGGGCAGTCCGCCTAAAGAGCTCCAAGGTGCCACTCGTTCGTGATCGGACCGCCCCGTCGGGTTCTACCGTGTGATGGGGACGTTGGACACGGAGCAGGGTTGTTCCGCACCCACGCCACAGACGTTGTTGAGCATGTAACTGGGAGGGTTGTCGGGAATCGGCCCGCCGTAGACGCTGCTCCAGGCGTAGAGGAATATGTACGCGCCGAACACCAGGTTGAGACATCCGGTGATACCAAAGAGGCGCAGCAAGGTCGAGCGGAGAGGCGGCTTGGCCGATTCGTCGACACCGCGTTCTCCGAGGGTGTGCCCATGGTCGTCGCGGAAGTAACGAAGGGCGCCGAAGAGAGTGAAGCAGGCGCTGGCGATAACGCTTCCATATATCGGGTACTGGTAAATCTCGCCGCTCCAGAGCGTGAGCTCGGGAATGGTATTCCAGTACTGATAGAAGTGGAGTCTCACATATACGATGTCAGGTAGGGGTTCGGCGATAAGCATTGCCGTGAAGGCGCATCCGACGAGGCCGGCCTTGCTCATGTGGGGCCGGCGCCGCGCACACCGCTCCATCACCTTGCAACCGAACATCGCCAGGAGAAGAAAATACGGGCCGTAACAGGCTTCGTAGATCAACGGCAGTGGCTCCCGGAAGTTTTCGTCGTTGAGGAATCCGGGCAGGTAAGGCCCCCAGGACCCGAGGTTGAAGTAGTAGGAGTTGTACGGTTCGGCCGCGGGTCTGAAGAAGTTCATATACGGCTCAAGCCAGGCGAGCTGAGTGCCGCCGATCAGGACCAGCGCGTCGTAGGTGACGCGACGCTGTCGCCTGCACTGCCGGACGGCGTAAACCACGCTCCAGATGATCACCGCCACCGACATGCCCTGGATCACCCAGGCGGCGATCCGGAAGGCGAGCGGGACCGGGGTGGGACCGGTGGGGGTGGGGACGGCATGGCCAGTGACGATCCAGGCGGTCCAGGCGAAGAGCGCACAGGCGGTGCAGACGGCGCCGATGGCGGCGAACCAGAAGACCGGCCGGGTGCGCCGCCGCGTTTCCACAGGGGCGTCGGCCCGCAGGGAATGAGACGTGGTCACGTTTCCTGCCTTTTCAGGTGCCGGGGGCCGAGGTGCTCCAGGCTCCATCCGCAGGGATAGGAGTGGGGGGTGCGCATGTAGGGGTGACGGCGGGGCGGGGCGAGGCGCAGGAGGCGCCCGCGGGCGCGCAGGGCCCAGCGCACGGCGGTGGAGAACCAGGCGGGCGTCCTGGGCTGGTCGAGCATGATCCGGATGTCGTCGTCCAGGAGGGAGACGATGGCCCGGGTGGCGATCGTCTTGGTGCCCCGGGGGCAGAGGTCGGCGATGATGCCCAGGACGTAACCCACCATGGCGTTGTTGGCGTAGTGCCAGGTGCCGCGCTTCTTGATGTCGGCTTCGAGCCAGGCCTTGAAGTCCTCGTAGGTCTCCGGGAGGTTCTTGATGCCCATCATCTGGCCGAGACGACGGTGCGTCAGTACCAGGGCGCGTTCTTCGGGCTCGGACAGCGTCCGCCAGCCGTAGGCGTTGATCCAGTCGATCGCGGATACCAGATGGCCGGCGAGGATGTGCAGATAGTCGGTGTTGTCGATGTCGTAGTGCGCGTGGATCCGGTTCAGCGCGCGGACGGTGGCGCGCCCGTCGGGGGCTTCCAGGCCGTGGCGGTGTGCGTCGAAGGGGAACAGCATGGTGTCGTCGTAGCGCTTCATGCTGCGATGGGCGAACTCGCCGGTCGAGGCGAGGGTGTGGGTGATCGAGGGGATGACGAAGTCGGTGATGAAGGCGAAGGAGTACCCGGTGTTGTAGTCCCAGGGGAACTCGTAGCGGGTGGTGAGCTGGAAGATTTCCTCGTAGTCGCGCTCCGGATCCAGGGTCTGGATGTGGCGCAGGCGGCTGTAGCGGCCCATCAGTCTGTTACCTCGCTGTCGGGAACCAGGGCCATGCGGTCCAGGAGCCAGTCGGTGAGAGCGGCGGCGCTGGGTTTTGTCCAGATGACGCCGGGCTGGATGGTGATGTGCAGGTTGCTGGACAGGCGCTGTTGCAGTTGGACGGCGCCGAGCGAGTCGAGACCCAGGAGAACCAGGCTTGTATGGGCCCCGATGTGCCGGGTGGTGTTGCCGAGGAGTTCGCGGACCTGGCCGATGACGAACTCCTGAAGGGTCCGGTGGCGTTCGGACGGGCTGCCGGCGGCGAGGAGCGCGTCACGGATCGGGGAGCCGCCGTGTTCTGCGGCGACCGGGTGACCGGTCAGGAGATCGGCCAGGAGGGCGGAGTTCTTCAGAGCGGGGTAGGGGTCGGTCCACAGGACGGGGTCGATCGGGGAGTAGGCGACCTGGCGATGGTCCTCGCCGAGGATGCGCTCGAAGGCGTCGAGACCGTCATCCGGGCTGATCATGATGAAACCGCGGTCCGCGAGGTGCCGGCCGCGGCCCGCCTGGGACCAGGCGCCCCAGTTGATCCCGGTGGCGGCCAGGCCGTGGGCGCGACGGTGGGCGATGAGGGAGTCGAGATAGGCGTTGGCGGCGGCGTAGGCGCCTTGGCCCGGGGAGCCGATCAGGGAGGCGATGGAGGAGTAGACGACGAAGAAGTCCAGGTCCAGCCGGAGAGTGGCGTGGTGCAGGGCCCAGGCGCCCGCGGCCTTGCCACGCCAGACCCGCCGCAGGAGCTCGTCGTCGAGGTTGGTGAGAGTGGCGTCCTCGACCACGCCCGCGGCGTGGACGACGCCGCGCAGCACACCGCCCGAACCGGAGGCCGCCGTGAGGGCCCGGTCGATGACGTCCGCCGCGGCGATGTCCCCGAGAACGAGGTCGACGCGGGTGCCGATGGCGCCGATGTTCTCCAGTTCCCGTGCGGTGTCGGGGGTGGGGCCGCCGCGGCCGACCAGGACGAGGTGACGGGCGCCGCGTTTGGCCAGGCGCCGGGCGGTCAGCAGGCCCAGTCCGCCGAGACCGCCTGTGATCAGGTAACTGCCGTTGGGCCGGATGAGGGTGGTCTGTCTCCTCAAGGGTGAGGGAGCGGCCGGTCCGGGGCGGACGCGGGCGAGGTGGCGGACGCCGTCACGCCAGGCGACCTCGCGGATCGGCTGGCCGGTGGCGAGCAGGTCGGGCAGCACGGCTTCCAGGGGGGTGTCGCCGGAGATCTCCATGCTGCCGGGGCGCAGTTCGGGGTGTTCGAAGGCGGCGGATCGCAGCAGGCCGCGGACGCCCGCGGCGCTCGGCGTCTCACCGCCGCGCCACATCACCCACAGGTGAGTCGACGCCGTGCGGGTCGCGAGGTGCCGGAGCACCCCGAGGGTGCGGCGGACGGCGTTGAGAGCGGCGGCCGGCGGGCTTTGGGCGTCATGACGGTCGAGGATCAGCAGGACGTGACCGCGGGGCTGGGAGGTCTCGTCGTTCAGCGCCGCGGTGAGCGCCGCGTCGTCCAGGGGCTGCTCGGGGAGATCCGGGTGCCGCTCGGGGAGATAGGGGAGCAGACGGCTGCCGGCTGTGTGCTCACCGAGCATGCGGTGCAGCCGTTCACCCCAGAGGGTGTCGGCGGGGGCGATGACCAGCCATCGCTGACCGGTGGATTCCACGTCCGCCAGGGGTGGTTCGGGACGCCAGTCGAGGTGGGCCAGCCGGTCGGTGTAGCGCTGCTCGGGTGGGGTGATGTTGGTCAGACGCAGGCCACGCAGTTCGGCGACGACGGTGCCGTCGGCGGTGCTCAGGAGACCGGAGGCGTGGCAGGTCAGGTCGTCGGCCCGATGCACGGTGACGGAGGCCACACGGGCGTGCCCGGTGGGGCCGTACACGCGTATCCCGTCGAATCCGGCGACGACGACGGGGCCGGGGCTGATGGGGCAGTGCGCCTGCCAGGCGGCCACCGCGGTCTGGACGAACTCGTCGGCGAGTGCCGGGTGCAGCCGTAGCGCGGCGGCGGAGACCCGGGCGCTGTCGTCGATGCGCAGTGAGGAGACGGCCCGGTCGCGGTCGGGATGGATCTGGATGCGATCGATGGCCGCGAAGGCGGGGCCGTGGAAGACGTCGTGACGTTCACGGAAGTGCCGGTGCAGGTCGGCGGGGGGTGTGTCGGTCCACGCGTCGGTGGGACGGTGGAGCGGATCCGTCTCGGTGGCGGGCCTGTCGCCGGAGAGAGCCCGTACCGTGGCGTGGGCGTGGACGAGCAGGCCGTCGGCACTGTGGGTGATGATCTCCGCGCGTGCCCGCCGGTCGTCTCCCTGGATGAGACGGGTGGTGACCTGTGGCTCGGGGTCCAGGATCAGCGGGGTCACGACGTGTAGGTCGTCCAGGGCGACGCGGTCGGTGCCGAAGACCTCGGCGCCAGCGGCGAGCAGCATCTCGGCGTAGCCGGTGCCGGGCAGTACGGGGGTGCCGGCGACCCGGTGGTCGGCCAGCCAGGGCAGTCGCCGGGGGCCGATGGGGGACTGCCACAGGTGGCGCCGCGGTTGGTCGGGGTCGCGGACGTGGCCGCCGAGCAGCGGGTGCTGGACGGCGGCGGGCAGGTGCGGGGCGACGAGCGCGCAGGGGGTGTCGGCGCCTCCGTGACGGGTGCGGTTCCACGCGGTGGTGGGGGCGTCGGCCAACCGCCCGTCACCGTAACGCGTGGTGAAGTCGATGGTGTCGAAGCCCGCGGCGTGCACGGCGGCCAGATGGGTGAGGAACGCCTCCTGGTCGTCGGTGTCCCGGCGCAGCGACCCCACGGTCACCACGTCCTCGACGCCTTCCTCGCGGGCGATGTCGAGGATGGGGCGGGAGACGAGGGGGTGAGCGGTGCACTCGATGAACAGCCGGTGGCCGTCGCTCAGCGCGGCGGTCACGGCACGCTGGAAGTGCACGGTGTCACGCTGGTTGCGCACCCAGTACGAGGCGTCCAACGGGCCGGGGGCGCGAGGGTCGTCCGCGACGGTGGTGTAGAAGGCGACGGCGCCGGGCCGGTGGGGGCGTACCTCCGTCAGGACGGCGTGCAGTTCGCCGATGACGGGATCGACCTGTGGCGAGTGCGAGGCGACGTCGACGTCGACCATGCGGGCCACCACGCCCCGCGCGCTCCAGTGCTCGACGAGGCCGCGGACCTGTGCCGCGTCCCCGGAGATCACCGTTGTGCGCGGGCCGGTGAGGACCCCCAGGGAGACCCCGTCGGCGCCGGCGGCGTCGATCGCGGCCTGTGTGTCGGCCGCGCCGAGCATCACCGAGGCCATCGCCCCGTGAGCGACGCGGGCCAGCAAGATCGCGCGACGGCAGATCACCTTCACGCCGTCTTCGAGGCTGAGCGCGCCCGCGACGACCGACGCGGCCACTTCGCCGAGCGACTGGCCGATCACCGCGGCCGGCTCCACCCCCCACGAGCGCCACAGCGCGGCCAGCGCCACATGGATGCCGAACAGGGTGGGCTGGATCCGGTCGACACCGGCCAGGCCTTCCGGCTTCATGATCATCTCTCGGAGCGAGAAGCCGGACTCCGCGTGGATCAGCGGCTCCAACTCATCGATCACTTGAGCGAACACCGGCTCGTCGTTCAGCAGGCTCCGGCCCATTCCCGGGTACTGTGAGCCCTGTCCGGTGAAGACGAACACCGGTCCCGGGTGTCCTGGCGGCAGCACCGGCGTCCCGGTCGCCATCCCCTCGGCCTCCCTGCCCTCGGCGAACGCCCGTGCCCGTCCGGCCAGTTGGTCCATGGTGTCCGCGATCACCCCGAGGCGGTGGTCGGCGTGGCCGCGGCGCATCGCCAGGGTGTGCGCGGTGTCCGCCAGGCTCGTCGACGCGCCGTCTCCCTCCACCCAGTCGGCGAGGCGGGAGGCGGAGGCGGCCAGTGATCCGGCCGAGGTGCCGGACAGCAGGAAAAGCCGCCGTGTGCCCGGGGCGAGCCCCTGTTTCGCCACAGCCGGTCTTCGAGCGGTGGGGGCCGTTTCCACCACCACGTGTGCGTTGGTGCCGCTGACACCGTAGGAACACACCGCGGCCAGCCGGGAGGCGCCCTTGACCGGCCAAGGGGTCAGCTCGGTCGGGACGAACAGCCGCGACCGCGTCTTCCGATCGATCCCCGGATTCCACCGCGCGAAGTTCTGGTTGGGCGGGATCACGCCCCGGCGCAGAGACTCCACCGTCTTGATGAAGCCGGCGATGCCGGAGACCGGCTCCGAATGCCCGATGTTCGTCTTCACCGATCCCAGGGCGCATCGGCCCCGGCCTCTGCCGTAGACGGCGTTTATCGAGGTGTACTCGATCGGGTCACCCACACCGGTGCCGGGTCCGTGCGCCTCGACCAGGCCGACCTCACCCGGGTCGATCTTCGCATTCTCCACCGCGGCCAGGAACAGCCGCTGCTGCATCTCGGTGGACGGAGCGGTGAGCCGGGTCGACTGCCCGTCGTTGTTGACCGCGCTTCCGCGGATCACCGCGAGCACCCGGTCCCCGTCCCGCAGGGCGTCGGCGAGCCGCTTCAAAACCACGGCCCCGGCGCCTTCACCACGCACGTACCCGTCGGCGCGTGAATCGAAGGCGTAGCAGGCACCGTGTCTCGACAGCAGCAGCGGTGCCTCCAGGTAGTGGGTCTGTGGCGCGAGCATCAGCAGCACGCCGCCGGCCAGCGCCATGTCGCACTCGCCCAGAGTCAGAGCCCCGCAGGCCACATCCAGCGCCACCAGGCCCGATGAGCAGTGTGTGCTCACCACCATCACCGGGCCACGCAGATCCATCGCGAAGGCGACGCGTCCCGCGGTGCCCGCCGTGTAGTTCCCGAACAGGTAAGGGCTGTTGGGGGCGTCCTCGACCGGGCGCGCCTCGCGGAAGAGATTGTCCTGAGCGTATGTCCCCACGTAGACACCGGTCCGTGAGCCGCGGACACGACTCACCGGGATACCGGCATGCTCCACCGCCTCCCAGGCGACCTCCATCATCACCCGTGACTGTGGGTCCACCCACTCCCGCTCCGCCGGGGCCACCGACAACGCCTCCGGCTCCCAGGCCCACACGTCTCCTTCGAGAAAGCACCCGACGGCCGCCGGAGCCTCAAGCCGCGGGTCATGCAGGGCCGCCAGCCGTTTCGCGTCCCAGCGGTCGGCGGGTACCGGCCCCACCGTCTGTCGCCCCTCGGCCGCCAGTTTCCACAGACCGCCCGGTGTCTGGACCCCACCAGGAAATCTGCATCCCATGCCAATCACCGCGATCGGTTCTGTTTCGGATGCCGACATTGCGAACTCCTATCCTGTGGTTCACCTTGTCGCGGCGGACGGACACATGAGTCGTCACGCTTTAGGGGGTGAGAGGCCCGAGGCGGCCTGACCGATTACGCAGTGGTCGATCCGGCTGAAACCTCGATCGGCACGAATATCGCGCCCGCTCCATGACCCTTGCCGATAATGGTGAGAGGGAAGTGAGTCTGCCAATCCAGTCGGCGCGCGGACAAGGGAGGTTTCTCTTACCGTTTCATTCGAGCCGGCCACGGTTTAGGTCTGCGATCGGCCTCGACGAGCTCACCGCCGACCAGGTCATCGGGCGAATTTCCCTGCCAACCCGGCGGTGCGCCATCACCCATTCGATCACCGGAATACCTGGAAAAAAATTTAGTTGTACCGCCTAAGGCCGCCCGGAGACGGTATCGGTTTTCGCTGATCCGCTCTGCAAATCTGGTGGGTCGCGCCTCTCCAATTTTTGTTGGACCCCACGGGAAAGAAAGATGAGATGCTTACCGTCCTGTCCGAAGCGGAGGAGAGCATACGGAGGAAAACATGGGGAACGACGGCGGACTCCTTATCGGGATCCCTGATGAAGGCGTCGAAGAACCGAGGTCGGTGACGGAATTCGTCTCCTACCTCCGACAACGCCTTGAGGTTGAGGTGCCGGCCCGGCGGGTGGCGCCGTGAACGGCGAAATCCCCAACGTGATCCTCGTGGGCGGCTCCGCCGGCCTGCCCGACGACCAGCGTGTCCACCATGTCAAGCCTGGCGTCGAGAAGATCAAAATTCCCTGCGGCAACGGCTACGAGCACTTTGTGCCGACTGACAGGACCATTGAGGTGGACGGCCGTTCCCTGACCGTTTACGAATGGTCCGGGCGGACCCGGATCGCGGAGTAGGGGAGCGCCGTCGAACGCCGGGGAAAGGCTCCGCATGACACGGATAACGGATGTCGTTCCCGTCTCATCACCCTTGCCGGTGGCGGCCGTACCATTTCGACCACGGCGGTCGACCCGCATGTGGAGAAAGAGGAATTCCGTCGCCGGGCGTTCGGAAAGGTTATGAGTCACCCGGCGCGGAGATAGATCGGTTCGGCTGAACGAGTCATTCGGTTCCTCGGCTTCGCGTTGTCATGCGAATCGGCGATCGCGTCGGCCGAGACCGAGACCCTGTGCCCTCCTCACCCCCCGCCTGAGCCGGTGCGCCGCCGGGGAGGGAACCGCTCGCGGATCATCGCTCCGGTTGCGCCAGGCGGGCGATTTCCCGGACCTCCCTCCTGATCAGCGCGTTGTTCTGCATGTGCAGCAGCGATATGGTCTGTCGCGCCATCAGGTCGTAGCGGAGTTCCTCCGGGCAGATGTGCACGGCCTTCTGCAGAGCGAAGACGGCGGCTGTCGCGTTGTGGATGCTCGCGTGCGAAACGGCCAGCGCGATGAAGTGACGGGCCTGCCGCTCTCGTGCGAACAGGTGCTCGATCTCCAGGCTCTCCCCCAGCTTGATGGCCTGGCCGTACCGGCCGAGGTAGGCATGGATCCGTACGGCGTGCAGTTCCACATCGGTGGGACCGAAGGCGGAGTGCAGATCGTTTCGGTCTGTCCCCAGTCGCTCCGCCCTCTCCCGCGCCCCCTCCAGCATCTGCTCCACCAGCAGCCGGTCACCCGCGGCGGCGCAGGCCAGAGCCGCGGTCAGGTAGCAGGCTCCCGCGACTGAGACGGCCCGGGTTCCCTCGGTGTCGAGGGCATCGACCCGTTCGACCGTCTCCAGGCACAACTCGCGGGCCAGGGCGGGCCGGCCCAGCCGGATCAGCACCTCGGCCAGCCCGCCGTAGGCCGCCGCCGTCATGAGCGGGTCGGTCGAGCGCCTGGCGTGAACCAGTGCGCGATCGGAGGCCAGCAGGGCGAGGTCGTACTGGCCGCATTTGCGGAGGAAGGCCGAGAACAGCCGGTAGGTCTGCACGAGGCTGACCGCGGTGGCGGCCACGTCTTCCGGGGCGGCGTGGTCGGCAGACGCCTCGGCCATCAGAAGCAGGCCGGGAAGGTTGCGGCGGGTCTCGCTGTAGCGCCGAGGGGAGCGCTGCCACAGATCCCAGGCCATCGAAAGGTGCCGGCACAACCGGTGGACACTCGGCACCTCCTCGGCCGGTGACCCGCGTAGATGCAGCAGGTCATTGACGATGTCGGAGTACTCCGCTTCGGCGCGCGGCAGAGGTAGGCTGGTGGGGACGCTGAGGAATTCGGATAGCTCCTCCACCTCAAGAACTTCGGCGATCCTGAGAAGGGTGGAGAGCCGATCGAGTTTCCGGTTTCCCTTCTCAATGAGCCTGAGCCATTCCTCGCTGCACCCGATGAGGTCGGCGAGGGCTCGTCGCGACAGTTTCCTGGCGCGGCGGGCGGCCTCGATGCGCTCTCCACTTACCAGATTATCAGGCGGATTTCCCCTGCCTCTTTCGGCCATACGCCATCGCCCGTTCGACCGTAGAAAATCGTGATTAGTTGTGGCAACCTGGAACCGTCTGGACACTCTATCTGTCTCTTTAGGTTTGCCCCTCAAGTCTGGTTGGTACCGTTTCCCAACTTTTTTGGGGTTGATCGAACGGGTGGTGAGACGCGACCGAGGTTGGGAGATTGGGCCGGCGCTCTCCCGGCGCTCTCCCGGCGCTCTCCCGGAGTTCCCGCTCGGCGTACCGGCCCCCGGCGGCGCGCATACCCGCCGCCAGGGACGCGGGGACGCCCATCACGGGCCGGGGCGAGGTCCGGTGCCGTGGTGACCGCGTCGGACGGCGGCGCCCGATCACGGCCGACCTGGGCGAACAAGGTGAGATCCGTGGAAGAACGGCGTCCCTTACCCGTGCGGTGGCTGCTCCGGGGGAACCGGGTGGCCCTGGACGTCGTCGGACGTCGTCGCCTGGTAGATCTGCGCCATCAGGCGAAGTGTCATTGGACTGCTACCGATCGCCACCGTCTCACAGCTGTGGGGCCGTGTCGATGCCCTTCCCCGCGCCGCGACAGCCACGCTTTCGCACCCTGGGCCGTTCCGGCGGAGGAGAGCGCCTCGGCGTATGGGTTCAGTGACTGCCGGGGCGGTCGCGGTCGCTCCGGTGGCGCAGGGCCCAGCGGATCAGCCAGCCGGCCAGGACGAGGCCGATCAGGGCGGCGACCGGCGGGGCGACGCGTTTGAGCAGCGGGAGGCCGGCGATCTCCATGAGGTCGAGGGCCTCCTCGTCGGGGGTCCGGGAGGTCCGGGAGGTGCCGGCCGGGTGGATGTCGCGACCACGGGCCTTCTCGGCCTCGGCGGTCTCCCGTGCCGGGGGGACGGCGCTGAGATGACGGTGCGGCCCGCCCTGCCCGAAGGACTCACCGGGCTCTCCGAGGACCTCACCCCCGAAGTCCTCCGGAGCCTTCGAGATCGCCACACTTTCCGGGCTCGCCGGTGCTTTCGAGGGCTCCGGGGCCTTCGGTACGGCCGAGCCCTCCGAGCCCTCCTGGTCTGCCGGGACCGCCGGTGACTCCGGGGCGCTCTCCACCGGCACGGCCGGTTCCGCGCCGCCGCCCTCCAGCAGCCGGGACAGGTTCGCCGCGAACCTGTCGATCAGTTTGGCGCCGACCTCGGCCATGACGCCCCGGCCGAACTGGGCCGGGCGGCCGGTCACGGTGAAGGAGGTCTCGACGGTGACCCGGGTGCCCGTCCCCTCGGGGTGCAGCCGGGCGAGGACCGTGGCGGCGGCCGTGCCCGCGCCGCGCGACTCCTTACCGGAGGCCCTGACGGTCAGGGTGTGGGCGTCCTTGTCCACGTCCTCGAACGCGGCCTCGCCCCGGTAGGTGATCGTGATCGGCCCGACCTTCACCTTCATCCGGCCGGTCAGGGAGTCGCCCTCCACCGTCTCCAGGGCGGCTCCGGGCAGGCAGGGGGCGACCCGCTCGACGTCGAGCAGCGCCGGCCACGCCTGCTCGACCGGCACCGGAACCGTGAACTCGTGTTCGAATCGCATCGCCATCGGTCCGCTCCTTGTTGGTCCACCGCCCACACGGCATCACCACCGCGCGTGTCGGCACTACCAGTCTGCCCGTCCCACCGGTGGAAAGACCACCTTCCCGTCGTCGGAGCCCCGGGGCTCCGCCGAGGCGTGGGCCTCCGCTTCACGGAGGGGGAGGGCGGCTCGCGGCTCCGACCGCCCGGTGGGTCAGCACCCGGGCCAGGTGGCGGCGGTAGTCGGGGGCGCCGTGCAGGTCGGCGGGGGGCGAGGTGCCCTCGTCGGCCCGGCCGCAGGCGTCCCCGACCGGATCGTGCGCGCCGTTGGAGCCGGACGGTGCCGGGCGCACGCCGCGCAGCGCGGCCTCCACGGCCCGCGCTCGCACCGGTGCCGGCCCCATGTTGGTCAGGGCGATCCGCGCCTCCTCGATGATCCCCTCGCTCAGCCGTACGGCCGCGGCCACGCCCACGATCGCCCAGGACTGTGCGGTCCGGTGGAACTTCTCGTAGTGGAAGCCCCAGCCGGGGCCGAGCTTGGGCACCCGGACGCCGACCAGTACCTCGCCGGGTTCGAGCGCCGACTCCAGGTAGTCGACGAAGAACTCGGAGGCCGGGATCTCCCGCTCGCCGTCGCCGGATCTGGCGACGAACACGCAGTCCAGCGCCAGGGCCACGGCGGGCAGGTCCCCGGCGGGGTCGGCGTGGGCCAGCGATCCGCCGAAGGTGCCGCGGTGCCGTACGGCGGGGTCGGCCACGGTGGCGGTGGCCAGCGCCACCAGCGGGGTCCGCTCCCTGACCACCTCGGAGTGGCGCACCTCGTCATGGGTGGTCAGCGCGCCGATGAACACGTGGTCGCCCCGGTCCGTCACACCGCGCAGCCCGGGTAGCCGCCCGATGTCCACCAGGGCGGTGGGGTAGGCGAGTCGCAGGCGCAGCAGCGGCAGCAGCGACTGGCCGCCGGCCAGCACCTTGACGTCGTCCCCCGAGGACTCGGCGTCGGCGAGCACCTGACAGGCCTCGTCCAGGGACGTGGGCCGGATGTAGTCGAACGGCGCGGGGATCATCGGGCACCTCCTTCGGACTCGCTCGGCCGCCCGGACTCGGGCGTCGCCTCGGTGACCGTCCGCCAGACCCGTTCCGGCGTGCACGGCATCCGCACGTCGTACACGCCGTACGGACGTAGCGCGTCCACGATCGCGTTGACCACCGCCGGGGTCGAGGCGATCGTGCCGGCCTCGCCGACGCCCTTGACCCCCAGAGGGTTGCTGGTCGCCGGGGTCTCGGTCCGGTCGGTGGTGAACGCCGGCAGGTCGGCCGCCGACGGGATCAGGTAGTCGGACATCGTCGTGGTGAGCAGGTTGCCCTCGGAGTCGTGGACCGCCTCCTCGAACAGCGCCTGCGCGATGCCCTGCGCGATGCCGCCGTGCACCTGGCCCTCGACGATCAGCGGGTTCACCACGGATCCCACGTCGTCCACCGCGACGTAGGAGCGGATCGTGGACCTGCCGGTCTCGGTGTCCACCTCGATCGCGCACAGGTGGGTGCCGTGCGGGAAGGAGAAGTTCTCCGGGTCGAAGGTCGTCTCGGCGTCCAGCCGGGGCTCGAATCCGTCGGGCAGGTCGTGCCCGGTGAAGGCGGCCAGCGCGAGCTCCTGGATGCTCTTCCCCTCGGCGGTCCCGCGCACCTTGAACGAGCCGCCGCTGAACTCGATGTCGTCGGCCGACGCCTCCAGCAGGTGCGCGGCGAGTTCCCTGGCCCTGTCCTTCACCTTCTCGCAGGCCGAAAGGACGGCGATGCCGCCCACGACCAGCGAACGGGACCCGTAGGTGTCCATGCCCTTGTGTGAGACGGCCGTGTCGCCGTGCAGCACCGAGATGTCCTCGAACGGCACGCCCAGCGCGTCGGCGGTGATCTGGCTCCAGGCCGTCTCGTGCCCCTGGCCGTGCGGGCTCGTCCCGGTGATCACCTCGACCTTGCCGGTGGGCAGCATCCGGACCGAGGCGTGCTCCCAGCCGCCCGCCCCGTAGCTGAGCGAGCCCAGCACGCGTGACGGCGCCAGCCCGCACATCTCGGTGTACGTCGAGACGCCGATACCGAGCTGGACCGGGTCGTGCCGGGCACGCCGTTCGGCCTGCTCGGCCCTGAGCCCGTCGTAGCCGAACAGCTCCAGCGCCCTGTCCGTGGCGGCCTCGTAGTTGCCGGAGTCGTAGGTCAGCCCGCAGACCGTGGTGTACGGGAACTCCTCGTGGGTGATCCAGTTGCGGCGCCGTACCTCGACGGGGTCCAGCCCGAGCTCGTGCGCGAGCTCGTCCACGGCCCGCTCGATGGCGAACGTGGCCTCCGGACGGCCCGCGCCCCGGTAGGCGTCGGTCGGCATCTTGGTGGTGAACACGCCCGTGCAGGTGAAGTCGTAGGCGTCCACCTTGTAGATGCCGCTGTACATGAACGCGCCGAGCAGCGGCACGCCCGGTGTGACCAGCATCAGGTAGGCGCCCATGTCGGCGAGCAGGTCGACTTCGACGCCCCTGATCCGCCCGTCCGGTTCGGCCGCGAGCCGGATCCGCTGGAGCTGGTCGCGGCCGTGGTGCACGGTCAGGTTGCCCTCGGATCGGGACTCGGTCCACTTCACCGGCCTGCCCAGCCTCCTCGTCAGCAGGAGGGCGAGCACCTCCTCGGCGGTGACCTGGAGCTTGGACCCGAAACCGCCGCCCACATCCGGGGCGATCACCCGGAGTCTGTGCTCGGGGATGCCGGTGGTCATGGCCAGCATCACGCGCAGCACGTGCGGGATCTGGGTCGAGGAGTACAGGGTGAAGGTCTCGCCGTCGGTGGTGGCCACGACCGCCCTGGGCTCCATCGCGGTCGGGATCAGCCGCTGCTGGACGTAGGTGCGGTCGATCACCACGGGGGCGTCGCGGAACGCCGCGTCGATGTCGCCCCCGGCGAACTTCCAGGTGAAGGCCCGGTTTCCCGACTCGTGGACCGTGGGGGCGCCCTCGGTGAGCGCCTCGGTCATGTCGACCACCGCCTCCAGCGGCTCGTAGTCGATCTCGATCGCCTCAAGGGCGTCGGCCGCCCGGTAGCGGTCGGTGGCGACCACGCAGGCCACCGCCTCGCCGACGTAGCGGACCTCGCTCACCGCCATGGGCGGATGGTCGGGGATGACGACGTCCTCGGTGACCGGCCACGCGCACGGCAGGCTGCCCTGCTCGTCGGCGAAGTCCCGGCCGCCGTAGGCGGCGACCACGCCGGGCAGGGCGCGTGCGGCCGAGACGTCCACCCGGGTGATCCGGGCGTGTGCCATCGGGCTGCGCAGGAAGGCGACGTACAGCATGCCCGGAAGCTGGATGTTGTCGGTCCAGGTGGTCCGGCCGGTGACCAGCCGGGCGTCCTCCTTGCGCCTGCGCGCCCTGCCGACCTCCCGTGTGGCGGAGGGGCCGTGGGCGGTGGGGGACTCGTGGGTGGTGGGGGATCCGTGCGCGGTGGAGGGGGGAGCGGGCCGCCCGTTTCCGTTGGTCCGCCCGGCGGCCGGGTCCGTGTCGAGGCGCTCGTTCATGGTGTCCGTGCCCCCGCCCGAGTTCCCGTCCCCGTTGCCGTGTCCGTCTCCATCGGGGTCTCCGGCCGGGCCTCCGCGCCCGCCCCGCGCCGCGCCATCTCCCGGGCGCCGCGCCGTACCGCCCGGACGATGTTGGAGTATCCCGTGCACCGGCAGAGGTTGCCTTCGAGCCCTTCGCGGACGGCCTCCTCCGACGGGTCCGGGTCGTCCTTGAGCAGGTCGAGCGCGGCCATGATCATGCCGGGGGTGCAGTATCCGCACTGGAGGGCGTGCTCGGCGTGGAACGCCTCCTGCATGGGATGCCACTCGGCCCCGCGCGCCAGGCCCTCGACCGTGACGACCTCGCTCCCGTCGGCCTGTACGGCGAGCACGGAACAGCTTTTCGCGCTCCTGCCGTCGAGTGCCACCGTGCAGGCGCCGCAGTTGCCGGTGTCGCAGCCGACGGGTGTCCCGGTCTTACCGAGGCGGTCTCTCAGCAGGTGGACGAGGAGGAGACGCGGCTCGACCTCCTCCTCATAGGTGATTCCGTCCACCTTGATGGTGATTCGAGGCATCCGTCCTCCAGGTGCACCTGTGACGGCTCGGACAGGTGAGAGCCGACAGAAGTGAACGTACGCCCCTGTCCTGCCCGGTCAAGGCCCCCGCAAAGCTCGGGCCCGATCCCCGGGAGATCCTCAGCGCCGGATCGCGCGGGCGAGGATGGCGATCATGCCCGCGACGCCCAGACCCACCAGGACGACCGGGAGCATGATCACTGGCTCGACGTCCGGCACGCCGATGAAGACGGCTCCGGCCCCGATGAACAGCAGACCGCTGAGCAGGGCCATCCAGTCGGTACGGTGCCGCAGGGTACGGCGGGCCGGGGGGCCGCTCTCAGGCCGCACGGCGAACCTCCACGTCTCCGATGCCCGCCTTGACGTTCAGCACGATGGTCGCCGCGTCGCCCTTCGGCGGCACCTCGGGCTCCAGGATCCTGTTGTGCTTGACGTCCGCCCCGCCCTTGACCGAATGGTCGATCTTCACATCGCCGAGTTTGGTGTATCCGTTGACCTCGACCCGGGCCGTCGGCGGCAGGATCACCTTGATCTCGCCCACCGAGACGGATGCCTCGAAGACGGTCCGAGAGCCCGGCGGCAGCGACAGTTCGCTCAGGTTCAGGGTGCCCTCGCCGACGCCCACCGTGTAGTTCGAGATCACCTCGGACAGTTTGGTCGGCTCCCAACGGTAGTTGCCGAACTTCTTCGGCATGTCGGTCAGGGTGGATCCCGCGATCAGGGCGATCGAGATGAGGGTGCCCGCCGCGACCAGGGCCGTGCCCCGGCCGAACCAGGTGGCGACCAGGAGGCCGGCACCGATGGTGAGGAGCACGGCACCGCCGACGACCGTCATGTTGACCGATCCGGATGTGGACTGGATCGCCACAACGATTCCTCCGACGATCATGGCCAGGAACATGGTCACGCCTCCGACGAACGACCTGGGCCGTTTCGCTCTGGGCGAGGTCTCGACCGGCCGGCCGTATCCGGGGAGGTCATAGGGGGAGTGCGGCTGCCGCTTGGCGGGGTCCAGGGGCCGGTAGGGCCCGTAGGGCGAGAACGGCTCGCCGGAGGAGTCGAACGACCGCCCCCCGGTGCGGTACGGCCCGGCCGGGCCGCCGTCGGAGGGCGATCCGTCGGCAGGTGGTCCGGCGGCGGGAGGGCCGGTCGACGTTCCTGCCGACGGTGTGCCCGGCGTTCCGGTGGGCGGTGCGCCCGGCGGGGAAGTGGGTGGCGGCGCGGCCTCGTGGGCGCCGGTGAACACCTCGGTCCGCTGCCGGGTGGCGGGGTGGGACTCCTCGGCCGGATGGACGGGTGCGCCGGGTACGCCGGAGAAGGCGGGTGCACCGGGTGCGGTGGGCATGGTGGACGCGCCGGGTGCGCCGGGGACGTTAGGTGCGCCGGGTGCGCCGGGATAAGGCCGCGCGGGTGCCTGCGGCGCGGTGGCGGGAGGCCCCCCGGAGAACGGGGAGGCGCCGGGCGGCCCCTCGGTGGTGGGGAAGAAGGCGGGGAACGGCGAGTCCACCGGCCGGCCGGGCGGGTGCGGACGCCGGCCACGCAGCCGGTCGGGCAGCGAACGCGCCACGGCCAGCAGGTCGACGCCGCGGGAGTGGGCGGCGAGCAGGGCGATGGCGAACAGCGTGCCGACCACGACCGTGCCGGTGCCGATGCCGTCCGAGGACACGTTGATGATCAGGCCGAAGGCGAGGACTCCGGCCAGCAGGGCCAGCACGGTCTCGCTGTCGAAGTCGCGCCGGGTCCACTGCTCCAGGTATCCCGGGCCGCCGTTCGCCTCACGCATGAGCAGGAACGCCGCGACGTAGAGCATGATGCCGATCCCGGAGCCCAGCACCAGCACCGCGAAGCCGACCCGGAACACCACGGGGTCGATCCCGCTGTAGCGGCCGAGACCCGCGCAGACGCCGGTGAGCATGCGGCCCTCGTCGCTGCGCCTGAGCGTTCGCTCCTCGCCGGGGGGCGGGACGGGCGGCGAGTCGGACAGGGTGCTCGTCGGGTCCTGTGCGTTCCCGGTGTCGTTCATAGTCCTATCGTGTCTCTTGCCGAGGCGCCCTCGCATCCGGGAGACCCCTGAGTCGTCCCGGAGCGGGCGCGGCCTTCTCAGGGGCCGGTCAGGGGAAGGCCTGATGCGCTGACCGGCTGAGACATGTGACGATGCTGGTGATATGGCTGACCGACAGACAACTCGCGACGCGGCGCCCCTCACCCCCGAGGAACCCGCCTTCCCCCGGCTGATGAGGCCGGTGGAGGGCCGTCTGGTGGCCGGGGTGGCCCAGGGCGCCGCCGCCCAGCTCCGGCTTGACCCGGTGGTGCTGCGGCTGGCCTTCGTGCTGCTCACCGTCCTGGACGGGATCGGCGCCGTGGCCTACGCGGCGCTGTGGATGTTCACCCCGCGCGAGCCGCACGAGGGCAGGGAACCGGCCAGGGACTGGAGCCAGCTCGCCGCGTACACCGCGATCGGGCTGGCACTGATGGCCCTGGGCTGGCTCACCGGCGCCTCGAAGGGCGGGATCGGCGCGTGGCCGATCGCGGTCGGCGGGATCGGCTCGCTGATCCTGTGGCAGCAGGCCGACCCGGACCGCCGGCGGCGCTGGATGAGCACGACGGTCGGGCAGGTCCGGCAGAACCGGGTCCGCACGTTCGCCGGTCTGGTGCTCGTCGTCGTCGGTGTGATCGGTTTCCTGGCGGCCAACAACGAGCTGGACAGCGCCCGTTCGGGCATCGTGTTCACCCTGGTGGTGGTGGGCGGGGTGGCGCTCATCGCGGCCCCCTGGCTGGCGGCGCTCTGGAAGGAACTCCAGCGCGAGCGCCGCGAGCGCATCAGGCAGGAGGAGCGCGCCGAGGTGGCGGCGCACGTGCACGACTCCGTACTGCACACGCTGACGCTGATCCAGCGCAACGCCCAGGACTCACGCGAGGTGATGCGGCTGGCCCGCTCCCAGGAGCGTGAGCTGCGCAACTGGCTCTACCAGCCGAAACAGGACGCCGACGCGTCGCTGGCCGCGGCCGTGCGGCGGGTCGCGGCCGAGGAGGAGGACGCGCACGGGGTGCCGATCGAGGTCGTCTGCGTGGGTGACCGCCCGCTGACCCCCGAGCTCTCCGCGATGATGCAGGCGGCCAGGCAGGCTATGGTCAACGCCGCGAAATACTCTGAGTCGCCGGCCGTCTCCGTCTACGCCGAGGCGGAGCCGGACGAGGTCACCGTCTTCGTCCGGGACAGGGGTGTCGGGTTCGACATGGAGGGGGTGCCGGAGGACCGGATGGGCATCCGCCAGTCGATCATCGGCAGGATGGAGCGCAACGGCGGCAGCGCCCGCGTGCGGACCGCGCCCGGCGAGGGAACGGAAGTAATGCTGACCATGAAGATGGAGAAGGTGTGAGCGAGCGGGCCGGGAAGACCGGGGAGTACGGTGGGCGGCGGACACGACCGGATGGGGAGATCTCATGAGCACCGTCAGGGTTCTGATCGTCGACGACCACCGGCTCTTCCGCTCCGGTGTCCGCGCCGAGCTGGGCGACTCGATCGAGGTGATCGGGGAGGCCGAGGACGTGGAGTCGGCGGTCAAGGCGATCGCCGAGCTCCAGCCGGACGTGGTCCTGCTCGATGTGCACATGCCCGGCGGCGGAGGCCAGGAGGTGCTCCGCCGGGTCCTCGGCGCCGGCTCGCAGGTCCGCTTCCTCGCCCTGTCGGTCTCCGACGCGGCCGAGGACGTCATCGGTGTGATCCGCGGCGGCGCCCGGGGATACGTCACCAAGACCATCAGCGGCCGTGAGCTCACCGACGCGATCCGCCGGGTGGCCGAGGGCGACGCGGTCTTCTCCCCGAGGCTGGCCGGTTTCGTGCTCGACGCCTTCGCCTCCAGCGAGGCCCCGCCGATCGACCCCGAGCTCGACTCGCTGACCCAGCGTGAGCGCGAGGTGCTGCGCCTGATCGCCCGAGGCTACGCCTACAAGGAGATCGCCAAGGAGCTGTTCATCTCGGTCAAGACCGTGGAGACCCACGTCTCGTCCGTCCTGCGCAAGCTTCAGCTCTCCAACCGCCACGAGCTCTCCCGCTGGGCCACCGCACGACGCCTGGTCTGACGTCCTCTCGCTCCGCGGGCCCGACGTTCCCCCGCTCTCGGAGAGGCCGGGGGGACGGGCGACCCCGCCGGGATACGCGGGATATCCCGGGATATCCGGGATACATCGCGGTGTGTACCCGGGAATCCACCGAGAGGCTGATGCCGGGCGGCCGGGATCCGCCTACTCTGAGGACGGATGATCCAGCAGGGGGTGTGTCATGCGGAAGACGGTCCGTGAGATCGGCTGGGCCGTGCGGGGCGCCTGCCGCGCGAGCGATCCCGAACTGTTCTTTCCGCTGGCGCAGTCGGCTGAGCAGGAGGGGCGGGCGAAGGCGGTCTGCGCGGGCTGCCCGGTGCTGACCGACTGCCGGGCCTACGCCCTGAGGGCGGCCGAGCCGGAGGGCATCTGGGGCGGTCTCACCGTTCAGGAGCGGCGCGACCTGCGGTTTCCCGCCGGATGGCGGCACCCCGCCGCGGGATGACCGAGGGGAGACGGCGTGCGGAACCGGAGCGCGGAGCGGGGGCGAGGGCGCGTGGACGCGGCCTCTCTCAGATCGGCGTGGCGTGGTCGTCGTCGGTGGCGGCCGGGGAGCGCGCGTACGGCCGTGCCGGTGGAACGGCCGGTCACGCTCGCGGGCGCGGTGGCCGTGCTGGTGGCGGCCAACGTGCTCAACAACCGGGTCGCGCCGAGGCTGGCCCCGCTCACCTCGGCCGTCGCCGTCGGCACGCTGCTCGCCCTGGCCCGCCGTTCCGGGCTGTCCTGGTCCCAGCTGGGGTTCCACCGGCGCTCACGCGGCCTGCGCATCGGCGGCGTCCTCGCCTCGGCCGTCGCCGGGGTCTACGGCGCGGGGATCGCCGTCCCGGCCACCCGCCGTCTCTTCCGCGACGAGCGGGCGCTCTCGCTCTCCCGCGCCCGCGTGATCGAGGAGGCCCTGCTCCAGGTGCCGGTCGGCACGGTCCTGCTGGAGGAGGTGGGGTTCCGCGGGGTGCTGCACGCCCTGGTCGCCCGCTCCCACGGGGCCGCCACCGCCACCGCGGTCTCCTCGGCCCTGTTCGGCCTCTGGCATGTGCTGCCCGCGCTCGACATGATGACCGCCAACCCGGCGCTGGGCCGCCTGACGGCGGGGGAGACGCCCGGCGACGGCCCGCTGCCGGGTGCTCCGGCGCCGGACCCGCCGGGTGGCCCCTCCACGCGGGAGGCGTTGCGGGTGGTGACCGGATCGGTGGTCGCGACCGGGATCGCCGGGGTGTTCTTCTGCGAGCTGAGACGGAGAGGGGGGCTGGCCGCGCCGGCGCTGTTCCACGTCGCCACCAACTCGCTGGGCTACCTGTTCGCCCGCCTGGCTCCGGAGGACGCCGGCCGGGTGGGCGGTCGTCTCACCGCCACACCGGGAAACGGCCCATGGCCGTCAGCTCGATCGTGACGAGCACCGCCACCGCCTCCGCGGCCAGCAGCATGACCAGCACGACGAGCTGCACCACCCCGGCTTGGATCGGGCTCGCCCCGCCGAGCAGCATCCCCACGAAGGCGCCGGGCAGCGTGACCAGTCCCACGGTCGAGGTCTGATCTAGTACGGGCGCCAGCGCCTGGGCCGCCACCGGGCGGCAGATCTCCAGCGCCGCGTTCCGGTCCGACAGGCCCAGCGCGAGCGCCGCCTCGACCTCGCCGCGCCGTATGACGAGCTCGTCCACCGCCCGTCGCCCCGCGAGAGAGGTGGCCGTCATGCACCCGCCGAGCAGGATGCCCGCGATGGGGATCAGCACGATGCCCCTCATCGGGACGACGCCGGTGCCGGTGAGCAGCGCCAGGATCGGCGCGGTCCCGGCGGCGACCGGCACGGCCGCCCAGCCGGCCGCGCGCCCCCGGGTGATCCTGCATCCGGCGGTCAGGCTCGCCACGCCGTACATGACCAGGATGAAGGCCGCCACCGCCAGAGGCCGTTGCACGGCCCACACGATGATCAGAGCCACCGCGCCGAGCTGTACGGCGGCGCGCAGGCACGCGATGAGCACGGCGCGCTCGTGCCCGAGGCGGCCGATCCGGGCCACGGCCGCGCCCGCCATGGTCAGGAGCGCGATGACGACGGCGGTGAGCGGGGTCAGGCCGATGCCGCTCATAACGGTGAGGTTTCCCCGGCGGACGGGTTCCGCGCCGGATCGGGCCCGAAGGTCGCGTGGGGATCTCCTGGACGGCCGCCCGGGCGGTCGTCCGCCTCGCCGGGGACCGGTCCGGGGTCAGCCGGTCGTGACACGCTGGAAAGACTCGGCGTAGCGGCCCTCACCGAGGCCCGCCTCCATCGCGACCTGGGAGAATCTGCCCCGTACGAAGCCCTCGGCGTCCTCCATGTGGCCCACCTGGCTGTCGTGGGCGCGTAGCGCGTCGAGCTTGCGGTCGATGGTGTCGGTGATGTCGACGTGGTGGTTGGGTGTCTGGCCGCCGCTGAGCCAGACCTCCCGGACCGTCCAGGCGTCCAGGTCCTCGTCCCGCAGAAGCTCGGGGAAGGCGTAGGGGTTGCGCGCGTCGGGGTAGACGGCGTCGAGTGTGCAGCCGCCGACCGCGCGGTGGTCGGGGTGGCTGGGGGAGACGAACCGGTAGTTGCGCTCGGGGGTGTGGGTGATCACCAGGTCCGGCCTGACCTGGCGGATGACCCGCGTGATGTCGCGTCGCAGGTCAAGGCTCTGCACCACGGTTCCGTCGTGGTAGCCGAGAAAACGGACGTCGGTCACGCCGACGGCCTTGGCCGCGCTGACCTGTTCGGTACGGCGGAGCTGGGCCATGCCCCCGTTGTCCAGCTCGCGGTTGAAACCTCCCGCGTCGCCGTCGGTGACGACGCAGTACGTCACCTCGGCCCCCCGGCCGGTGAGCTGCGCGATCGAGCCGGCGGCGGCGAAGTCGACGTCATCCGGATGCGCGGTCACCACGAGCACCCGGTTGATCTCGTTCTCAGACAGCATGCGGTGCCTCTCTGCTCTCTCATGTCGGGAACTCTGATAACCACCGGCACGCCCGCCGGCATTCCTTCCCACGGAGGCGGTCCGTGTCCGGACTCCCCGGCGGTGGTCCGCGGCGGTGGCCGGTGGCCGGACTCCCCGCCGGAACCCCCTCGCGGAGGCTCCGTGACGGGACTCGGTGACGGGACTCCGCGACTGGCCCCGGTTGTCGGCGGCCCGCCTTACCCTAGGGACGTGTCGATCCCAGCCGCTTCCCTGACCCACCCGTTGCTCGACGGGCTCAACCCCCAGCAGCGCGAGGCCGTCGTGCACCACGGCAGCCCGCTGCTCATCGTCGCGGGCGCCGGTTCGGGCAAGACGCGGGTGCTGACCCACCGCATCGCCTACCTGCTGGCCGAGCGGGGCGCGCAGCCTCAGGAGATCCTGGCGATCACCTTCACCAACAAGGCCGCCAGGGAGATGAAGGACCGGGTCGACGGTCTCATCGGCCCGCGCTCGGCCGCGATGTGGGTGATGACCTTCCACAGCGCGTGTGTGCGGATCCTGCGCCGCGAGGGCAAACGCCTGGGCTTCCCCTCAAGTTTCTCCATCTACGACCAGGCCGACTCCCAGCGGCTGATGGCGATGGTCTGCCGGGAGATGGACCTCGACCCCAAGCGCTACCCGCCGCGCTCCTTCTCCGCACAGGTCAGCAACTTCAAGAACGAGCTGGTCGACTACGAGACGGCGGCCGACCAGGCCGCCACCCACCTGGAGCGCACCCTCGCCGAGGCGTACCGGGGCTATCAGCGGAAGCTGACCGAGGCCGGCGCGATGGACTTCGACGACCTCATCATGCTGACGGTCACGCTGCTGCAGATCTTCCCCGACGTGGCCGAGCACTACCGGCGCCGCTGGCGGCACGTCATGGTGGACGAGTACCAGGACACCAACCACGCCCAGTACACCCTGATCCGCGAACTCGTCGGCGTCTCCGAGCCGCGCACCGCGGACGGCGAGCCGGTCAGGGAGGGGCGGGAGGGCGCGCTCGCCCCCGCCGAGCTGTGCGTGGTCGGTGACGCCGACCAGTCGATCTACGCCTTCCGGGGCGCGACGATCCGCAACATCCTGGAGTTCGAGCGCGACTACCCCGACGCCAGGACGATCCTGCTGGAGCAGAACTACCGCTCCACCCAGACGATCCTGACCGCGGCCAACGCGGTGATCTCGCGCAACGAGAGCCGCAAGCCCAAGAACCTCTGGTCCGACCAGGGCGCCGGGGCGAAGATCGTCGGCTATGTCGCGGACAACGAGCACGACGAGGCCATGTTCGTCGCGCAGGAGGTCGACCGGCTCGCGGACGACGAGGAGGTCGTGCCCGGCCAGGTGGCCGTGTTCTACCGGACCAACGCGGCCTCCCGGGTCTTCGAGGAGATCTTCATCCGTACCGGCCTGCCGTACAAGGTGGTCGGCGGGGTGCGCTTCTACGAGCGCAAGGAGGTCCGTGACCTGCTGGCCTATCTCCGGGTGCTGGCCAACCCGAACGACGTGGTGTCGCTGCGCCGGATCCTCAACGTGCCCAAGCGCGGCATCGGCGACCGGGCCGAGGCGATGGTGGAGGCGTTCGCCTCCCGCGAGCGGATCTCGTTCGCCGAGGCGCTCCGCCGGGCGGACGAGGCGCCGGGCATGGCCACCCGGTCGCTCAACGCGATCAAGGAGTTCGTCGCGCTGCTGGACGACCTGACCGTCAAGGCCGGGAGCATGCCGCCGTCCGAGCTGGCCCAGCAGGTGCTGGTCGACACCGGCTACCGCGCGGAGCTCGCCGCCTCGGGCGACCCGCAGGACGAGAGCCGCCTGGAGAACCTGGACGAAATGGTCTCGGTGGCCTCCGAGTTCGAGGAGGCCAACCCCGAGGGCGCGCTCGTGGAGTTCCTGGAGCAGGTCTCGCTGGTGGCCGACGCCGACCAGATTCCGGCCGGCGACGGCGGCCAGGGGGTGGTCACGCTGATGACGCTGCACACGGCCAAGGGGCTGGAGTTCCCGGTGGTCTTCCTCACCGGCATGGAGGACGGTGTCTTCCCGCACATGCGCTCGCTGGGCGAGCCCAGGGAGCTTGAGGAGGAGCGCCGCCTGGCCTATGTCGGCATCACCCGGGCCGAGCGGCGCCTCTACGTCTCCAGGGCCGCCGTCCGCAGCTCGTGGGGGTCTCCGGCGTTCAACCCGGCCTCCCGGTTCGTCGCCGAGATCCCGGTCGACCTGGTCGAGTGGCGCGGTGATCCGGAGAAGAGCGCCTGGAACGCCGCCGCCGCTCGCCGTGAGTCCCGCCAGGCCCCGGCGAGGAAGCCCGGCGGGCGGCAGATCCCCGCTCTGTCCCCGGGCGACCGGGTCACCCACGACCAGTTCGGCCTGGGCACCGTCGTGTCGGTGGACGGCCTGGCCGAGAAGACCAAGGCGAAGATCGATTTCGGTAGCGGGGGAGAGAAGACCCTGCTGCTGGCCTACGCGCCGATAGAGAAGCTCTGATGGGTGCCCCGGAGTCCGGGGCGGGGGCGCCGGTCAGGTGATCCGGTGTGCGAGAGCGGGGTGCCCCGGGGTGGGTCAGCCGGTGAAGAGCTGGATGTACGGGTCCTCGCCCGCGCCCTCACCGACCTTCAGGTCGTCGAAGTCGGCGACCTGGTCGGCGGGCGGGGCCTTGATGGCCGACCTCGTCCCCCAGCCGGTGTAGCGGCTGTCGTTGAGGTAGGTGAGGTCGACGCTGGTGAGGCCGCGCAGGGACTGCGTGTAGGAGGAGACGGCCCGCCGGACGAGCTGGTCGGAGCCGATGTAGAGCTGCCAGGTGACCGGCACCTTGGCCGACTTGGCCGAGAGCCTCACGCCCAGCGCGGCGCGGAAGGTGGGGGAGACCTTGTACAGCTCGCCCAGCGTGATCGTGCCCGAGTGGACGACGGTCCGGGTGCCGTCCCACGTCCCGCCGGGGCGCCTGGCCGTGGTGTGGGCCAGCGCGGCCTTCAGCGTCGCGGGTTCGAGGGGGTTGAGCAGCTGCTGCGCGGGGCTGCCGAGGGCGACCATGTCGTCTGAGTCGCGGAGCCACGTCTTTCCCTCGGGCATGGAGTCGCCGAACATCCCGCCCGAGGTGTAGGAGACGCCCTTCACCGTGATGGTGCGGAAGGGGACGAACACGCCCTTGAGCTCGTTGTCGCCGCCGGGCAGGTTGAACGTGCTGGTCAGGTCCGACGCGGCCACGCCCTTCCGGTCGAACTCCAGCACCCCGTTCCGCCGGGTGAAGATCATCCTCTGCTTCCTGCCCTCGCCGATGAGCTTCGTGTTCTCGGCGAGTTTCACGCCGCGGTGGACCCTGAACTGGCGCTTGAGCGCCGACACCGGATCGGCCTGCGCGGATTGGGGGGCACTCCGCGCGCTCTGGGCGGCCGCGGGGGCGGCGGTCAGGAGGGCGGGGGCGACCAGCGCCGCCACGGTCGCGCCGGTCAGGGCGGCGATCATTCGCCTC
Organism: Streptosporangium sp. NPDC004631; assembly: GCF_053601935.1. Classification (NCBI taxonomy): domain Bacteria; kingdom Bacillati; phylum Actinomycetota; class Actinomycetes; order Streptosporangiales; family Streptosporangiaceae; genus Streptosporangium; species Streptosporangium sp. NPDC004631. Next base: position 139,554 of record NZ_JBSGCR010000004.1, on the reverse strand, counting down.
ATCGAGAAGGTCCTCCCGGATAGGTCCTCGCATCGTCGCGGAGGGGGAGCCAAGATTCTTTCGTAATTCACAACATGCCATGTCAAAAACCCCCAATCGGTAACGCCCGGCAGGCGGTGCCCGCCGGGCGTCGTGGTCGGGGTCGACCGAGGGCGATCCCCCGAGGGGATATCAGTTGCCGAGCAGCGGGATCGGCGTGGTGCTGGTGTCCGCGCCGTTCTCCAGTTCGCTCAGCTTGGCGACCTCGTCGGCGGGCGGAGCCTTGACCGTGACCTTGGATCCCCAGCCGACGTAGCGGGTCTCGACCGTCATGGACATGCCTCCGGTGGCTGTGCCGCCCGTCGAGTAGGTGGTCGTCAGCCGCCGGGGGAGCCGGTCCGCGCCGACGAACAGCTTCCAGTCCAGCACGGTCTTGGTGTGCTCGCCCCTCGGCGGCAGCATCGCCGCGGCCCTGAACCAGGGCGAGACCTTGTACAGCTCACCGAAGGTGATCTTCCCTCGGTAGACCCCGGCGCGCTGGGTGGCGTGCGCCAGCAGCGCCTTGAGCGTCGCCGGCTCGGCGACGTTGACCAGCTGGCTCAGCGTTCCGGTGGCGCCGAGCGTGGCGTTGGGGAAGCGGATCCAGGTCTTGTCGGCGGGGAGGAACTCCCCGAAGACGCCGCCGGAGACGTAGGAGACGTTGCCGATGCGGATGACCCGTTCCGGCTTGGCCAGCCCGGCCATCCCCTTCGCCTCGTTCTCCCCCGTGCCCTCCGACATAGCCTCAAGGTCGCTTGCCTTGATCCGGAGTTTCGCGGTCTGGTCGGACGCCGCGATTCCGGAGGCGCCGAACCGGAACACGCCCTCGCGCTGGGCGATGACCGCTCCGCTCCCGTAGCCCCGCATTTTTGTGACGTCGAGGAATTTCACGCCGTGGCCGCTGCGGAACTGGCTCTTCAGCGCGGTCACCGGGTCGGCGGCCTGGGCGTGCGCGGTCGATGCCGACAGTGCGGGAACGCTCAGTACGGCCGTGGCCGCGCAGGCCACACCGGCGATGTATCGCTTCACCAAAAATCCTCCTGAATACCCCCCACCCCATGTGAGAGGGACGAAGGGGATTCTTACATATCAAGATCCCAAAAAAACCTCCTTTTTCCTCAGATGGTTTGAATTAGCTGTGCATATTCTGTGCAGCCGTCTCTTCCGCGCCTCCGGGGAAAGGCCACACTGAGACGCGCGCCGTGGGGCCGGCCGCGCGGCCGGCGCGGACGCCCCGCGCCGGTCCTCGGCGGCCTGCGGCCGGTGCCCCCGGGGGGCGCCTCCGAACGCCGGGCGGGTGAGCGCGACGGGGCGGCGCCGGTTACGCTGCGGAAGGCTCTTACATTGCACCTGGAGTGCGAGCAGGGAGGTCTGCATGGATGCCGTGTCGAGAATTCGCGTCGTCATCGCCAAACCCGGGCTGGACGGACACGACCGGGGGGTGAAGATCGTGGCGCGGGCGCTGCGGGACGCCGGGATGGAGGTCGTCTACACCGGTCTGCACCAGACGCCCGAGCAGATCGTGCGCACGGCGATCCAGGAGGATGCGGCCGCGGTTGGGCTGTCCGTTCTGTCCGGAGCGCACATGACGCTCTTCGCCAAGGTGATTGAGCTCTTGCGGGAACAGGACGCAGCCGACATCGTTGTCTTCGGCGGCGGAATCATCCCAGAAGCGGACATGTCTGAACTTGAGCGAATGGGGGTTGCTCGAATCTTCACCCCGGGAGCGACCACCCATGAGATCGTCGAGTGGGTGCGGAGCGCGATTCCCGCCCCCGTTTAAGGACCCGGTGACCTGGCCATGCCGTCCGGGGAGCTAGGCTTCATTGGCGCAAAAACGTCAGGCTCCCCCTCAGATCATGGAGCCGGCCCGCCGAAATCTGTACACCAGCCGGACAAGCAAGGACGGACCCTCGTGGACCTGTTCGAACATCAGGCGAAGGAGCTCTTCGCGGAGTACGGCATCCCGGTGCCGCGCGGTATCGTCGCGCACACCGTGGAGGAAGCACGTGCGGCAGCCGAGGAGCTGACCGGCCGTGTCGTCGTCAAGGCACAGGTCAAGACCGGTGGCCGAGGTAAGGCCGGCGGCGTGAAGGTCGCCGACGACGCCGCGGACGCCGAGCTGAAGGCCACCCACATCCTCGGGATGGACATCAAGGGCCACACGGTCCACAAGGTTCTGATCGAGGAGGCCAGCGCGATCGCGGAGGAGTACTACTTCTCCTTCCTGCTCGATCGCGCGAACCGCACCTTCCTCGCCATCTGTTCCGCCGCGGGCGGTATGGACATCGAAGAGGTCGCGCACAACACCCCGGAGAAGGTCGCCAAGATCCCGATCTCCCCGCTGGACGGGATCGACCGTGCCAGGGCCCGCGAGATCGCCCAGGCCGGTGGCCTGCCGGAGGTCGCGCTGGACGGCGCCGCCGAGCTCATCGAGAAGCTCTGGGCCGCCTTCGTCGACGAGGACGCCTCCCTGGTCGAGGTCAACCCGATGATCCTGTCCGCCGACGGCCAGGTGAAGGCCCTCGACGGCAAGGTCACCCTCGACGACAACGCCTCCTTCCGCCAGCCCGACCACGCGGCCTTCGAGGACAAGGCCGCCGAGGACCCGCTGGAGGCCGCGGCCAAGGCGAAGGACCTCAACTACGTCAAGCTCGACGGCAGCGTCGGCATCATCGGTAACGGCGCGGGCCTGGTCATGTCGACCCTCGACGTCGTCGCCTACGCCGGTGAGACCGTCTCCGGCCGGCCCAAGCCCGCCAACTTCCTCGACATCGGCGGTGGTGCCTCGGCCGAGGTCATGGCGAACGGCCTGGAGATCATCCTCTCCGACCCGTCCGTGAAGTCGGTCTTCGTGAACGTCTTCGGCGGCATCACCGCCTGTGACGCGGTCGCCAACGGCATCGTCTCCGCCTTCCAGCTGCTGGAGGGGCGTGGCGAGGCCGTCAGCCGTCCGCTCGTCGTCCGCCTGGACGGCAACAACGCCGAACTCGGGCGGCAGATTCTCTCCGACGCCGGGCTCCCGGGCGTCGAACTGGTGGACACCATGGACGATGCGGCCAAGCGCGCCGCCGAGCTCGCCGCGGTAGGTGCGTAATGGCCATCTGGCTGACTGAGAAGAGCAAGATCATCGTCCAGGGCATGACCGGCGGTGAGGGCACCAAGCACACCCGCCGCATGCTCGCCTCCGGTGCCCGCGTCGTCGGCGGCGTCAACGCCCGCAAGGCCGGCACCACCCACGAGGGCCTGCCCGTCTTCGGCACCGTCGCCGAGGCCATCAAGGAGACCGGCGCCGACGCGTCGGTCGTCTTCGTGCCCCCGGCGTTCACCAAGGACGCGGTCAAGGAGGCCATCGACGCCGAGATCCCGCTCTGCGTGGTGATCACCGAGGGTGTCCCGGTGCACGACACCACCGAGTTCTGGGCCTACGCGGTCGCCAAGGGCAACAAGACCCGCATCATCGGTCCGAACTGCCCCGGCATCGCCTCGCCCGGCGCCTCCAACGCCGGCATCATCCCCGCCGACATCACCACCGCCGGCCGTATCGGCCTGGTCTCGAAGTCCGGCACGCTGACCTACCAGCTCATGTACGAGCTGCGCGACCTCGGCTTCTCCAGCGCCGTGGGCATCGGCGGCGACCCGGTCATCGGCACCACGCACATCGACGCGCTCCAGGCGTTCCAGGACGACCCGGAGACCGACGCGATCGTGATGATCGGTGAGATCGGCGGCGACGCCGAGGAGCGCGCCGCCGCCTACATCGAGCAGCACGTGACCAAGCCGGTCGTCGCCTACGTCGCGGGCTTCACCGCCCCCGAGGGCAAGACCATGGGTCACGCGGGTGCGATCGTGTCCGGCTCGTCGGGCACCGCCCAGGCGAAGAAGGAGGCTCTGGAGAAGGTCGGCGTCCGCGTCGGCAAGACCCCGAGCGAGACCGCCCGGCTGATGCGCGAGACCATGCGGTCCCGCTAGTCTCGTCGATCTCCGTCCGCAGGCAGAGGCGCCCGTTCCCCAACGGGCGCCTTTCCGCTGCCGAGACCGGGATCCTCCTGCGCCCCGCGGGCGACACGCGGGGCGGAGGAGTCCCGTCCACGCGGGAGATGCTGAGACCATCGACTATTGTGACGGCCCTTTTCGATCAGCTCCGGACGGCTCCCCGTAACGTCCTCAGCCGTATCCCCCTGCCCGGCGTCACGGGTGACGACGACGTCCGCCGGCCGCTTCCCGTCTCCGGGATGCTCGCCGCCGCGTGGACGCTCGGTGTGGGTCTCGCGGTGCTCACCACCCTCACCCTGGTCGGCTGGATCACCTCCCCCCAGGGCGCGCTCGGCGCCGGCCTGCCGGGGGTGTTCCGCACCGCGGCACAGCTCTGGCTGGCGGCCCACCACGCCGGATTCGCGATCCCCGGGGGGACGATCGGGCTGCTCCCGCTCGGGCTGACGGTGCTTCCCGCCTTCCTGCTGTACCGCGCCGGGGTCTGGATGGCCAGGGACGCCGACCTGCGGCTCCGGCTGCCGGCCCGGCTGCCCAAGAACAGCCCCAGGGATGAGGCCAACGCCCGCCGCCGGGCACAGCTGGTACTGGTCGCCCAGGCGGGCATCTCACTGGCCGCGCCGTACGCGCTGCTGGCCGGGATGGTCGCGCTCATCACCCGTAACGAGATCACCCAGCCGCTCCTCGGCGACGTGCTGATCAGCCATCTGGTGCTGGCCTTCGCCGCGGGCTCGCTGGCCACCGCCAGGACGATCGGACCGTGGCGGTCCATGTTCCGGCTGTTGCCCGAGCGGTTGCGCGCGGTCCTGGCGGGTTCGGTCGCGGCGCTGGGAATCATGCTCCTGGCGGGTGCGGTCATGGTGGTCGGCGCGCTGGTGGCCAACTTCGACCAGGTCCGGGCGCTCTCCGACATCCTGGCACCCGGATTCGTGGGCGGACTGCTGCTCCTGCTCATCCAGGGGCTCTACCTGCTCAACGCGGTCGTCTGGGGGATGGCCTACATCGCCGGTCCCGGCTTCGCCGTCGGCACCGGCACGCTGGTCGCGCCGACAGGGGTGCAGCTCGGCCCCGTGCCCAGCCTGCCGATCCTGGGCGCCCTGCCGGAGGCCGGCCCCACCCCGGCGTGGGTGATGGCGGTGGTCGTGCTGCCGTTCGCGGCCGGGGCGGTGGCCGGTGTGCTGAGCGTTCGGATCGCTCCATCCCCGTCATACGAGGGAGCGCCGCTGTGGGGGTTCGTCTGCGGGCTGGCGACCGGGGCGATGGCCGGGATACTGGCGGCGCTCTCCGGCGGCGCGCTCGGCGGAACGAGGCTCGCCGCGGCGGGCCCCGCGGCCTGGGAGGTCATGCTCTCGGTGACGCTGGAGACGGGCGTCGCCGCGGGCATCTCGGCGGGACTGGCCAACTGGTGGCTGATCTTCCGGGGGCAGAACACCGCCGTGACCAAGGCGGCGGCGAGGGTCGGCACGGCCACCGCGCCGGTCCGCAGGGCGGGCGCCAAGATCGCCAAAGTGGCGGGTTCGATGGCCGGCCGGGCCGGGTTCGCCGAGCCGGACGAACTCCGAGCCCTCCCCGGCCACTGGATGGACGCCACCGAGTGCGACACCCAGCCGATCCCGGTCATCAGGGACGACTGGGAGGACGAGCACACCTCGGCCGCGGCGGAGAGCCCGCCGAAGACCCTCCGCTGGGAGCCCCCGCGCCCGCCCAGACGCGACATCGTCGACGAGTCCGACGACAAGGGTGGCCACGTGATCTATCTCGACCCCTACGCCTGGGACCGTGACTGAGCCCCGGCCGGTAGGCCGGGCGCGGGGGTCAGGACGCAGGAGCGGCCGGGCGGAGAGGGGCCAGGGCGGGAGCGGTCAGGGGTCAGGGGTCAGGGTGGGAAGGGGAACTGGACCTGGCCGGGCTGGACGAAGGGCATCTTCTTCTCCATGGCCCGTTCGAGCTGCTCCACGCACTGGTTCTGGGCGGTGACGGTGCCCGCGCCCCTGCCGCACTCGGTGTAGGCGGTCAGCTCGTCGCTGAAGTAGAACTGCATCGTGGTGACCGCCAGGGAGACCAGCAGGGCCAGCGACGCCAGGACGATGCCGACGACGGCGACGCCCACCGGCTTGGTCACCGAGCGCAGCGCCGGGATCGCCCGGATCGAGACGACAAGGGCGAAGATCGACGCGACGAGCCCCGCCAGGGGAAGGATGAGGGTCATGACCACCGAGGCGAAGGCGAGCCACAGCGCCCGCCGTCCCGCACTCTCCGCCGGCCGTGCCTGGACGGGTGTCGTCAACTGACCTCCTCGCGTTGTTCGAATACATCGGCCCGATACCCTTGCAGCGGCTGAGTCCCCATCCGAATGGAGTGCGTCGGTGTCATCCCAGGCCGCTCGGCTCGTAGTCCTCGTATCCGGTTCTGGAACCAACCTACAGGCCGTGCTGGACGCTTCGGCAGACGAGGCGTACGGTGCCGAGGTCGTGGCGGTGGGGGCCGACCGCGACGACATCGAGGGACTGGCCCGTGCCGAGCGCGCCGGGGTGCCGTCCTTCGTGGAGAAACTGTCCGACCATCCGGCGCGGGACGCCTGGGACCGCGCGCTCGCGGCGCGGATCGCCGAGTACCGGCCTGACCTGGTCGTCTGCGCGGGGTTCATGAAGATCATCGGTGCGCCCACACTGGCCGCCTTCCCGGTGCTCAACACCCACCCCGCGCTGCTGCCCTCCTTCCCCGGCACACACGGCGTCCGCGACGCCCTCGCGTACGGCGTGCGGATCACCGGCTGCACCGTGATGCTGGCCGACGCCGGAGTCGACAGCGGGCCGATCGTCGCCCAGGGGGCGGTGCCCGTGCTCGACGACGACGACGAGAAGACCCTGCACGAGCGCATCAAGACCGTCGAGCGAAGCCTGCTCGTCGAGACCGTCGGCCGGATGGCCCGTGAGGGCTGGACGGTGACCGGACGGTCCGTTCGCCTCGGACGATCCGGCGGATGAGCCGGGCGCCCGGGAAAACCGGAACCACACAGGAGGACCAGGAAGTGACCCGCATCGCCATCCGGCGCGCGTTGATCGCGGTGTATGACAAGAGCGGGCTGGAGGAGCTGGCCCGCGGGCTCGACGCCGCAGGGGTGGAGATCGTCTCCACCGGTGGCACCGCCGCGAAGATCGCCTCGTTCGGTGTCCCCGTCATTCCGGTCGAGGCGCTGACCGGCTTCCCCGAGTGCCTGGACGGCCGCGTCAAGACCCTGCACCCGCGCGTCCACGCGGGCCTGCTGGCCGACGGCGGCAACCCGGCCCACGTCAAGCAGCTCGAAGAGCTGGAGATCGCCCCCTTCGAGCTGGTGGTGGTCAACCTCTACCCGTTCCAGGAGACCGTGGCCTCCGGCGCCTCCGGTGGCGAGTGCGTGGAACAGATCGACATCGGCGGCCCCGCGATGATCCGCGCCGCGGCCAAGAACCACGGCACCGCCGCGATCGTGGTGGACCCCGGCGCCTACGGCGAGGTGCTCGCCGCGGTGGCCGAGGGCGGGTTCACCCTCACCGAGCGCCGCCGCCTCGCCGCCGCCGCCTACGCCCACACCGCCGCCTACGACACCGCGGTGGCCTCCTGGTTCGCGAACGTCTACGCCGCCGAGCAGGACTTCTGGCCGCGCTACATGGGCGCCGCGTGGACGCTCAGGACGCCGTTGCGCTACGGCGAGAACCCGCACCAGGGCGCCGCGCTCTACTCGGCGGGCCGGGACGGCCTGGCAGGCGCCGAGCAGCTGCACGGCAAGGAGATGTCCTACAACAACTACCTCGACGCCGACGCCGCCTGGCGGTCCGCCTGGGACTTCGCCGCGCCCGCCGTGGCGATCATCAAGCACCAGAACCCGTGCGGCATCGCGGTCGGCGCCGACGTCGCCGAGGCGCACCGCAAGGCCAACGCCTGCGACCCGGTCTCCGCCTACGGCGGGGTGATCGCGGTCAACGCCGAGGTCACCGAGGCGCTGGCCGGGCAGATCGCGGAGGTGTTCACCGAGGTCGTGGTGGCCCCGGGGTTCACCGCCGAGGCGCTGGCCGTGCTCACCCGGAAGAAGAACATCCGCCTGCTCGCCTGCCCGAAGGGGCCGGACAACCCCGCCGAGTTCCGCAGGATCGACGGCGGCCTGCTGGTGCAGACCTCCGACCGGGTGAACGCCCCCGGTGACGCCCCGTCCACCTGGGAGCTCAAGGCCGGCCCCGCCGCCTCCGCCGAGGTCCTCGCCGACCTGGACTTCGCCTGGCGGGCCTGCCGCTCGGTGAAGTCCAACGCGATTCTGCTCGCCGCCGACGGCGCGAGCGTCGGCGTCGGCATGGGGCAGGTCAACCGGGTCGACTCGGCGCGGCTGGCGGTCTCCCGCGCCGGTGACCGCGCCGGGGGGGCGGTGGCGGCCTCCGACGCCTTCTTCCCGTTCGCGGACGGCCTGGAGGTGCTCATCGCCGCCGGGGTGAAGGCGGTCGTGGAGCCCGGCGGCTCCATCAGGGACGAAGAGGTGATCGCCGCGGCCGAGGCCGCCGGGGTCACCCTCTACTTCACCGGCACCCGTCACTTCTTCCACTGACCGTTCCGGTGATCGCCGCTCCGGTGTGCGGCCGCCACGGGGACGTGGCGGCCGCGCACCGGAGAGAACAGAGTGGCGAATCAGACATAATTTCCAGGCCAAAGAAGGTTTGAACCGCGGTTAGGGTGAGGCGTTCCTTCCGTCACCCCGGGGAGACCGTCCATGCCTCTGCTTGGTCCCGTCCTGAACGTCTTCGTGATGATGAACGGGTTCTGGGAGAGCCCCTGGCTGCTCCTCGTCTTCGCCGTCGGCGCCGCGTACCTGGGGGCCAAGGTCGTGGAGTACATCCCCTTCACGCGCAGGATCATCGAGCGGCGGGAGGCGAGCCGCGGATGATTCTCGTGGAAGGATTGACGGTATGAGCGCGCAGATTCTGGACGGCAAGGCCACCGCGGCGAAGATCAAGGCAGACCTCACGGCCAGGGTGGCCGCGCTGAGGGAGCGGGGCATCACCCCTGGCCTCGGCACCGTCCTGGTCGGCGACGACCCGGGCAGCCAGATCTACGTGGCCGGAAAGCACCGCGACTGCGCCGAGGTCGGCATCGCCTCCATCCGCAGGGACCTTCCGGCGACCGCCACCCAGGCCGAGGTCGAGGCGGTCGTCGACGAACTCAACGCCGACGACGGGTGCACCGGCTACATCGTCCAGCTTCCGCTGCCGCGTCACCTCGACACCATGTCGCTGATCGAGCGGATGGATCCGGCCAAGGACGCCGACGGCCTGCACCCGGTCAACCTCGGGCGCCTGGTCCACATGGTCGACGCGCCGCTGCCCTGCACCCCGCACGGCATCATCCTGCTCCTCCAGGAGTACGGCGTGCCGATCAAGGGTGCCGAGGTCGCGCTGGTCGGGCGCGGCATCACCGTGGGCCGTTCGCTCGGGCTGCTGCTGACCCGCCGCTCGGAGAACGCCACCGTCACCCTCTGCCACACCGGCACACAGGACCTGGCGGCACACGTCCGGCGCGCCGACATCGTCGTCGCCGCGGCCGGCGTGCCCCACCTGATCACCGCCGACATGGTCAAGCCCGGCGCGGCCGTGCTCGACGTCGGCGTCTCCCGGGTCGACGGAAAGATCGCCGGTGATGTCGCCCCCGACGTCGCGGACGTCGCGGGCTTCCTCACCCCCAACCCCGGCGGGGTGGGCCCGATGACCCGGGCCCTGCTGCTCGGCAACGTGGTCGAGGCCGCCGAGCGGCAGGCGGCCGGACAGTAGGTTTCCCGCCGGGGAACGCGTTCAGGACGCCCGGCGGCTCGATGTGGTGGCCGCCGGTTGAGAGGGGTCCGGGGAGCCGGCCGCCCGTTGCGGCGGCACCACCGGTGTGGGCCTGACCAGCCCCAGGGCGACGACCTCGTTGGCCAGCCTGGTGCGCCGGTTGGTCCCCTCCGGGATCCGGAACTTCTGGTACAGACGGAGCAGATGCTGTTTGACCGCTGCCTCCGTCACCACCAGGTCGTCGGCGATCTCCCGCGCGGTGGCGGGCGCGACGAACGCCTCGTCCGACAGCGCCGGACGGCACAGTGACGTCAGTACATCCACCTCTCGTCGGGTCAGCTCCGGTGCCGCGGCGCGGCGGAGCTCGACTTCGGGGGCGAAGTCCTCGCGTGGCACCCCGCCGATCCTGCCTCTCGCGGCCCCGAAGGAGACGACGTCGCCGTCGTCCAGCACCCTCCGGGCGATCGGCCTGCCGTTCACCCGTGTGCCGTTGCGGGACAGGCCCAGATCAACGACATACAGGTAGGGCCCACGCCGGATGAACTCCGCATGCAGCCGGGACACGCTTGGATCATTGAGCCGGATGTCGACCCCCCGACCACGCCCGATCGTCGTGATCTCGGGGCGCAACGGGACCACCTCGCCAGTGTCCTCGATGCGTATGAACGGCCCCTCCACGGCAGTTCCTCCCCAGGTAGCCCGCCGTAACTATTCCTACAGCTGCGGCTTACCCAAACGAGGGGATGGGGAATCTCCTTTGCCAGAAGGAGAATCTCTCGTGAAATTGGTCTTGACCACTTGAGAAGGTTTCCCCTGCTCACGGGTAGACTTCGCCTCAAGATAAGCGGAGGAAACACTCATGGCGGACAAGCCCACAAAAGGCCTCGCCGATGTCGTGGCCGCGTCCACAGCGCTCAGCGACATCGACGGTCATGCCGGCCGTCTCTTCTACCGTGGCTACGACATCCACGACCTGGCCGGCCGCACCACCTTCGAGGAGACCGCGCACCTGTTGCAGCGCGGCCGGTTCCCAACCAGGGGACAACTGGCCGACTACGGGGCGGAGCTGGTCAGGGGGCGCGCGCTCGGCGCCCTCGCCGAGACGAACATTCCGGAGATCGCCGAGAAGCAGGCTCCCATGGAGGCGTTGCGGACGCTGGTCTCCCTGGCCTCGGGTGACGATCCGGACAAGGACTCCAACAGCCCCGAGGCCAACCTGCGCAAGGCGGCGAGGCTGACCGCCCAGCAGCCGGTCCTGGTGGCCCGCTACCACGCGGCCAGGACCGGAGCCGAGATCCCGGATCCGGATCCGGAGCTGAGCATCGCGGCGAACTTCCTGCTCCAGATCACCGGGCGCACCCCCAGCGCCCACGAGGTCGAGGTCTTCGACGCCTGCCTGGTCCTGCACGCCGACCACACGATGAACGCCTCCACGTTCGCCGCCCGCGTCTGCGCCGCGACCCTGTCCGACATGCACTCCGCCATCGTGGCGGCCATCGGCACGCTGAAGGGGCCGCTCCACGGCGGCGCCAACGAGCAGGTCATGCGCACGCTGGAGTCGCTCGACCCGGGGGCCGTCGCCCAGGCCGTACGCGACAGTCTCGCCGCCGGTGAGAAGATCATGGGCTTCGGGCACCGCGTCTACAAGACCGAGGATCCGCGCGCCACCCACCTGCGCGGGATGTCGCGGGAGCTGGCGGAGGCCTCCGGCGACGACACGTACTACCGGATGTCCAAGGAGATGGAGGAGGTCGTCTTCGAGACCAAGGGCCTCTATCCCAACGTCGACTTCTACGCCGCGACGGTCTACCACTACCTCGGCATCCCGACCGACCTGTTCACCCCGGTCTTCTCGATCAGCCGCATGTCAGGATGGACGGCACACGTGATCGAGCAGCACGCCGACAACCGTCTGATCCGTCCGGACAGCGAGTACATCGGCGAACGCGACCAGAAGTGGAAGCCGATCGACGAGCGATGAACCGGATGACCCGGGCGTCTCGGGCGCCCCGCACGAGAGACGGTCACGGATGCGAGCGATGAGCCCGCCCGGCGACCACTGGGGACCGTATCCGCTGGTGATGGCGGGTGCGGTCCTCGCCGTGACCTTCGCGGTCCTGGTCGACCCCGAGTGGGGAGGGTTCTGTCTCGGCGTGATCATGGCGGTGGGCGCGGTGCTCCGGCTGACCGGGGGCGGGCGGCTCGCCGTACGCCGCAGGACGACCGACGCCGTCACACTCGCGATCTTCGCCGGCGCGTTGATGGCCGGCTCGCTGCTGCTCCAGTATCCATGGCTCATGCCGCGCTGAGCCGTATGCCGTACGACGTTGTATGACCGGGTGCGTCGCGGGGCGAACAGACCCGTCCGATAGCCTCAACGGCCAGTGAGCCTCAAAAGGACTGTCTGGCCAGTGTTAGTTCAGAAGGGGAACCACACGCATGCCCAAGATCAAGGTAGAGGGCCCTGTCGTCGAGCTTGACGGCGACGAGATGACCCGGATCATCTGGCAGTTCATCAAGGACCAGCTGATCCTTCCCTACCTGGACGTCGACCTGAAATACTACGACCTCGGGATCGAGCACCGCGACGCCACCGACGACCAGGTGACGATCGACGCCGCCAACGCGATCAAGCAGTACGGCGTCGGCGTCAAGTGCGCCACGATCACCCCCGATGAGGCGCGGGTCGAGGAGTTCGGCCTGAAGAGGATGTGGAAGTCCCCGAACGGGACCATCCGTAACATCCTCGGCGGCGTCATCTTCCGTGAGCCGATCATCATGTCCAACGTGCCGAGGCTCGTCCCCGGCTGGACCAAGCCGATCGTCGTCGGCCGTCACGCCTTCGGCGACCAGTACCGCGCCACCGATCTGAGAATCCCCGGCGAGGGCACGCTGACCCTCACCTTCACCCCGAAGGACGGCTCCGAGCCGATCGAGCTCGACGTCTACGACTTCCCGGGCAGCGGCGTCGCGATGGCGATGTACAACCTGGACGACTCGATCCGCGACTTCGCCCGCGCCTCCATGCGGTACGGCCTGTCCCGCGGCTACCCGGTCTACCTCTCCACGAAGAACACCATCCTGAAGGCCTACGACGGCCGGTTCAAGGACATCTTCGCCGAGGTCTTCGAGAGCGAGTTCAAGGCCGACTTCGAGGCCGCCGGCATCACCTACGAGCACCGCCTGATCGACGACATGGTCGCCGCCGCGCTCAAGTGGGAGGGCGGCTACGTCTGGGCCTGCAAGAACTACGACGGCGACGTCCAGTCCGACACCGTCGCGCAGGGCTTCGGCTCGCTCGGCCTGATGACCTCGGTCCTGCTCACCCCCGACGGCCGGACCGTCGAGGCCGAGGCCGCCCACGGCACCGTGACCCGTCACTACCGTGAGCACCAGAAGGGCAACCCCACCTCCACCAACCCGATCGCCTCCATCTTCGCGTGGACCCGGGGCCTCGCGCACCGCGGCAAGCTCGACAACACCCCCGCGGTGATCGACTTCGCCGAGAGGCTGGAGCAGGTCTGCGTCGCCACCGTCGAGAGCGGTCAGATGACCAAGGACCTCGCCCTCCTCGTCGGCGGCGACGCCAAGTGGCTGACCACCCAGGACTTCCTGGCCGCGCTGGACGAGAACCTCAAGAAGAAGATGGCCTTCTAGCCGTCGTTCGCGGAAAGGGCCGCCCCCGGGCGGCCCTTCTCCGGTTTCCGGGGCCTTCCCGCCCTCCCGCTTAAGGCCCTCCGGTCCGGCCCGCCGGGTCAGGGGGCCGTCACCGCCCCGAGCACGATCGACTCCCCGTCGGGCAGGCCCGCCACCCGGTGCGTCCGGCCGGTGAGCCCGTCCACCCGGAAGAAGCCGAGCGGGTCCCCTCCGGCCTTGTCCGCCGTCTTGACGACGACCTCGCGGGTGTTCAGCCAGCCGATCACCTTCGACGTGGTGGGGTCTCCCAGGGAGGGGAGCTCAAGGCGCCTGAACACCCGCCGGGTCTCGGCGTCGATGATGTGCAGGGTGTCACTCCCGTCCTTCTCGGCTCTGACGGCGGCCGAGTGCCTTCCGCTCGGCGAGTCACGCCAGACGCCGTAGTTCTTCCTGAGCCAGCCCGCGGCCCTCTCCACGGCGGTGGCCCGCTCCGCGGGCAGCGGGGTCACGGTCCCGGTGGCGAAGTCGGTCCGCAGCCGCCGCCCGCCGAGTTCCACGGTGAAACGGCGGCCGTCAGGGGAGACGCTCACCCGGGTGCCGGCCTCGGTGTCGGCGGGGGCCAGCACGGGCGACAGGTATCGTCTCCCGCCGCTTGGCAGGTCGTGGGCGACGTACCTCCGCTCCGCCGCGCTGAGGTAGGCGACGCGCCGCCCGTCCCGGCTGACGGCGGGCTCCAGACGCCAGTAGCTCCAGTCGTCGCCGTGCGCCAGGTGCTGCGCCGCGTCGGGGACGCCCATCGTGGTCTCGCACCGGCCCGGACGCTCGCACTCCACGGTGCCGAGCGCCGGGCGGCCCTCGTCACCGCCGGCCAGCCGCAGCGTCCAGCCCGCACAGGTGATCTTTCCCGCCCGTGACGGCGCGGGCCTGCCGTCGGTCGAGGCCCCGTCGTCCGGGCACTTGTCGGGTACGGCGTAGCGGATCACGAAGGAGGTGCGCGGGGCCCGCCACGGCCGGAGACCGGAGTCCGGCCCCGGGCTGGAGATCGCCCGCATGGTGTCCGGGGCGTCCGTCAGGCGGGGACTGTTCCGCTCGCCCAGCGCGGAGTTCCACACCTGCGCCTGCTGGAGCAGGACGAAGGCCGCGATGAGGCCGACCGGGACCAGGGCCGCGACCGCCGTCAGGGCGGCTCCCCGGACGCGACGCCGCCGGAGCGCGCGCAGCGCCGGGGCGGTGAGGTCGGGGACGGACGCCTCGCCCGCCGTCGCGGCCAGCCTCGCCGCCAGGCGGTCGGCGCCGCTCTTGCCCTTGCCGAGGGTGGCGATCGCCTCGTTGAGCTCCGACTCCACGGTCTCCAGGGGCAGCCCGAGGGCGGTGGCCATCTCGGCGCGGGTCCTGCCGTCGTGCAGGCAGGCGACCACGAGCACCCGTGGCCGGGGCGGGAGCCGTACCAGGGCGGTGCTCCCCGCCGCGACCGGCCTGCGCAGGAAGCGACGGTACATCGTGATCTGCGCGTGTGTGGTGGGGTTCTCCCAGAGGGTGGGAGGCCAGCTCAGTCCAACGGAGCGCAGGGACCACATGGTCAGGCGGATGGCCTGCTCGTGACTTCCGGTGAGCAGCAGGGCCGTGCCGACGAGGGAACGCTGATCGCGCTGGACGAAGTCGCGATAACCGGTGTATCGGCGCATGGGAGATAGGCTCCGGCTTGGCTCAGGAACGGTCAACGGTAGCGATCTAAGCGCGTGGAGCGCCACCCTGGGGTGATTTGTCGGTAATTGAGTGAGTCGGTGTGGTGGGATTTCCCCGGTCGGCTCCGGTCCACCCCGGGGGTGCTCGCCGTACCGGAGCCCGGTGAGATATGGGGTCGTCCGGGCGAAACGAGGGGGGAGGAGTCACGGCATCGTAAAGTTTGGCTCGTCGGGGATTCACCGGATCGTGAGGACGATGATGCCGCACATCGCGCCGCTGGAGGCGGGAGAGCCGCACCGGCTCGGGCAGTTCCGCATCGTCGGCCGGATCGGCGAAGGCGGTCAGGGGATCGTCTACCTGGGAGAGAACGCCTCCGGGGAGCGCGCGGCGATCAAACTGCTGCACGTGAAGTTCTCCGGGGACGCGGTCGCCAGATCCCGGTTCGCCAGGGAGGCGCGGGCGGCGCAGCGGGTCGCCTCGTTCTGCACGGCGGGGGTGGTGGACGTCGATCTCGAAGGCGACACCCCCTACATCGCGAGCGAGTACATCGAGGGCAGATCGCTGCGGGAGGTCGTGGACACCGACGGCCCGCTCCGAGGCACCGCGCTGCAGCGGCTGGCGATCGGCACGGCCACCGCGCTCACCGCGATCCACCACGCGGCGATCGTGCACCGCGACTTCAAGCCCGACAATGTGCTCATCGCCGCCGACGGCCCCCGCGTGGTGGACTTCGGTATCGCCCGCATCATCGACTCCACCGGCACGATCACCAGCCGGGCCATCGGCACCCCCGCCTACATGGCGCCCGAGCAGATCTCCGGCGCCGACGTCGGCCCGCACACCGACGTGTTCGCCTGGGGCGCGACCATGGCGTTCGCCGCGACGGGCAGGACGGCCTTCGCCGGTGACTCGATCGCGGTGGTGCTGAACCGCATCCTCAACCACGAGGTGGACGTCGACGCCATGCCGGAGCCGCTGCGCGGGGCGGTCCGCTCCGCGCTGTCCAAGTCGCCGTCGGCGCGGCCCTCGGCCGACGCGATCCTGCTGGGGATGCTCGGCCACCCCGGCGGCGTCAGCGCCTCACCGGCCGTGCTCAACCAGGGAGCGCAGGTCGCGGCCCCGGCCCCGCCTCCATCCCCGGCCGCGCCGTCATCTCCGACTCCGACTTCGACTCCGGCCCCGGCCCCGACTTCGACCTCGGCCCCGGGTTCGGGGGTCGGCCCCGACGAGGTCACCAGCCTGATACGCCTGCCGGGGACCATGCCCGGCCGACCCGCCTCGCAGAGGCCGCCCCTGCCGTCCACCGGGTTTCGCGCGAGCCCCCCCGCCCACGGTGAGCGGCCCCCCGCGCCGAGTGAGCGCCCCCCGTCCCCGGATCATCCGGACCGCGACCCGCGCCCCCTCCAGGACCCCCGGGGACCTCTGGGCGGTGTCGAGCACCCGTCGTTCCCGCACCACCCCGGGCGTCCGGCGGATGTCCCGCAGCCGAGCCGGCAGGAGACGTTCCCGGGCCAGGTCGCGCACACCGGGCCGTCCGGGCGCTCGGGCCGGATCGGCTGGATCGCGGCGGCGGTGGCCCTCCTGCTGGTCGCCGGGGCGGGCATGGCCGCCTTCGCCGGGGGCTGGCGGCCGTGGGCCGGCGTCGGGGCTCAGCCGGCCGGTTCCACCCCGGCGGCGTTCTCCTCGGTGGTGGAGAAGGCGGCCAAGACCGGCAGGCTCACCATCGGGCTCCGTGACTTCCTGCCGGGCATCGCGCTGAACAACGGCGGCAGGTGGGAGGGGTTCGAGGTCGAACTCGCGACCGAGATCGCCAAGAAGCTGGGGGTGCCCCCGGGCGGGGTGACCTTCCGGGCCACAGCCCGGGAGGAACGGCCGGACCTGCTGGCCGCCGGCGATCTCGATCTGGTCGTCTCCACCTACTCGATCAACGACGCCGACGACGTCACGTTCGCCGGGCCGTACTATCTGGCCCACGTCGACGTGCTCGTCAAGCGCGGCTCCCCGATCGTCTCCACCGCCGACCTGGAGGGCAGGCGGGTCTGCCAGCCCAGCGGCAGCGCCTCGGTCGCCCGGCTGCAGCGCGAGGTGGAGCGGATCGACCTGGTCGTGGCCCGGAACTACAGCGAGTGCATGAACAGACTGCGGGACGGTCAGGTCGACGCGGTTCCCGGTGACGACCTGCTGCTGGCCGGGTTCGCCAACCGGGAGAGCATCCTCTTCAAGGTGGTCGGCCTGAAACTCACCGACGAGCGCTACGCGGTGGCCATGAAGAAGGGCGACAGGCGCACCTGCCGGGCGGTACGGAGCGCCATCGCGAGCCTCTACCGGAACGGCACGGTCGGCAGGCTGCTCGACAGGCACTTCTCCAAGGTCGACTTCACCACCCGGGAGGATCGCCTCCCGGCCATGGCCGACTGCGGCTAGTACGGTGACCGCAAGGCCGGACGGACGCCGGGGCCGGAGGCCGGATCAAGGTACTCGCCGGAGGACCGGCGACCCTGGACGGGTAACATCCGAGCGTCACAATTCATCCTTCGAGTGGGGGAAGGTCATGGCCCAGACTCCCGTAAAGGTCACCGTCACCGGCGCCGCCGGTCAGATCGGCTACGCGCTGCTGTTCCGCATCGCGTCGGGCCAGCTGCTGGGCGCCGACGTCCCGGTCACGCTGAGCCTTCTGGAGATCCCGCAGGCGGTCAAGGCCGCCGCGGGCACCGCGATGGAGCTCGACGACTGCGCGTTTCCGCTGCTGAGCGGTGTCGAGGTCACCGACGACGCCAACCGGGCCTTCGACGGCGCGAGTGTCGCGCTGCTGGTCGGCGCCCGCCCCCGTACGGCGGGCATGGAGCGCGGCGACCTGCTCCAGGCCAACGGCGGCATCTTCGGCCCGCAGGGCAAGGCCATCAACGACCACGCGGCCGACGACATCCGCGTCCTGGTCGTGGGCAACCCGGCGAACACCAACGCGCTGATCGCTCAGCAGCACGCCCCGGACGTCCCGGCCGAGCGCTTCACCGCGATGACCCGTCTGGACCACAACCGCGCGCTGTCCCAGCTCGCCGCCAAGCTCCAGGTGCCGGTCACCGAGATCAAGAACATGACCATCTGGGGCAATCACTCCGCCACGCAGTACCCCGACCTGTTCCACGCCGAGGTCGGCGGCAAGGTCGCCGCCGAGCAGGTGGACGAGTCCTGGCTGCGTGACACCTTCATCCCGACCGTCGCCAAGCGCGGCGCCGCGATCATCGAGGCCCGGGGCGCGTCCTCGGCGGCCTCGGCCGCCAACGCCGCGATCGACCACGTCTTCGACTGGGTCAACGGCACCGAGTGGACCTCCGCCGCGATCCCCTCCGACGGCTCGTACGGCGTTCCCGAGGGCATCATCTCCTCCTTCCCCGTCGCCTCCCGCGACGGCAAGTGGGAGATCATCCAGGGGCTGGAGATCGACGCCTTCTCCCGCGAGCGGATCGACGCCTCGGTCCGCGAGCTTGAGGAGGAGCGCGCCGCCGTCCGCGATCTCGGCCTCATCTGAGCCTGGCAACGGCCTCAGGAGGGTCTCGTCCGGACCCGTGAAAGGGGGTCCCGGTCCGCCGGGGCCCCTTTTCGCGTCTCCGGACGGCGAAGCGGCGGCGTGTCGATCATGCCCCGGGAGGGTGTCCCGGCGTTGAATGATCACTGATGTTCGGGGGATCGGTGTTCATGGCGCATGGTGTGGCGCGGCTCGTCGCCGGGGTTGTCAGTCTCGCTCTCGTCGGAGCGCCGGGGAAGGCGCCGACGGGGTTCGGAGGGTTCGGAGAGGAGAGACGGAGTGGAGCGGACCTGTCCGTACGTCTGGAGACCTCACCGAGGCTCGCGCAACCCGGGCAGCCGCTGACCTACCGGGTCGAGGTGCGCAACAGCGGGCCCGAGGACGCGGTGCTGCCGCTGCTCACCGTCCGGCTGCCGCGCGGGGTGGACATCCTCGGCGTCAACGTCGCGGAGTGCGGTCCCGGCAGGACGGCGAGCGAGGTGGTCTGTCCCTCGCAGCGCGACGTCCTGGCCGGGGCCACCGGTGGCCTGACGATCAGCGGCATGGTCAGGCCCGGCGCGCGCGGCCCGCTCAGGGCGACCGCGGCGCTCTCCTCGGAGGTGGTGGACGGCGACGAGTCGAACAACGCGACCCAGCTGCTGACCCCGGTGGACGAGGGGGCGGACCTGGCGGTCCGGCTGTCGCGCAGGGCGCGCGCCGGACGGCTGGTGATGATGAACGCGGTGGTCCGCAACCGGGGACCTCGGACCGTCCGGGACGCCGCGGTCTTCTTCCGCGCGATGAAGGCGCGCTTCCTGTTGGCGAGGGGGGCGCGGTGCGACTCCTACGCGGGCTACGTCGGCTGCGAGCTGCGCGCGGTCGGCTCCGGCAGGAAGGTCAACCTCCGGCTGGCCTTCCGCGCCCACCGGCGGGCGTTGCGGGCCAAGGCGACGGTCTACTCCACCCGGGTGGGCGACCGCCGCCCCGCCAACAACATGGCCCGGATCAGCCTGCGCTGAGGGGGCCGCGCCTCCGCGGCCCGCCGGGCGACCTCCCGCCGGGTCCCCCTCCGGTCCTCCGGTGCGGTCAGCGGGGCAGGGCCGCCCAGGCGTCGGCGACGATCTCGCGGACGGACGGGTGCTCCGGCTTCCAGCCGAGCTCCCGCTGGATCCTCTCCGACGAGGCCACCAGCACCGCCGGATCCCCGGCGCGGCGCTCGCACACGACCTCCGGAATCTCGTGCCCGGTCACCTCGCGGCAGACCGACACGACCTCCCGCACCGAGAAACCGGTGCCGTTGCCCAGGTTGTAGATCTTGTGCTCGCCGGCCGCGCAGGCGTCGAGCGCCAGCAGGTGGGCCCGGGCGAGATCGGCCACATGGATGTAGTCGCGCACGCATGTCCCGTCGGGGGTGGGGTAGTCGGTGCCGAACACGCTGACCGACTCGCGCCCGCCGAGCGCGACGGCGAGAACGTTGGGAATCAGGTGGGTCTCCACGGTGTGCCGCTCGCGGTAGGGCCGGCCGTCCGCGCCGGTGTGGGCGCCGCCCACGTTGAAGTAGCGCAGGCTCACCGCGGCCAGGCCGTACAGCCCGGCGAACGCGGTCAGCGCGGTGTCCACCGCGAGCTTGGAGGCGCCGTAGGGGTTGGTGGGCCGGGTGGGGGCGGTCTCCGGGATCGGGGAGCGCTCGGGCTCGCCGTAGGTGGCGGCGGTGGAGGAGAACACGATCCGGCCGACCCCGGCGGCCCGCATGGCGTCGAGCAGGGCCAGGGTGCCGCCCAGGTTGTGCGCCCAGTACAGGCTGGGGTTCTCCACGGACTCGCCCACCAGGGACTTGGCCGCGAAGTGCAGCACGGCGTCCGTGCCGGGCAGCACGTCCCCGGCCTCGGTGATCGAACCCCGTACGAGGCGCGCCCCGGCGGGCACCGCGTCCGCGTGGCCGGTGGAGAGGTCGTCCAGCACGGTGACCTCGTGCCCGGCCTCGACGAGTTGTGCCGCGACGACGCTCCCGATGTATCCGGCGCCCCCGGTGACCAGCAGCTTCACCGAACCTCCTGTTTGATGATGTCGGAATGTGTTTATTTTTGTAAGGCCGTTGCCAGCATATGCTGGCACAGCAAATATCGGCCAGAGTCGGAACGGGCGACGGCCATGACGGAGACAATCTCGTGAACAGCGTCCCGACGAACATCGCCTTGGTCCTGCTTCTCATTCTGATCGGGGGGTTCTTCGCCGCGGCCGAGATCGCCATGGTCTCCCTCAGGGAGAGCCAGGTGCGCAGGCTCGCCACCAGGGGGCGCAGGGGGGCGAGGGCGGCCAGGCTCGCCCGCGACCCGAACCGTTTCCTGTCGGCCGTGCAGATCGGCGTCACCGTGGCGACCATGCTGTCGGCGGCGGTCGGCGCCGACACCCTCGCCAGGGAGCTCCTGCCGGTCGTGCGGGGCTGGGGGGTGCCCGGGAGCGTCGCGGCCCCGCTCGCCCTGGTACTGGTGACGCTGGTGATCTCCTACTTCTCGCTGGTGCTGGGCGAGCTCGTGCCCAAGCGGATCGCCCTGCAGCGCGCCGAGGGGCTCTCACTGCTGGTCGCGCCGTTCCTCGACCGGATGGCCACGCTGTCCCGGCCGATCATCTGGGCGCTCTCCACATCCACCGACGGCGTGGTCAAACTGCTCGGCGGGGATCCCGGGGCCGACCGCGAGGAGATCTCTACCGAGGAGCTGCGCGACATGGTGGCCGGTCACCATGAGCTCACCGTGGACGAACGCGACCTGATCGCGGAGGTCTTCGCGGCGGGCAAACGCCAGCTCCGCGAGGTGATGCTGCCGCGCACCGAGGTGGAGTTCATGGCCCTCGACACCGCGCTGGCCGAGGCCGCGGTCCTGGCCGCGGCCATGCCGCACTCCCGCTTCCCCGTCTACCGCGACTCCTACGACGACATCGTGGGCTTCATCCACATCAGGGACCTGCTCGACCCGGTACTGACCGGCTCCGTCGAGCCGATCAGCGATCTGGTGCCGATCCGCCCGGTCAAGCTGGTCCCCACCACCAAGCGGGTGCTCGCCACGCTGTCGGAGATGCGGCGGGAGGGGCACCACCTGGCGATCGTGGTCGACGAGTACGGCGGCACCGCCGGCATCGTCACCCTGGAGGACCTGGTCGAGGA
This sequence comes from Streptosporangium sp. NPDC004631, assembly GCF_053601935.1. Lineage (NCBI taxonomy): Bacteria > Bacillati > Actinomycetota > Actinomycetes > Streptosporangiales > Streptosporangiaceae > Streptosporangium > Streptosporangium sp. NPDC004631. Next base: position 117,761 of record NZ_JBSGCR010000004.1, on the reverse strand, counting down.
GCTCATCGGCGACATCCGCGACGAGCACGACCTTGAGGACACGCGGGTCGTGCTGCCGGCGGGGGAGGTGGAGCTCGACGGACTGGCCAACCTCGACGTGGTGGCGGCCGAGACGGGGATCCGGCTGGCCGACGGCCCCTACGAGACCCTCGCCGGGTTCGTCATGGCCACCCTCGGCCACCTGCCGACGATGGGGGAGCGGGTGGAGATCCCCGGGTTCGAGCTGTCGGTCACGGACATGGACGGCCGCCGGGTGTCCCGGGTCCGGATAAAGCGCCGTACCTCCGTGCCGGAGTCACCGACCACTCCCGACAGCTGACACAATTGCCTGCTATGGCCAGTCCCCGTGTCCTCTCCGGAATCCAGCCCACCGCCGACTCCTTCCACCTGGGCAACTACCTCGGCGCCGTGCGGCAGTACGTCGCCATGCAGGAGGGCTATGACGCGTTCTACTGCGTCGTCGACCTGCACGCGATCACGGTGGACTACCAGCCCGAGACGTTGCGCAGGCGGTCCAGGATCGCCGCGGCGCAGCTTTTCGCGGCCGGCCTGGACCCCGAGCGCTCCACGGTCTTCGTGCAGAGCCACGTGCGCGAGCACAGCGAGCTGGCCTGGGTGCTGATCTGCCTCACCGGCATGGGCGAGGCCGGCCGGATGACCCAGTTCAAGGACAAGTCGGCCAGATACGGCGAGGGCTCGGCCAGTGTCGGGCTGTTCACCTACCCGATCCTGCAGGCGGCCGACATCCTGCTCTACCAGGCCGACAGGGTCCCGGTCGGGGCCGACCAGAAGCAGCACCTGGAGCTCACCCGCGACCTCGCGCAGCGCTTCAACCACCGTTTCGGCCAGACCTTCACACTGCCCCAGCCGCACATCGTCAAAGCGGTCGAGAAGATCACCGACCTGCAGGACCCGACGTCGAAGATGTCGAAGTCGTCCTCCTCGCCCGGTGGCATCCTGGACCTGCTTGAGCAGCCGGGACCGCTCCGCAAGAAGGTGATGCGCGCGGTCACCGACACCGGCTCCGACGTCGTCGCCGACGACGAGAACAAGCCCGGCGTCACCAACCTGCTGCGCGTCCAGTCCGCGCTGACCGGCACGCCGATCCCCGAGCTTGAGGCCCGCTACGCCGGGCAGGGGTACGGCGCCTTCAAGAAGGACGTGGCCGAGGCCGTCGTGGAGACCTTCACGCCGATCCGGGAGCGGACCGAGAAGCTGCTGGCCGACGAGGCCGAACTCGACCGCATGCTCGCGATGGGCGCCGCGAGGGCCCGCGCCGTGGCCGCCGAGACCATGGCCCAGGTGCGTGACCGGGTGGGTTTCCTGCCCACCCCGTGACCCAGGAAGGCACCCGGGCTCGGCTCCCGGAGAGCGTCTGAACTACCAAAAGGCACGCGACCGTCTTTTTCCGGCACGGTGTGGCGCTAATTGGGTAGGTGACGCGCGTGACAAGTGTGCAGGAGCGGATCGAAACGGTCCGTGAGTGGGGTAGAACGAAGATCACTTCGGAGCGGGTCAGGTGGCCCTGGTTCGATCATCTGATCAAGACCGCGCAGCGGTACCAGATCCAGTCAGGCGACCGGCTGGCCGGGGCGGTGACCTACTTCGCGTTCCTGTCGTTCTTCCCGATCATCGCGCTGGCCTTCGCGGTCTTCGGCTTCTTCCTGTCCGTACGGCCGGACGCCATCAGGACGCTGCAGCGGGCCATCGACCAGTCCCTGCCGGCCCTGGCCGACCAGCTTCCGATCCAGCAGATCGCCGACTCCCGGGCCAGCGCCGGGATCATCGGCCTGGTCGGCCTGCTCTACGCCGGGCTCGGCGCGATCGACGCCTTGCGCGACGCGCTCCGCGAGATGTTCATGACCACCGAGCCGCCGCTCAACTTCTTCCTGGCCAAGCTCCGTGACCTGGCGGCCCTGATCCTGGTGGGCATCACGATGACCGCCTCGGTGCTGATCGGCGGTTTCGCCACCCAGGCCGGCGCCGTCGCGGCCGAGTGGCTTGGCCTGTCCGGCTCGGCGCTCGGGCGAGGGTCGCTCTGGCTCGTCGGCCTGGCGGTCAGCCTGCTGGCCGACACGGTCGTCTTTGTGATCGTCCTGCGGTGGATGGGCCGTTCGAGACAGCCGTTACGGGTGCTGCTGCGCGGCGCGCTGCTCGGCGCGGCCGGCTTCGGCCTTCTCAAACAGCTCGCCGCGCTGATCCTGTCGGCCACGCTGAACAATCCCATCTACGGGGTGTTCGCGGTGATGGTCGGGCTGCTGATCTGGATCAACCTCTCGGTGCGGGTGGTCCTCTACGCGGCGGCCTGGACGGAGACCGCCACGCTCGGCCCGCCGCCGGAACCCACCCCCATCCCCACCACCGGGGTCCCCGGCGCCCCCCGATGACCCCCGCCGGAAGGCGCCCCCGCGGCTCTCGGGGCGGACCCCACCCCGCGGGGGGTTCCTCCGGCTCCGGGCGTGCGGCGCTCAGCTGACGGGCGTCTTCCTCCGGGACCGTCCGCGCAGGCCGTACAGCAGCCAGAGCACGCCGCCGAGCAGGCCCGCGCCGAGCACGTAGAACCCCACGGGGCGGGTCTCCCCGTCGCTTGGCGGTGCCTGCGGGGTGGTGGGCCGCGCTGTCGGGGGCGCGGCGGGGGCGGCCGTACGGGGGGCCGCCACCGGGAGCGGCTCCACCAGCCGGCCGACCGGGGTGACCCTGCCCCGGGCGCCGAAGCCCCAGTCGAGCAGGCCGGCGACCTCGTCCCAGAAGTAGCCGTCGTGCCGCATGATCGCCACGATGACCGTGTGGCCGTTCCGCCTGGCCGCGCCGACGAAGCTGCCCTGGGCCTTGGACGTCCAGCCGTTCTTGACGCCGATCATGCCCCGGTAGCGCCAGAGCAGCTTGTTGTGGTTGCCGATCTCGTAGTAGCCCTTGGGCGCGGGGAACCTTCCGGTCTTCGTGCGGGTGTAACGCTGGAAGTCGTTGTTGGCCAGCCCGGCGCGGGCGATCAGCGCCAGGTCGTAGGCCGAGCTGCTCTGGCCGGGCTTGTCCAGCCCACTCGGTGTCTTGGCCACCGTGTCGAACGCCTGCAGGCGTCTGGCCTCGGCGTTCATGTCCCGCAGGGTCTTGGCCAGGCCGCCGTTGGCCTCGGCCAGCGCCATCGCGCAGTCGTTCCCCGAGACCAGCAGCAACGCCTTGAAGAGGTCGTCCACGGTGTAGATCGGTCTGGAGACCAGGCCGACGGCGCTGCCCTCCTCGTTCACCGCGCGACTGCTCGGCCTGACCCTCATGGCCTTGTCGAGTTTCGGGATGAGGGTGAGCGCGGTCAGTGCCTTGAGGGTGCTCGCCGGGAGATAGCGCCCGTGAGGGTCCTTGGCGGCGAGCACCTCCCCCGTCTCCGCGTCGGCGATCACATAGGATCTCGCCGCCGTTTTCGGGGGAGGTTTGACCTCGGAGGGGGCCACCAGGCCCCGCCTGCCGAGCTCGGTGCCGCCGACGGGCCCGTTATCGGCGTGTGCGGGAACGCCCAGCAGGGCGTTCGCCGCCAGCAGCACCCCGACGGGTGCGACATGTCTCATCCCCATAATGATCACAGGGTAGCTTCGTGCTGATTCGTAGCACGTCACGACGCCCTGATCAGGGGCAGAATGGTGGGACGGAATACTGATGCTATGCAAATGTCGCGAAAGATGGCCGGATTCCTGGTCGGCGTCGCAGTTTTCATGATCTTCGAGTGGGTCACCCTCGGCTTCAACCTCGCCGACGGCCACCCGACGGCCTTCTACGTGGTGCACGGCGTTCTGATCGCCGTCAACATCGCCCTCGGGATCGTGCTCGGCGTGATCGGCCTACGCCGACTGGCAGAGCGCCCACAGGGTCCTCCGGTGTAGGGCCGCGGCCTCCTCGGCCGAGTCGCCGATGCTGGTGAAGCCGAGCTTGCCGTACTCCGGGAGCGCGCCGAGCAGGTGCAGCACGTTCCCGGTGCGGGTCTCGCGGTCGAAGCCGAGCCCCCCCTCGTTGACCATCTTCACGACCTCCGCGGGGGTACGGCCCAGCAGCGAACCGGCGGCGCAGTTGTCGGTCGCCACGTAGTACTTGGACCGGCCGTCGTGGACGAGCGTGCCCGTGCCGGGGTCGTAGGCGGCCTCGGTGGTGAGCAGCGCGGCGCCGAACGGGTGGGTGGTGCCGCCGATGCGCAGGTTGATCTCGCACAGCAGCGCGCGGTATCCGGCGTCGGTCTTGACGGCGAAGAAGTCCACGCCGAACAGTCCCACCACGCCCCGGGAGGCGAGGACCCGGGCGATTCGCCTGGTGCACTCTCCCACCTCCGCGCGGTACTCCGGGCGGGCGGGGAAGACGCACCCCTTGTAGACGTCGCCGTTCGGGCCGCCGAGAACCTGCTCGTGCGTGGCGACCACGTCGTAGGCGCCGCCGGGGGTGATCCTGGCCAGGGCGCTGGGGGAGTACAGCGGCCGGTCCTCGATGAACTCCTCGATCACCGCGCCCCGTTCGGCGATCTTCTCGGCGAACGTCGTCCAGGTCTCGTCCGCCGCGGAGAAGCTGGTGGGGCTCGCGGTGAGCGGCTGACCGTCCATGGTCACGACGGCGTTGCCCAGCCCGGAGTAGCTGTTGTTGAGCTTGACCATCAGCCGGGGGATGGGGCAGAGCGCGTGGGCGGCGTGCTCCACCTCGGTCAGCGAGCGCAGGTCGGCGAAGCCCCGGGCCATCGGCACCCCGGCCTCCTCGCCGATCATCCGCCCGCCGCTCTTGGACCCCAGGTGGGCGAGCGAGGTGGCCGGTCCGTAGACCGGCAGGTCGAGGAGCGCGGCGAGCCGCTCCTCGTGCTCGCTGACCACGAACGGCACCATCCAGGCGTCGGTGGTGGGGCCGAGTACCGCGCGGATCCGTGCGAGGGCGTCGGGCCGGTGCAGCAGCGACAGGGCGAGCGGGCCGGTGTGGGGATCGTCCAAACTGATCATATGTAGCCGCGAGCGGGCTTCGTCGGGGTCGTCGAGGAAACTCAGGTAGTAGTCCACGATCGCGGTGTCCACCGGCGTGGAGGAGAGGTAGACGACCTCGACGCCGGGTCGTCTGAGGGTGAGCAGGAGGAACAGCAGTCGCTCCTCGTAGCACAGGGCGCCGGTGATCCTGCGCAGCTCAGCCTGGGGGAGCGATAACGACGGGACGACCACTAAGGTCCCTTCGTTCGGTTCGAAGATGCTCAATCTGGATTGCTTCTCCCCGAACGGGATATTAATGATCATAAGCGGAGTGAAACATGCATTCCTCCTGTTTGCATCACTCCGTCTGGTTCGATGACCGGCACCTGAGGTCACGTAAATTGCCAGGTCGGCGATGTTTCAACGGAGCCTCTGCCTGGCACCCTTCCGGGGCGCAGCCCGGAGGAACCGTCCGGGGTGCCTAGCGCACGGATAGTCAATCCGGGCCATCGTCCCTGGTTCGAGTGGGTCAGGAGGCTCGCGAGCAGAGCATGGGACGACAAAACATTTGGTGGAGATGACGCCGAGGTGCTTCGGAGGAGGGATAAAGTCGATGACATCGTCAACACGCCGGCGGCCTCACAGTGGCCTTCCCTTCCGTGATGGCGGTTCATCAGTCCGCGTCGGTGTGGTCCTTGGCAACCACTCAGGGACACCGGTGCGGCGATCGCTTTTTCGGGGCTGCCCCATGGATCACGTGATTCCGGGCAGTGGCACGATGCGTCGACTTAAGGCTGCTGGCGCGGATAGGACGGTGACCAATGCGGGGGCGTAATCTCCGGGGAGAACTCGACGCGTTCCTCGCCGGATCTGAGCAGGATCTCATCGGCTTCCGCCGTGACCTGCACATGCATCCCGAGCTCGCGTTCGCCGAGTACCGGACGACGCAACGCGTCGCCGACCGGCTGACCGCGGCCGGGCTCGTGCCCTCGGTGCTGCCGCGCGGCACCGGCCTGATCTGCGAGGTCGGCAGCGGCGACGGGCCGACCGTGGCGCTGCGCGCCGACATCGACGCGCTGCCCGTGCCGGACGAGAAGGACGTGCCCTACAGCTCGACGGTCCCCGGCGTCTGCCATGCCTGCGGCCACGACGTGCACACCACGATCCTGCTCGGCACCTCGCTCTTCCTCGCCCGGCAGGCGGAGGCCGGGCTGCTGCCCGGCCGGGTCCGGCTGATCTTCCAGCCCGCCGAGGAGCTTCCCGGCGGGGCGTTGGAGGTCATGGCCGCCGGTGGCATCAACGGTGTCGACCGCATCTTCGGCCTGCACTGCGACCCCCGGCTGGACGTCGGCAAGGTCGGGCTCAAGGCCGGCCCGATCACCTCGGCCTGCGACAAGATCTTCATCCGGGTGAGCGGCCCCGGCGGGCACACCGCCCGGCCGCACCTCACCGCCGACCTGGTCTTCGCCCTCGCCAAGATCCTCACGGAGCTGCCCGCAGCGCTGTCGCGCCGGGTGGACCCGCGCTCGTCGCTGAGCCTGGTCTGGGGCCGGGTCGAGGCGGGATCGGTGGCCAACGCGATCCCGGACGAGGGGGTCGCCGAGGGCACCGTGCGCTGCCTGGACGAGCAGGCGTGGCACGCGGCCCCCGACATGATCAAGGGGCTGCTGGAGTCGGTCGCCGGCGCCTACGGCATCGAGGCCGACATGGACTACGTCCGCGGTGTGCCGCCGGTGGTCAACGACGAGGTCAGCGTGCAGATGCTGGCCGAGGCGGCCGGAGGCGTGCTGGAGGACGGCGCGGCCGAGCCGACCCAGCAGAGCCTGGGCGGTGAGGACTTCGGCTGGTACCTGGAGTCGATCCCCGGGGCCTTCGCCCGGCTGGGCACCCGCGTCCCGGGCTCGGCGCACCTCGCCGACATCCACCAGGGCACCTTCGACGTGGACGAGAGGTGCATCGCCGCCGGCGTGCGCTTCCTGGCGGCGACCGCGCTGACCGCCCTCTGGGAGGGACAGCGGCCCAGTGCCAACGAGCCGGTCGCGGGCATCGCGATGGCGTGACCGGCCCGGGGGGATGTCCGATTCGGTGGGTAATCAGGAGGAAGATCACCTTCGACGGTATTGCCGTACTGTGATGCTACCGTGACACCGGATGACGCTACCGATGGGTAGGATCGGCCGTCCCTGAGGGTCACGGGGCGGCGTGAGCTGCATAACGGACCTGTTGCGGACTGGTGCGCTGGTTTGGTCAAGCCAGGCCAAGCAACTATCTTCCGTGCAGGGTTGCCGTGCGTCTCTTCGCGCGTGCACTGAACGCGAAGGGAGTCCATCTTGCTTCAGAACCGATTCGGCAGGCTGGCCGCGACCGCACTGGCCGGCAGCATGCTCATGGGGGCTGCCGCGTGCGGTGGAAGCGAGGAGCCGGCCACGTCGGCCAAGCCGAGCGACGCCGCGAGCAGTGCCGCTCCCAAGGGGCCGAAGGTCGGCCTCGCCTACGACATCGGCGGCCGTGGCGACCAGTCGTTCAACGACGCCGCCGCCGCCGGGCTGGACAAGGCCAAGAGCGAGCTCGGCCTCACCGAGACCAAGGAGCTCGACGCCAGCAGCGGTGAGACCGAGGCGGCCAAGGAGGAGCGGCTCCGGCTGCTGGCCCAGGGCGGCTTCAACCCGATCGTCGCCATCGGCTTCGCCTACTCGGGCCCGCTGAAGAAGGTCGCCGCCGAGTTCCCCGAGGTGAAGTTCGCCATCGTGGACGACGCCGCGGCCACCGGATCCAACATCTCCAACCTCCTCTTCGCCGAGCACGAGGGGTCGTTCCTCGTCGGCGCCGCCGCGGCGCTGAAGACGAAGAAGGAGCACATCGGCTTCGTCGGCGGCGTCCAGGTGCCGCTGATCCAGAAGTTCCAGGCCGGGTTCGTCGCCGGGGCCAAGAAGGTCAGGGCCGACGTCCAGATCGACGTCAAGTACCTCACCCAGCCGCCGGACTTCAGCGGCTTCACCGACCCGGCCAAGGGCAAGACCGCGGCCGAGGGCATGTTCGACGCGGGCGCCGACGTGGTCTACCACGCCGCGGGCGGCTCCGGCGGCGGCGTGTTCGAGGCGGCGAAGGCCGCCAAGGGCCTGGCCATCGGCGTCGACTCCGACCAGGCCAAGACCGCGGCCCCCGCCGTGCAGAGCGTCGTCATGACCTCCATGATCAAGAAGGTCGACGTCGCCGTCTTCGACTTCCTCAAGAGCTTCACCTCCGGTTCGGTGAAGGCCGGCAGCACGGTGTACGACCTCAAGGCCGGCGGCGTCGACTACTCCACCACCGGTGGCCAGATCGACGACATCAAGACCAAGCTCGACGAGTACAAGCAGAAGATCATCTCCGGCGAGATCGTCGTACCGGACAAGACCTCCTGACCTGGTACTAATAAGGGGCCCGGTGGACATTTCCCCGGGCCCTTTGGTCAACTCTCAGCATCACCTTCGGTAACCATGGCCATCCGCACGGAGGGGGCCGTCATCAGCACCTCGACACCGGCCGTCGAACTTGAGGGGATCACGAAACGGTTCCCCGGCGTCGTGGCCAACCGCGACATCTCCCTGTCCGTCCAGCAGGGGCACGTGCACGCCGTCGTCGGTGAGAACGGCGCGGGCAAGTCCACCCTCATGAAGATCCTGTACGGCATGCAGCGCCCCGACGAGGGCGAGATCCGCGTCAACGGCAAGCCCGTGACCCTCCGCTCCCCGGCGGACGCGATCGCGGTGGGCATCGGAATGGTTCACCAGCACTTCATGCTGGCCGACAACCTGACCGTGCTGGAGAACGTGATCCTCGGAAGTGAGCCCCGCACCGGCGGGATCGCCATCGACTTCGGCGCCGCCAGGATGAGGATCGGACGGATCTCCGACTCCTACGGCCTCGACATCGACCCCGACGCCACGGTGGAGGACCTGGGGGTCGGCGCCCGGCAGCGGGTCGAGATCCTCAAGGTCCTCTACCGGGGCGCCCGGATCCTCATCCTGGACGAGCCGACCGCCGTACTGGTGCCGCACGAGGTGGACGAGCTCTTCGACAACCTGCGCGAACTGGTCCGCGAGGGTCTGACGATCATCTTCATCTCCCACAAGCTGGACGAGGTGCTCTCGGTCGCCGACGCCATCACCGTCATCCGGCGCGGCACCACCGTGGCCTGCGTGAGCCCCAAGGACGTGACCGCCAGGCAGCTGGCCGAGCTGATGGTCGGCAGCGAGCTGCCCAGCCCCGAGACCCGCGAGTCCACCGTCACCGACGTGGTGGAGCTGTCGGTGCGGAACCTGACGGTCCGCGCCGAGGACGGCCGGACCGTCGTGGAGGACGTCGGCTTCGACATCCACCGGGGCGAGGTGCTCGGCATCGCCGGTGTCGAGGGCAACGGCCAGGCCGAACTGGTCCAGGCCCTCATGGGCATGCGCCCGGCCGAGGGCCAGATCGTCCTCGGTGGCCAGGACATCTCCTCCTGGCCGACGCTCCGCCGTCGCGAGGCCGGCGTCGGCTACATCCCCGAGGACCGGCAGCGGCACGGCCTGCTGCTGGAGGCGCCGCTCTGGGAGAACCGGATCCTCGGCCACCAGACACGGCCGCCGAACGTCAAAGGCCCCTGGATCGACCGCGCGGGGGCCCGCGAGGACACCCGGCGCATCGTCGAGGAGTACGACGTCCGCACGCCCGGCATCGACGTGGACGCCGCCGCCCTGTCCGGCGGCAACCAGCAGAAGCTGATCGTCGGCCGGGAGATGAGCGGCGACCCGGTCTTCCTGATCGCCTCCCACCCCACGCGGGGCGTGGACGTCGGGGCCCAAGCCGCGATCTGGGACCACCTGCGCGCCGCCCGCGCCGCGGGCCTGGCCGTACTGCTGATCTCGGCCGACCTGGACGAGCTCATCGGTCTGTCGGACACGCTGAAGGTGATCCTGCGCGGTCGCGTCGTGGCGGACGTGGACCCGCTGACGGTGACCCCCGAGCAGCTCGGCTCGGCCATGACGGGTGCTGGAGAGGCCGCATGAACATCCACGGAGCGCACGTGCCGGCCGGGGAGATCGCATGAGCCCCGCGACGTCGACCTTCGCCGACCGGCTGCTCGGCCGGGTCAGGCTCGACGGCCTGCTCTCGCTGGCCGCGCCCATCCTCGCCATCGTGTTCGCCGGACTGATCACCTCGGTCGTCCTGCTGCTCACGGACGCGCCCCCGCTGGAGACACTGGGGATCATGGCCGACTACGGCGTGCAGCCGCGCTCCATCGTGCTGACGCTGAACTCCGCGACCACCTTCTACCTGTCGGCGCTGGCGGTGGCGATCGGGTTCCGGATGAACCTGTTCAACATCGGCGTCGACGGCCAGTACCGCCTCGCGGCGCTCGTCGCGGCGGCCGTGGGCGGCGCGATCGTCCTGCCCGCCCCGCTGCACATCGCCCTGATCGTCGTCGTCGCCATGCTGGTCGGCGCGGGCTGGGCGGCCGTCGCCGGACTGCTCAAGGTCCGGCGCGGTGTCAGCGAGGTCATCTCCACCATCATGCTGAACGCCATCGCCACCGCGCTCGGCGCCTGGCTGCTCAACAAGGAGCGCCTGGCGGTCGAGGTCTCGGGGAGCAACAACATCGGCACCAGACCGCTCGGGCCGTCCGCACAGGTGCCGGGGCTGGCGATCGTCCCCGGGACCGAGGCCAAGGTGTTCGGTCTCGTCGTCCTGGCGGTCGTCATGGGCATCATGTATCACGTGCTGCTCAACCGGACCCGTTTCGGCTTCGACCTGCGCGCCACCGGGCGTTCGGAGTCGGCGGCCGTGGCCAGCGGCGTCAACGTCAAACGGATGGTCCTCATCGCGATGACCCTGTCCGGCGCGATGGCGGGCCTGGTCGGCATGCCGCAGCTGCTCGGCGCCTCCTACAGCTACAGCCTGGACTTCCCCACCGGGCTCGGCTTCACCGGCATCGCGATCGCGCTGCTCGGCCGGAACAACCCCGTCGGCATCGCCTTCGGCGCCCTGCTCTGGGCATTCCTCGACACCTCGTCGAGCATCCTGCAGCTGCACGACATCTCCCCGGAGATCGTCATGATCATGCAGGGCACGATCGTGCTCTCGGTGATCGTCGCCTACGAGCTGGTCCACCGTTATCAGGTCTCGGCCGGTCAGCGCCGGGTGAGCAGGGAACTGGAAAGCGGAGCCCCGGCTCAGGCTGAAGGAGCGTCGGCATGAGCGAGGGCGGTCTCACCGTGACGGAGGCTCCGGTCAAGCGGCCGGAGCGGGCCCGGAGACTCCGGGTCACCTGGCGGGTCCTGCTGCTCGCCTTCGGCGGGCTGGTCCTGCTGCTGTCGTTCACCCGGGTCGTCACCGGCGCCGTCGACCTCACCTCGGCGGGGGCGATCAACGCCGCCGTCGCGCTGGCGGTCCCGATCGGCCTGGCCGGTCTCGGCGGCCTCTGGTCCGAGCGGGCCGGCGTGGTCAACATCGGCCTCGAAGGCATGATGGTCCTGGGCACCTGGTTCGGCGCCTGGGGCGCGCTCCACTTCGGCAACCCCTGGGCCGGTGTGGTCGCCGGTGCGATCGGCGGGGCCCTCGGCGGCCTGCTGCACGCGATCGCCACCGTGACGTTCGGCGTGGACCACATCATCTCCGGTGTCGCGATCAACATCCTGGGACTGGGCGTCACCCAGTTCCTGTCCAAGGTCACCTTCGCCCGGATGCCGGGCGGAGGCGACGCCCAGTCGCCCCCCGTTCCCAAGCCGGAGACCGTGAGCCTGCCGTGGGCCGGAGAGTGGCTGGCCACGCTGGAGACCGGTCGCTGGTATCTCGTCTCCGACGTGGCGGGCATGCTGCGGGGCCTGATCACCAACGTCTCGCTCCTCACCGTCCTGGCGATCCTGCTGGTCCCGCTGACCTACTTCGTGCTCTGGCGGACGGCGTTCGGCCTGCGGCTGCGCTCCTGCGGCGAGCGCCCGGTGGCGGCGGAGTCGCTGGGCGTCAACGTCTACTACTACAAGTACGTCGCGGTGCTCGTCTCCGGTGCCCTGGCGGGGCTCGGCGGCGCGTTCCTGTCGCTGGTGGCCGCCAGCGCCTACCGCGAGGGGCAGACCGGCGGCCGGGGTTTCATCGGCCTGGCCGCCATGATCTTCGGCAACTGGCGTCCCGGCGGACTGGCCGCCGGTGCGACGCTGTTCGGCTACACCGACGCCCTCCAGCTCCGCCGGGGCGGCGAGTCGGTGCACGCGCTGCTGCTGGTGGTGGCGGTCCTCATCGCCGCCGCCGCGGTCTACCAGCTCGTCGCGCAGAACCGCCTCAGGGCCGCGCTGATCAGCGGGGGCGCGGCGATCGCCGTGTTCACGGTGTTCACGCTGACCGACAGCGTCCCGTCGGAGTTCACCTCGGTCGCCCCGCACATCACCACGCTGCTGGTGCTGTCGCTGGCCGCCCAGCGGCTCCGCCCGCCCGCGGCCGACGGCCTGCCGTACCGCAGGGGGCAGGCGAAGTGACGCCGGTGCGAGACGCCGCGGGCGAGCCGGCGGCGATCCGTCCACGAGTGGAGCGAGCATGAACATCGGGGAGAACGTCGACTGGGCCGCGCTGCGGGCACAGGCCGTACGGGCCATGGGCAACGCCTACGCCCCCTACTCCAAGTTTCCGGTCGGCGCCGCCGCGCTGGTGGACGACGGGCGGATCGTCTCCGGCTGCAACGTGGAGAACGCCTCCTACGGCGTCGGGCTCTGCGCCGAGTGCGGGCTGGTCTCCGAGCTCCAGGCCACGGGCGGCGGCCGGCTGGTCGCGTTCACCTGCGTGGACGGGCACGAGGAGCTGATCATGCCGTGCGGCCGGTGCCGCCAGCTGCTGTTCGAGTTCGGCGGTGCCGGACTGCTCGTGGAGACCGTGGACGGCCCCAGGCCGATGGGGGAGCTCCTGCCGTACGCCTTCGGGCCCGACGACCTGAGCCGGGGGGCCTGACCATGGACGCGATCGACGTCATCGTCACCAAGCGCGACGGTCGCGAGCTGTCCGACGGGCAGATCGACTGGGTGATCGACGCCTACACCGGGGGCGTCGTCGCCGACGAGCAGATGGCCGCCCTGGCGATGGCGATCCTGCTCAACGGGATGAACCGGCGGGAGATCGCCCGGTGGACCCAGGCCATGATCCGATCCGGGGCCCGGATGGACTGGTCGGCGCTGCCCGGCCGGACCACCGACAAGCACTCCACCGGCGGTGTCGGCGACAAGATCACGCTGCCGCTGGCCCCGCTGGTCGCAGCGTGCGGGGGCTACGTGCCCCAGCTCTCCGGCCGGGGTCTCGGGCACACCGGGGGCACGCTGGACAAGCTGGAGTCCATCCCCGGCTGGCGGGCCTCGCTCTCCAACGACGAGATGCTCGACGTGCTCGGCAGGGCCGGGGCGGTCATCTGCGCCGCGGGGGACGGGCTGGCCCCGGCCGACAAGAAGCTGTACGCGCTGCGCGACGTCACCGGAACCGTCGAGTCGATCCCGCTGATCGCCTCCTCGATCATGTCGAAGAAGATCGCGGAGGGCACCGGGGCGCTGGTGCTGGACGTGAAGGTCGGCTCGGGCGCCTTCATGAAGACCGTGGAGCGGGCCCGCGAGCTCGCCACCACGATGGTCGAGCTGGGCACCGACGCAGGTGTCACGACCGTCGCGCTGCTCACCGCGATGGACCGGCCGCTCGGCCGGGCCGTGGGCAACGCGCTGGAGGTGGCCGAGTCGGTGGAGGTGCTCGCCGGTGGCGGCCCCGCCGACGTGGTCGAGCTGACCGTACGGCTGGCCCGCGAGATGCTCCAGGCCGCCGGTGTGTCCGGGGGCAGGGATCCGGAGCGGGCGCTCCAGGACGGTTCGGCGATGGACGCCTGGCGCCGCATGATCAGTGCGCAGGGCGGCGACCCGGACGCCCCGCTCCCGAGGGCCGCCGAGACCATGGAGCTCACCGTGCCCTCGTCCGGCGTGCTGACCAGGCTCGACGCCTATGCCGTGGGCCTGGCCGCCTGGCGGCTCGGCGCGGGCCGGGAGCGCAAGGAGGCCCCGGTCTCCTTCGGCGCGGGTGTCACGCTGCACGCCAGGCCGGGCGACCTCGTCAGGGAGGGGCAGCCGCTGATGACCCTGCACGCCGACGAGACCTTCCGCTTCGAGCGGGCGCTCGCCGCCCTGGAGGGCGGCTACGCCGTCGGCGCGGCCGCCGACCCCGGCCTGCTGCCGCTGGTGATCGACCGCGTCACCGCCTGACGGTCGACCGCGTCACCACCGGGAAGTCCGCTCAGGCCGCGCCCGGTGAGGGCTCCGAGGACGTTCTTTTCCGGCGGTGTCACTGCACCGGGCCGGGCCATGGTGAGCCGGGTGCGGGGGGCCGGGCTCACCACTGTCGGCGTTCACCTCGGAGCGGATGCGGGGCTGGTGTTCGGTCGATCCGGCATCGGTGACGTCGATGTGGAGCGTTCCATCATGGGCGGCGACCGAGACCGTCACCCGTCCGCCGGGACGGCCGGAGTGGGAGTGGCGTACCGCGTTGGTGACGAGCTCGGTGACGAGGAGAAGAGCGTCGTCGTTGTGGACCTGTACGAGCTTGACATTGACAAGCGTGCCGCCCTGCACGCGCTGGCCAGAACGGCGCGTACGAGAGGATGGTGGGACGCCTACGCGGACTCTCTGCCGGGTGACTATGCGACCTACATCCAGCTTGAAGCGGAAGCGGCTTTCATCCGCAGCTTTGACGGCACGCTCGTACATGGCCTCCTTCAAACCGAAGGCTATGCTCGCGAGGTCATCCGCTCAGCTTTGATGGGACTGTCCTCGCCGGCGGAGGTCGAGCGACGGGTCGAAGTTCGTATGACTCGTCAGAAACTTTTGCTCCGTGAGGACAGCCCACTTCGGTTCTGGACGGTGATCGACGAAGCTGTCCTCACGCGCAGGATCGGTTCAGGGGCAGTTATGCGCGAGCAGTACGACAGACTCCTCGGACTCGCCGACAGAGACAACGTCACCATCCAGGTGCTGCCGTTCACCGCAGGAGTCCATCCCGCAACCGCTGGAACGTTCGCTGTTATGGAGTTCCGCGAACCTTACGATCCTGACGTGGTGTACATCGAAAGCATGACGAGTAGCCTGTATGTGGAGAAAGACGAAGAGATGTACTGGTACACCCTTGCTTTCGATCACTTGCGGGCAGCGGCACTTGACATCGAGGGGTCGAAAGCGTTGATCGCGGAGATGATCGAACGATCTCCTGAAGCGGTTCGCCCTTAAGAGAAAAATAGAGGCTGAAGTGGACGTGTCCCGCATCGTGTGGCGTAAAAGCAGCCTTAGCGGTAACGGCTCGAACTGTGTAGAGGTCGGCGTTTGGCGGAAGAGCTCCCTCAGTGGAAACGGCCCAGACTGTGTCGAGGTTGCGGCCCTCGGTAATGCTCCGGCCGAGGCCGGGGCGGACGTCGATCGGCTCTTCCTGGTGCGTGACTCCAAGGACCCCGACGGCCCCATGTTGTCCTTCGGTCCGTCCGAATGGGATGGCTTTCTCCGGGCGGTCAGAAGCGGTGGCCTCGACGACCTGACCGCGCGCCGCGAGGTGTGAGGCGGCGCGGCGGAAGCCGTACGCCGCCGATGATCCGTCCACCGTGCCGGCCGGGACGTCCGCCTCCTGGCCGGGCCGTGGATCTCCATGTCGGTGAGGATGGAGGAACCTTCGCCGGGACGGAGCTTCTCTTCGAGGGGGGCTACGAGCGCCCTGGCCGTCTGGCGGAGCCGTCGGATGCCGATACATCGGGCAGGTCTGTTGGACATTATTGGATCTACGGTACGTCGGCCGGCTCTGGAGGAATTGGTGAGAGGTTCTGTGCGGCGTGGCGTCCTGGTCTGCGCGGCGGCGCTGCTGGCGGTGTCCGGTTGCGGGAACAGCGGCCCAACGGTGGCCGAGGCGGGGGAGACTCTTAAGGTACACATCACCGAGCTGATGAAGGAGCGTCACGCTTTGGACGTCCGAATCACCGATTCCGGTGGGCGTGACGTTCCCTGCGGTGAGGGCAGAGCCAAGCGGACCTTCGCAGCCGCCGGCAGAGATGCCGCACCGCAGACCGAGGGGGACATGCTCAATGACCTTTTACTGGGTGCACTCTCTCGGGTCGCTCCCTACCGAATCGTTGAAGACCGTGGCAATGCTCCTATCAGGCTCGCCAATGATGAACACAAGACCGTGATCATCCTGGAGTCGCCGGGCAGCGGACAATACGGGGTCCGGGGCGAAACTGAGTGCCTCCCGATCTCGTGAGCTAGCTGTCGAAGGCCAGGCCGCGTTCCCGCCCTCGTTTGTTGCGACTTTCGAACGAATCCGCGAACCGGTTGGACAGCACTCCTAATGACAGCTCGTCATCGTCGCCCATGCCGTTGGCGGTCATCCACCTCTCGAAGCTCTCCAATCCCTTGTTGCCCTGTTTGATCAGGTCGGAGAATGGTCTGAGGTTGCCGTGCCCGTCGGTAACGGCCACGCCGGGTGGGCAGGCGGCCTGCCATTCGGCGGGTGTCACCTTCGGTGTGAAGCCGTTGGCCATGAGGAGCTGGGCGTAGGTGTGCTGGCGGCCGAGGGTTTCGAGGGCGTCCTGTTTGTTGACCCGGTCCATCCGGGTTTCGTCCTCTGAGCCGAAGGCGCCTTCGGCGGAGAGGGTGGTGCTCAGCGCCAGCCAGGCGAAGCCCGCGGGCATGGTCGGCGCCAGGAATGTGCTCGCCAGCCCGATACCGCTGTCGCGGATGAAGGTCACGGTCTTGTCCCGCTGTTCGTCGATCATGTCGAGGTTGCCCTGAACCTTCTCGACGGCGGCCAGCTCGAAACCGCGCACGTTGCCCAGGGCAGTGAACACCTGGTCCAGGTGTTTGGTGTCCCCGGTTCGCCGGGTTGCCGCCGAGGCGTCGGCGATCAGCTTCTGGGAGAACCGTCCCATCCCCTCGTCGAACGGGGCAAGGCTTGCGGCTGAGTCGGCGAAGGTTCTCAGGAAGCGGTAGGTGTCCTTCGGGCTCAGGGTGAAAGCCGACCTGGTGCCGAAGGCGGAGGTCGAGGGCTTGAGCGCGCTGGGTTCGGTCATGTTCGCGTCGCCGATGTTCGCGCCCTCGGTGATCTCGGTGGCGTACGCGCCCGCGATCTCCGCCAGGTGGGGCCGGATCTCCTGGAAAAGGCGTAAATCGTCGAATGTCGTCATCACGGTGAAGGCGAACGCGGCCGACTCCGGGCTGTGCCCGCCGTCCTTCTCGTCGTAGGCGCCGGAGGCGGCGGCGAGCATCCGCCCGAAGGCATCCTTCCGGTCACCGCCACTCAGGTACTTGCCGCCGGCGTAGTCGTAGAGTCCCTTCAGGAGGGTTCTCAGCTTCGCCTGGTCCTTGGTGTACGGCCCGGCCAGGGCCGCGATCGTCTTCCGCGCGGCAGCCGGGTTGTTGCCCAAGGCGTAGAGAATGCCCGGGCCGATGTGCTTCGGGTGGGCCAGCTCCTGTTTCGCCATGTCGGTGAGCCAGTCGGTGGGGAACCTTCCCGCGCACAGCAGCATTCCGGCTTTGGAGCCCGATTGCCGCACCGCGTCCTTGACCTTGGCGAAGCCGGGGACGTGCGCGCCCGCTGTGACCGCGGTGCCGAACGCCTGGCTTACGATCCGAAGGACGTCCTCTTCGGGGTTGATCGGGGCGGCGGGCGCGGTGGGAGCGCCGAAGCGCAGGTCTTCGCGCAGTCGTGCGGGAAGTTTCAGGGTCTCCTCCAGGCCCAGGGCGGCGAAGAAGGCGGCGGTGTAGTCGGCGTCGTTTCTGTTGGCGGTCAGTTCCTTGAAGACCTGTGTGTACTCCTTCGACATGTCTCCCGTGGTGAAGAAGCCGTCCGGTTCGGTCGCCAGGAGGCGTTCGCCCAGTTCCGTGCCTCGTTTCCGCGCCTCGGCGGGGGAGAGGAATTTCTTCTCGTCGTAGGTGACCAGCCCCGCCCCGGGCATCCAGGGCGCTGATTTGTCGCCTATCTGGATGGTCTCGTTGCGTTTGCGGAGATCCGGAAGTGTGCTGTCGATCCAGCCCTCGATTTCCTTGAGAGGGCGCAGTCCCACCGCGGACACCTCTGCCGCCGCGAGTAGCCGCCGGATCCGTTCGGACTGTTCGCCGATCACGTCGCGGCCGTGTTCCAGGGCGGTGATGAAGCCCCGCATCAGGTCGGGGTCGATCCCGGTGAAGTCCGGCGACAGTGGCCCCGTTCCCGATGGCATGCGATTCACCGTTCCTTTTGCCTTATTTCATTTATTTCACGCTAACCGTGCTATGCGCGGGTTAAGTGGTGAATAGTACAGCTTTAGCGGCTTTAACGGACTGCCTCCGCGCCGGCGTTCTCCGTGAAACCCGTCACCGCGTACATGCCGTCAGCCGGTGTTTTAAACAGGGTTACCGTGGTCGGGGCCGGTGAAACTCTCCATGCGGTACTTCCGGAACTTCCCGCACCGGTCGGCACTGGAGACCGTCTGAGCGCGCTCGCGCGCCGTACGGAGAGCACGGGGCCGCGTACGGCGCGCGAGCCGTACACGTCCCCCGGATTCCTCTGCCCCTGACGTGTTCTTTCGATGGCTGTCAGGATCCGGTCACGCAGGATCTTCCTCTATGGTGAACAACTCCGGAAATTCGGGCATCTATCCAGGCAGGAGGCCCATGATGAAGCGTGCTCACGCCGCCCTTGCCGTTGTCGTTGCCCTTGCCCCTCTCGCCCTGCTGACCGGCTGCGGTGGGACCACCGCGCCGTCCGCGACCTCTCCAGCGCCGGTTCCCACGGTCACCGTCACCGCCACGGTCACGCCGAGCCTCCCGGCCCCCACCCCCTCCGGGGCGACGGACCCGAAACCCCCGACGAGCACCAAGGAGGTCGAGGTCAGCAGGCCGGGAGGCACCCCGGCGATCGTCACCGGGGTGAGGTTCGCCAAGCACGGGGGGTTCGACCGCGTGGTGATCGACCTCAGGGGAGAACTGCCCGGATACACCGTGCGCTGGACGCGCGGACTCGTCCAGGACGGCTCGGGTGAACCGATCGCCGTCAAGGGCGGGGCCTACCTTCAGGTGTCGCTGAGCATGGCCCAGGCCCACACCGAGTCCGGCTCCCCGACCTGGGTGGGCGGACCCGTCTTCCCGGCCAGGCTGGGCAACCTGCGGAACGTGGTCAGGACCGGCGACTTCGAGGGTGTGGTCGGTGTGGGCATCGTCCTCGACCACAGGGCGGGCTTCCGGGTGCTGGAGCAGCGGGACCCGAACCGGCTGGTCGTCGACGTCGCCCACTGACGCCCGCGCGGTGGCAAGCAGTGGCAAACTGGCCTGATGGTACGCAAAATCGACAGTGCGACGCGGATCCCGGTCCCGGGCGGCAAGACGATCGACGAGTACGTCGGCCGGGTCAACAGCGGTGACGGCCAGATCTCGATCGCGCACATGACGGCTCCGGCGGGCTGGGAGGAGCCGGCCCAGACACCGGGGTTCACCGAGTACACCCTGGTGCTGAAGGGCGCGGTCGTCGTCGAGCACGAGGGGGGCACGACCGAGGTCAACGCCGGGCAGGCGTTCGTCAGCGAGCCGGGGGAGAAGATCCGTTACAGCTGTGGCCCCGACGGCGCCGAGTACGTCGCCGTCTGCCTGCCGGCCTTCTCACCCGGCACCGCCAACCGCGAGGGATAGCCGGGCGACGTCTCCGCCCGCGTCGGCTCACCAACGTCACGGGCCGTTCCGTCGTCGCTCAGGGCCCGGCTATTTCAGACGCAGGACGAGCTTGCCCCGAGCGTGTCGAGTCTGGACCTTCGCCAGGGCCGCCTGAGCCTCTTCGAACGGATACACCCGTTCGATCTCCACTCGCTTCTTGTTCCGGGCGATCTCCATCATCAGCTGCGTCAGTTCGCCTCGGACGTCGGTGTCGTGCGGGACCATTTCCACGCGCACGTTGCGCTCCGGAGCCACGACGTCCCCGGAGATGGTGATGAGTTTCCCGCCGTCTCTCACGACGCTCAGGCTGTCCGCCGAGGTATGGGGCTGAACCGCTATCGCTGCGTCGACCCCGCCGGGCATCCACTGCCGGATCTGTTCGGGCCAGGTTGGGTCGTGGTAGTCGACAACCGCCTCGGCCCCGAGCGAGAGCATGTGGTCGTGATTGCGTTCGGAGGCCGAGGCGCCGACCCGCCATCCCCGTGTCCGGGCGACCTGGATGGCCAAGGTGCCGATCGCCCCCGAACCTCCCGCGATGAACAATGAACCGCCGGCGGGTACCGCCTCCAGGGCTTTCACCGCCCGCAAGACGGTATTACCCGCGACGGGGACAGCCGCCGCCTCGACGAAGTCCAGGTCGGCGGGGATCGGCACGATGAGGGAGCCGGCCTTGACCGCGGCGTACTCCGCCCACGTTCCGCCCTTCGGCTGCATCGAACTGACGAAGGCGACGCGGTCACCTGGCCGGTGATCGGAGACGTCGCTGCCGATCTGCTCGACGACACCGGCCGCCTCGATCCCGATGGGAAACGGGTACTTCGCGTCACCCGGCAGGAAGTAGGAGTCGTGAATGCCGACGCCGACGGCCTTGACGCGCACAAGCAGCTCGTCGTCGTCGATCCGCGGGACTGCCACCTCTGCCGGTTCGATACCGTTGACGCCGGATTCCACCTTGACGAACGCTCTCATATTTCGGACATGCTCCCTGCTCTGTTGCTTGCCATTCGCTGATGGGCGAACTCGCGTCGACCGTGGCCGGGGCTCGCCGTCGACGGCTGGAGCGCCGGTCCCACAGTCCGCCACGTCATGGGCCAGTGACGGCCTCGCACCACTGGCATGAGATTAGAACCAGTTTCCACTATCACATTATGTCGTACGAGCCGGCGCGAATCGACGGCTGACCCGCCATCGAAGCCATGCGACGGCGGGTACTCACCTGGATGACCGGCGTCATCGTCCTGTGCGGTCCGCGTCCGGCGCCGCGCGTTGAGAAGCGGCCGGGTAGCCGGTCACGAGGCGGCCGGGGCTCCTCCCGAGCTGTGACGGGGTCCTCGACCCTAGGATGTTGACATCCTCCCCTCGCGTGCGAGGGGGTTCCCGCGATCATCCGTGAGGGTTTCCGCCTCACCGCCGAACGTCCACCAGAGAACCGCCCGCCAGAGAGAGGACTCTCGATGAGTCAGTCACCCACCCTGGAGGAGATCCGCCAGGCTCCGAAGGTGCTGCTCCACGACCACCTCGACGGCGGCCTGCGGCCCGGGACCATCGTCGAGCTGGCCCGCGAGTCGGGATACGACAGGCTGCCCACGACCGACGCGGACGCCCTGCGCGCCTGGTTCCAGGAGTCCGCCGACTCCGGCTCGCTGGAGCGCTACCTTGAGACCTTCGCCCACACGGTCGGCGTCATGCAGACGCGCGACTCGCTGGTCCGGGTCGCCGCCGAGTGCGCCCAGGACCTGGCGGACGACGGCGTGGTCTACGCCGAGGTGCGTTACGCCCCCGAGCAGCACACCTCGGCGGGACTGAGCCTCGAAGAGGTCATCGAGGCCGTGCTTGAGGGGTTCAGGGCGGGTTCCGAGGGCCGCGGCATCCGGGTGGGCACGCTGCTCACCGCGATGCGCCACCAGGCCAGGTCCATGGAGATCGCCGAGTTGGCGGTCCGCTACCGCGACGTCGGCGTGGCGGGCTTCGACATCGCCGGCGCCGAGGCGGGCTACCCGCCCACCCGCCACCTCGACGCCTTCGAGTACCTCCAGCGGGAGAACGCCCACTTCACCATCCACGCCGGGGAGGCCTTCGGCCTGCCGTCGATCTGGCAGGCGATCCAGTGGTGTGGCGCCGACCGGCTCGGCCACGGCGTCCGGATCATCGACGACATCACGGTGCAGGGCGACGGTGAGGCCAAGCTCGGCCGCCTGGCGGCCTATGTCCGCGACAAGCGCATCCCGCTGGAGATGTGCCCGACCTCCAACCTGCAGACGGGGGCCGCCTCCTCCATCGCCGAGCACCCGATCGGCCTGCTGCGCCGTCTCAACTTCCGGGTCACCGTCAACACCGACAACCGGCTGATGAGCGGCACCACCGTCTCCGAGGAGTTCGCCAAACTGTCGGAGGCGTTCGGCTACGGCTGGGAAGACCTGCAGTGGTTCACCATCAACGCCATGAAGTCGGCGTTCCTGCCGTTCGACGAGCGCCTGGCGCTCATCAACGGCGTCATCAAGCCCGGATTCGCGCGGCTCAAGTGGCAGGCGTGAGCGGGTTCACCCGAGCGGAGTAACGAGTTGAAACAGGTGTTCCGGTCGAAGGCCGCGCTGCTCCTCGGCTGGATCTGGATGGTGTTCGCCGCGCTCAACACGGTGGATCTGATCCTCCGCTACAGGGGGTCGGCCTCGGCGACCGCCGCCGTCGTGCTGGCCGTGCTGACCGTGCTGGTCTTCGTCACCTGCCTGCGCCCGGCGATCATCATCACCGAGGACGGCGTGCTGGTCCGCAACCCGCTCAGGAACACCTTCGTGCCGTGGTCGCAGGTGGAGGAGGTCACGGTCTCCCATTCGATCAAGATCACGGCGGGAGGCCGGAGCGTCCGCTGCTGGACACCGCAGGCCTCGGGCCGGGAGCGGGCGACGGCGGCACGCCGGACACGTCCGGTGAGCGCCAGGGGCCGCCACCAGACCGAGCCGGTCCGTCCGAAGGGCGAGCAGGCCGCCGCCGAGGCGCTGGCCGGCAAGACCCACGCCGACTGGGTGGGCGAGCAGATCACCGAGCGCGCCGAGGCCGCCAGACGGACGGCCGCCGCCCACGAGCCCACCGCGCCGGAGACCGGTGAACCCGAGCGGGTGAAGGTCACCTGGGCCCCCGCCGCCCTGGCCGCCCTGCTGGCCGCGCTCATCCTGGTGGTGCTCCTCCTCGTCACCGTCTGAGGGGCGCGGGGCCGACGCGGCGGGAGAGGCTACGCCCGGCGCGCCGGGATGGGGTACAGGCCCAGGGACGGGAGGGGGTCAGGCCAGAGGGGCGGGACGGGTCACAGGCCCAGGGCGGCGGAGAGGTCGGCCTTCAGGGCGTCAAGGGCCCTTACGGCCTGCTCCCTGGCCGCCGGCACCTCGCCGGTGACCGGGACGACGACCTCCAGGTAGCACTTGAGCTTGGGCTCGGTCCCCGAGGGGCGGACGACCACGCGGGCACCGTCCGACAGGCGGTAACGCAGCCCGTCGGTGGGGGGAAGGTCCGCTGAGCCCTCACTCAGGTCGTCGGCCGACTCGACCTTGCGACCGCCGAGCTCCACCGGCGGGGCGGCACGGAGACGGGCCATCGCGCCCGTGATCAGTGACACGTCGTCCACCCTGACCGAGAGCTGGGAGGTGGCGTGCAGGCCGTACCGGCGGGCCTGGTCGTCGAGCAGGTCGAGCAGGGTACGGCCGTCCAGCCTGGCCTGGGCGGCCAGCCCGGCCACGGTCAGCGCGGCGCCGATGCCGTCCTTGTCGTGGACCGGCAGCCCGGCCTCGGACCCGACGCTGTATCCCAGGGCCTCCTCGTACCCGAAGACCAGTCCCTCCCCGGCCTTCATGATCCACTTGAAGCCGGTGAGGGTCTCCGCGTGGCGCACGCCGTACTCGGAGGCGATCGCGCCGAGGAGCGACGAGGAGACGATGGTGGTGGCCACCAGCCGTCCGTCGCCGGAGGTCCGCCGGATCACGTGCTCGCCGAGGAGGGCGCCCACCTCGTCGCCGGTCAGCATCCGGTAGTCCCCGCCGGGTGTCGGCACCCCCACCGCGCAGCGGTCGGCGTCGGGGTCGTTGGCCAGCACGAGGTCCGCGCCGACGCGCCGGGCGAGCTCAAGGGCGAGGTCCATCGCGCCGGGTTCCTCAGGGTTGGGGAAGGCGACGGTGGGAAAGTCGGGGTCCGGGGCAGCCTGGGCCTCGACGGTCGCCGGGGCGTCGAATCCGGCCGCCAGGAAGGCCCGGGTCAACGTGGCTCCGCCCACGCCGTGCAGCGGGGTGTAGGCCACCCGCAGCTCACGGGCGTCGCCGAGCGGGAGCGCCGTCACCGCCGTCAGGTAGGCGGCCACGAGATCGTCCCCCAGCTCGGCCCAGCCCGAGCCGAGGGGCAGTTCGGAGACCGGGCCGACGGCGTCGATGGCGGCGGATATCTCCGCGTCGATCGGCGGCACGATCTGGGAGCCGTCGCCCCAGTAGACCTTGTAGCCGTTGTCCCGGGGAGGGTTGTGGCTGGCGGTGACGGTCACCCCCGCGTCGGCGCCCAGACGCCGTACGGCGAAGGCCAGCACCGGGGTGGGCAGCGGCGAGGGAAGCACGGACGCGCGCAGACCGGCACCGGTGAGCACGGCCGCGGTGTCCCGGGCGAAGACGTCGGACTTGTGCCGGGCGTCGTAACCGATGACGACATGCCTGCCCGGCCCCAGCACCTCGGCCAGTCCGGCGGCGGCGCGCATGACGGTGACCCGGTTCATCCGGTTGGGACCGG
This sequence comes from Streptosporangium sp. NPDC004631, assembly GCF_053601935.1. Lineage (NCBI taxonomy): Bacteria > Bacillati > Actinomycetota > Actinomycetes > Streptosporangiales > Streptosporangiaceae > Streptosporangium > Streptosporangium sp. NPDC004631. Next base: position 93,382 of record NZ_JBSGCR010000004.1, on the reverse strand, counting down.
CGCCCAGCTCGCCCCGGAGACCGGCGGTGCCGAACTCAAGCTTGCCGCCGAACCGCTCGCGCAGCGCGTCGTCGTCGCCGTTCTCCAGGAGTGCCGCCAGCTCGGCCCGGGTCTCCGGGTCGGGGTCCTGAGCCAGCCAGGACAGTGCGAGCCGTACAAGATCGCTGCTCATCGTCATCCTCCCGCTCCAGGCGGATCTCGCTTCAGGCGGGAGAACCGCCCACTCACCTCCCGGCCGTCTGCTCCACTCCCGGGGCAGGATGACCGGCTTCATCCCGGGTGTCTCCGCTGAAGCCCGGGCCGCCCGCTTCCGGACGGAGGGTCGCCTGACGTTCCGCGTTCCGGCGGACGGGCCGACGGCCGCCTCCGTGACCTGCCGGGTTACAGTTTGCCGACGACCTTGGCGAGCAGCCCGCCCATGCGCGAGGCGGTGGCGCCGCCGACCGCCAGCACCTCCTCGTGGTTGAGCGGCTCGCCCACCAGTCCGGCGCCCGGATTGGTGACCAGGGAGAGGCCGAGCACGTCGGCACCGCCCTCGCGGGCCGCGATGGCCTCCAGCACCGTGGACATGCCGACCATGTCGCCGCCGAGCGCCCGGCACATGCGGACCTCCGCGGGCGTCTCGTAGGTCGGGCCGCGGAAGGCCACGTAGACCCCCTCGGTCATCGACGGTTCCACCTCGCGGACCAGGTCGCGCAGGCGCGGAGTGTAGACGTCGGTGAGGTCGACGAAGGTGGCGCCGGTGATCGGGCAGGCGCCGGTCAGGTTGATGTGGTCACTGATCAGCACCGCCTCGCCGACCCGCTGGGTCTCCGGACGCAGCCCACCGGCGGCGTTGGTCAGCACGATCGTGCCCGCCCCCGCTCTGATCGCGGTCCGCACGCCGTGCACGACCGCCTCCGGGCCCCGGCCCTCGTAGAGGTGGGTGCGGCCGAGGAAGATGAGCGCGGTCTTGCCCGACTCGGCGCGCACCGCGCGGATCCTGCCCGCGTGGCCGGCCACGGCGGGGGGCGCGAAACCGGGCAGGTCGGTCACCGGGATCTCGGCGATCGTCTCGCCGATCGCGTCGGCGGCCGGTACCCAGCCCGAACCCATCACCAGCGCGACGTCGAAGGAGGCGACCCCGACGGCGTCCTTCAGCGCGGTCGCGGCGTCCGTGGCGAGTGCATACGGGTCATTGGTCACCTCACCGAGCGTACTCGCCATTTCCCGTCGGATCCTGTCGGGGAGCTTCCAGACCGATCACGACATTTCCCCACCGCAGGTGGTTTGGAACGGGACGGTGCGGGCCGGCGGGTGTGGGTGAGCGGGCCGTATGCCGGTCAGCCTCCTGACGTGCAGGGGCGGCTGCGCAGGTCCTTGACGTAGTCGTCCGGCGCGCCGGCCTTCTCGGCGGCCTCGGCCAGGATGCCCAGGTAGCGTGCGGAGGGCAGGCCGCCCTCGTAGCCGTCGAGCACGTAGAACCAGGCCACGACCTCGCCGTCCAGGGTCTGCACCCGGAGTTTGACCTTGTGGTACAGCCCCCGCGTCGCGCCCTCCCATTGGTCGAGAGTGGTCTCGTCCCATTCGGGCACGTCGTAGAGCACGACGAACACCTGCTCGCCGGAGTCTTCGACGATGGAGGCGAGAGCGCCCTCCCAGCCGAGATCGTTCCCGCCGAACGTCAGGCGCCAGCCCTGAAGCCAGCCCGACCCCCGCATGGGAGAATGAGGGGCCCTCTGGGCCATCTGCTTTGGGTCCATGTTGCTGCCGTAGGCGGCGTAGACAGGCACGGCATCCAACATAATCCAAGATCGGCCGGACGCTCACTCCGCCTCGGTGTCGTGTTGATTTCCGCTGGAAGCATGCGGCTTTCGTGCTTTTCCGGGGGACCCAGAGGCGGTTGGTCCCTAGATGCGGGAGAATGGTGCATGTGACAAGGATCGTGATCATCGGTGGCGGGCCCGGCGGCTATGAAGCGGCGCTGGTGGCCGCGCAGCTCGGGGCAGAGGTGACCGTGGTCGAACAGGACGGCCCCGGAGGGGCCTGCGTCCTCACCGACTGCGTGCCGTCGAAAACTCTGATCGCCACCTCGGTGCGTAAACAGGCGCTTCTCGACGCCACCATGCTCGGCGTGCACTACACCGGCGGCCCCGACGGTGAGGTCGGCGGCGTCATCGCCGACATGCCGCTGGTCAACACGCGCGTCAAGAAGCTGGCCCAGGCGCAGTCCGCCGACATCGCCGCCCGGCTGGCCGCAGAGGGCGTGGAGGTGATCCGGGCCGCCGGAAGGCTGGTCGACCCGCAGGTCGTCAGGGCCGGAAACCGGACCGTCCACGCCGACGTCGTGATCGTGGCGACGGGCGCGACCCCGCGCATCCTGCCCACCGCCGAGCCGGACGGCGAGCGCATCCTCACCTGGCGTCAGATGTACAACCTGGAGGAGCTGCCCGAGCACCTCGTCGTGGTCGGCTCCGGCGTCACCGGCGCCGAGTTCGCCGGCGCCTACCGCTCGCTGGGCTCCGAGGTCACCCTCGTCTCCTCGCGCGCCCTGATGATGCCCAACGAGGACGCCGACGCCGCCGAGGTCCTGGAGGAGGTCTACCGGCGCCGGGGAATGCACGTCATGGGCCGCTCCCGGGCCGAGTCCGTCAAGCGCACCGCCGACGGTGTGGTCGTCACCCTGGAGGACGGCAGGACCGCCGAGGGCACCCACTGCCTGATGACGGTCGGCATGGTCCCCAACACCTCCGGGATCGGCCTGGAGGAGGCCGGGGTCGTCCTCGACCGGGGTGGTTTCATCCAGGTGGACAAGGTCTCCCGCACCTCCGCGCCCGGCGTGTACGCGGCCGGTGACTGCACCGGCGTGCTGATGCTCGCCTCGGTCGCCGCCATGCAGGGCAGGATCGCGGTCTGGCACGCGCTCGGCGAGGCCGTACAGCCGCTCCGCCTGGCGACCGTGGCCTCCAACATCTTCACCGACCCGGAGATCGCCGCCGTGGGCGTCACGCAGAAGGCGATCGAGGCCGGTGAGGTCGAGGCGAACGTCGTCAAGCTGCCGCTGGCCACCAACGCCCGCGCCAAGATGCAGGGCTTCAACGACGGCTTCGTGAAGCTGTTCTGCCGTCCGAACACCGGCATCATCCTCGGCGGCGTGGTGGTCGCACCGAGCTCGTCCGAGCTGATCCTGGCCGTCTCGGTGGCCGTCCAGCAGCGGCTCACCGTGGACCAGCTCGCCCACACCTTCGCCGTCTACCCCTCGATGTCCGGCTCCATCACCGAGGCGGCCCGCCGTCTGATGCAGCCCATGACCCCCAGCGGTATCTGACCCGGAGTCGTTCGACGTGATCGGAGCGGCGTGATGCGTGTCGACGTCAACGGCACAGGTCTCCACGTGCAGGTCAGCGGGGAGGGGCCCGCCGTGCTGCTCGTGCACGGCTACCCCGACACCCACGCCTGCTGGCGGCACCAGGTGGCCGCGCTGAACGCCGCCGGATACCGTACGATCGCCCCCGACCTGCGCGGGGTCGGCGCCTCGGACAAGCCGGTCGGGCTGGAGAACTACGAGCTGGACCGGTACGTCGGCGACCTCCTCGCCGTTCTCGGCCATCTCGGGATCGACCGGGCGCATCTGGTGGGCCACGACTGGGGGTCGGCGCTCGTGCAGATCCTCGCCATGACGGCACCGGAGCGGGTGGCCGGCCTCACCTGCCTGTCGGTGGGGCACCCCGCCGCACTGGCCGCCGCGGGCCTGCCGCAGCGGGAGAAGTCCTGGTACATGCTGCTGTTCCAGTTCGCCGGCATCGCCGAGCGGTGGCTCAGCCAGAACGACTTCCGCAACCTCCGCGAGATGCTGGCCGAGCACCCCGACCCCGGCGAGGTCGTCGAGCGCATGCGCGACCCCCAGGCGCTCACCGCCGCCCTGGCGATCTACCGTACCGGCGTCAGGCCCGAGACCCTCATCGCCCCGCCCCTCGATCTGCCGCCCATCCAGGCCCCAACCCTGGGGGTGTGGAGCACCCGCGACCGCTTCCTCACCGAGGAGTCGATGACCGGTACGGCCGCGCACGTCACCGGGCCCTGGCGCTACGAGCGCCTCGAAGACGTCGGCCACTGGATGCAGCTGGAGGCCCCCGGCCGGGTCAACGCCCTCCTCCTCGCCCACCTGGCCGACTCCGGCCGCTGAGCCCTCGACCCCCTGGCGGGGATCGCCGGGGGAAGAGGCCGGAGTCCGGTCCGCCGACTCGTAAGTACGGCGTGTGGGCCTCAGGAGGCGGCTCAAGGTCACGCCCGGCTGTGTTCGGCCAACGCCGGCATGGCAGGCTGGCGGCGTGGCATCACACGAAGACCTTGGTCATGACGGGTGGCCGGCTCGTAGCCGTGAACTGTTTCTCACCGATCTGTGGAGTCTGCTGGTCGACGAGGACGCCCGCGTCGACGGTCACCCGTCGTGGATCGAGTCCTGGTTCCGCGGCACCCCGTCCGACGGCGTCCCGGACCATCCGACGGCTGCCGCGCTGCACCGGATGCTGGCCTCCGGCGCCGACGTGGACGATCTGACCGACGTGGTGCGGACCATGCAGTACGAGATCATCTACAACGTCTGCCAGTTGCTCGACGATCCGGCGCTGCTGGGCATTCGGGCCGGCCGGGACCCCGAACAGGCGGAGCCCGGCTGGGAGCTGGTCGCCGTGCGCACCGCGCCGCCGCCGGACCGCCGTCCCCTGGGGGAGCTGCACTCCTCGCTCGCCGAGCACGACCCCAGCGGCCGGGGCGGCGAACCGCGCGGCCGACCCGTCCCCGCCCTGTTGCCCGGCCGGCCTCCGTACGCCGGACTCGCGGTCGCTCAGGCCCGCGCCGGTGATCGCCTCGCCGCCATCAGGACATGGCGCAGGGCGACAGGAGCCACCCCCGCCGAGGCGAAGGCGGCCCTCGACTCCCTGCTGGACCACGTCCAGGATTGACCGCGGTACGGAGCCCGCACGGCGGAATGATCAAGCGTGCGGGTTCCTCCGGCCCGAGGTGGGGCCGGTCGAGTGGATCGCCGTGATGGGCCTGCCGGTGTCCTGCCTCCACGGACGCGGGGACCGCCGGCGCGTCTCCGTCACGGGGGTCGATCCGTGGTTCGGCGCCGGTGGGTCGGTCGTCAGAGGGCCGTCTGGCAGCGGGTTCTCAGGGCCTCGTTGAGGCGGACGACCTGCTTCTCGTATTTGTCGATCATCGGTGCGGCGAGGGGCACCAGCCGTCCCACGAGGGTCTCCCGCTGGATCACGGTGGTGCCCTTCCCGCCGGGGGTGAGGACGAACTCGTGGATCGCCTCGAAGATCGAGGGGCCGATCAGCCGTCCGCGCCAGCGGAGCAGGCGGCCTCTGTCGGCTGCGAGGACGAGGGTTTTGAAGGTCATCGCGATGCCCCCGAAGGGCATCCGGAGGGCCAGGGGGCTGCCGGCGGTCAGGGTGCCGGAACCGCCGGTGAACATGGGGTTCCACTCGGCGTATCGGGAGAAGTCGGTGAGGGTGTCCCAGACGTGGTCGGGGGAAGCCGCGATGTCGATGGTGGCGGTGATCTCGCGCATCGGTTCCTCATCTCAGGCGGTATGCATGATCACTTTAAGTAGCGATTTCCGGTTTGACCAGAGGTGCCGGGAAAGGCCCTGAAAGGTGATGGAAGCGAGGGCCGTCCATCTCGACCTCTACGCCGGGGACGCCGGGCGTTCCCCGCGGCGGGTGTGAGGTCGCACCGCCGAGGGTGTCTCACCGATGAGATGATCTTGTGCGGAGACGGCCCAGGGCGTTTCTGCCGTCCTGTACGGCGCGTCCCACGAAGTGCAGCTCCTCCTCCCGCCTGGCCACGGCCAGGGCGTTCTTGGCCGCCTCGTAGGCGTCGATCGCGTGCCGCCAGTCGCCGTCGGCGGTCATGCCGCCGCGTCCGCTGACCTGGAACTCGTAGTCGAGCTGGTCGATCTCCTCGCCCAGCCGGGTGATGTCCTCCTCGGCTCCGCGCCGCATGAGCGCGAACCGGGTGTTGCGCCTGGTCCGTCGCTGGGCGCTGACTCCCCAGATCACCACGGTGACCGCCAGCCCCACGGCGCTGAGCACGACCATGACGAGCCCGACGGACAGGCCTCCCGGGGAGGTGGTGGACGGCCGTTCGGCCGGGGAGGTGCGGGTGAGGGTGTCGGTGACGACGGGCGGGGTGGTCGGCAGTCCGGTGATGCCCGTCGGGGTGCCCCTGGCGCCGGTCAGGTCCGCGTCGTCGGCCTGGACGAAGGAGGCGCCCTCGACCAGCGCGCCGGTGAAGTCCGCGCCGTCCAGCTCGGCCTGGGTGAACACGGCCTCTCTCAGGTCGGCGTCCTTGAACGTCGCGTGGCCCAGGTTCGACTGCCCCATCTTGGCCTCGTGGAGCTTGGCCCGGGTGAAGTCGGCCTTGCGCGCCTTGAGCTGGCCGGGGCTGCTCTCGTTGAGGTCGGCGTCGATCAGCTTGGCGTTGGTGAAGTTGACCTGGGTCAGCTCGGCCCGGGTCAGCTTGGCCCCGGTCAGGTCGGCGTGCGGGAACTCGGCCTGCCCGGCCTCGGCGTCGACCAGGATCGCGCCGCGCAGATCGGCGTGGTCGGCGTGCATCTGGCCGAGGTCGGCCTCGCTGAGATCGGCGCCGCGCAGGTCGGCGTATTTCAGCGTGGCCTGGGTCAGGTTGGCCTGCCGGAGGTCGGCGCCGCGCAGGATCGCTCCCGTCAGGTCCTTCTGGAGAAGCTCCACGCCCCTCAGCCTCGCCTTGGTCAGGTCGGCGCAGCGCAGGCTGTAGGGGAGCTGCGCGCCCCTGGTGAAGTCCTTGCCGCGCAGGTTGGCGCCCTGGCCGGGCCTGCACGGCCCCGCCGCGGCCTGGGCGGGGGAGATCATGGTCCCCGACAGCGCGAAGATCGCTGCGACGAGTGTCAAGGGGATGGAACGACGCACGGAAGCCTCCTCTAGAGCAGTCCCGATGGTGCCAGCGGACCGTTGCATTCCGCTAGACGGCCGCTTGCACCTTCAGAACAGGCTCTCCACGACCTCCGGCCGAACCGTTCCCCGCCCCGGCGGCACGCGGTGGAGGCCACGGAAAGCGATCAAGTGAGGGGCTGGCTGACAGCGGTTTGTTGCGAAGATATGACGGTGTTGTGTCTGTTGACGTACTTATTGGCCTTATGTTACATATGGCATGAATCTGATTCGGCTCGCCATCATGCTCCGCGGAGTGGCGGGCGGGTCCTCGGAACCCGGAACGTCCTGCGAAAATCTTCCCGGCGTAGAGGAGGTGGGGGCTCACGGACCCCCAGGATGAATCAGACAAAAAGTATCATTCGGATATCCTTCCCCCTCTTTCCTGGCGCTTGTCCTGTTGCTACATTCCGCAACAAGAATTCATTTCGGTTTTGGGGGGATGTGATGACCGCTCTCTCTGAGTTCGGCCAGGCCGCGTCCGCGCGGCGAGAGCTCCCGCCGTCGATGGTCGAGCGGATGACGCTGATCATCGACGCGTTCGACGGCCGTTTCACCCAGCTCACGCTGGAGGACGTGGCTCGGTGCACTCACCTGCCACGCTCGACGGCGCATCGCATCCTCGACCAACTCGTACGACTGAACTGGCTGGAGCACTCGTCCTTCGGCTACAGCCTGGGCAAGCGGGCGCTCGGAATCGGCGGGGGTGACGGCAGCCACGGCGAGATCCGGGAAGCCGCCGCGCCGCTCCTGCACGACCTGCAGATGAGAACCAGGATGGTCGTCCACCTGGCGGTCCTGGACGGCTCGGAGGTCTTCTACCTGGACAAGGCCGGAGGGCGGTTCGCCCTGTCCGTGCCCTCCCGCGTCGGCGGCCGCGCCCCGGCGCACTCCACCGCGCTGGGCAAGGCGATCCTCGCCTGGCTGGAGCCCGAGCGGGTCGAGGAACTCGTCGGAGGCAAGGTCAGCCGGCTCACCAGCCGCACCATCGGCGACATCGGCACCCTGCACCAGGAACTGCACCGCGTCCGGCAGCGCCAGGGGCTGGCCTTCGAACGGGGCGAGAACGTCCCCAGCATCTCGTGTGCCGCCGCGGCGATCCGAGGCCACGAGGGCCCGGTGGCGAGCATCTCTCTCGTCGGCGACACCCGCACGCCGCTGGAGAACGTCGCCCCGCTGGTGGTCGACGCGGCACGTCAGGCCTCACTCGCCCTCTTCCCCGACCTGGACAGCCAGCGGGGGCGATCCCGTCAAGCCGTCCGGGTGCCGGACCGCAACTGGTCGACGGAGACCATGGACCGACTGCTCACCATGGGCGGGAACGACGGCTGGCTGTGATCCGCACGGCCCGTCGTCATCCCCGAGCCCGATCCCAGTCCCACTGATCCGCCCAGCCCCACAGACCGGGAGCGAACAGCGCCTGTTCGGCGTCCGTCTCATGGTCGATGCCGAACCGCCCGCGGAAGAACACCATGGGACGCCGCCCGGGGCCCTGCTCCACCTCCAGTACCCGGCCGATCACCACATCGTGATCCCCGGCGACGTGCACGTCGGCGACCTCGGCGTGGACGCGCAGGAGCACGTCGCGCAGCGCCGGAGTGCCCCACGGGGACAGCTCCCAGTCGAGCCCGTCGTACTTTCCGCCCTTGCTGGAGCCGAACCGGCCGCAGAGGTCGGACTGCCCCTCGCCCAGCACGTTCACGCTGAACCTCCCGGACTTCCTGATCCTCGGCCAGGTGCGGCTGTTGTGGTCGGCGCAGAAAAGGATCAGCGGCGGTTCGAGGGACACCGACGAGAACGCCTGGCACGCGAATCCCACCGGCTCGCCGCCGTCGACGCCGGTGATGACCGTCACGCCGCTCGCGAACATGCTCATCGCCCGCCGCATTTCCGCGGGATCGGGCGGAGCCACACCGGTGGAGTCCGGAGTGAGTGAGGGTTCGGCTGTCATGCGGTTCACCTCGGGTAACGTCGGGCGCCGCCCCGTCGGCGGCCTCGGGTAACGAAGTTACGGACCTCCGGCGGGCCTCACCGGGGCCGGATCCCGCTGAGTGGAAGGGGCACGGGGCGTGGCCCGGTGTCCCGGCCGATCCCGGGCGGGGGTGGGCCGGGTCTCACTCATCGGGAGGAACGACCCGCTCGCCGGCCCCGGCGGGCTACCTTCCCCGGAGCCGATACTCCGCGATGAATGGGACGGATGAATGCCTACCGAGCTGACCTACGAGTCGACGGCGCGGGAACTAGCGACTGACCAGGGTGTGCTGCGCTACCACGAGGCAGGCGAGGGCCCGCCACTGCTGCTCCTGCACGGTTCGGGGCCAGGAGTCACCGGCTGGCGGAACTTCCGGGGCAACCTCGCGGTCCTGGCGGAGCGCTTCCGCTGCCTGATCCTGGAGTTCCCCGGTTTCGGGGTGAGCGACTCCACCGGCGAGCATCCCATGGTGGGGGCGCAGGCCGCGGTGATCCGCTTCCTCGACGGGCTCGGGCTCCAGCAGGCCGACGTGATCGGCAACTCCATGGGCGGAGCCGTCGGCGCCCAGGTGGCGATGGCCCATCCCGACCGGGTGCGCCGGTTGGTCACCATCGGCGGCATCGGCAAGAACCTGTTCAGCCCGGGTCCCGGTGAGGGCATCAAGCTGCTCATGGATTTCACCGAGGAGCCCACCCGGGAGCGGCTCGTGCAGTGGCTGGACTCCATGGTCTACGACCGGTCCCTGGTCACCGAGGAGCTGATCGAGGAGCGCTGGGCGCTGGCCACCGAACCGGCCACCCTGGCAGGCGCCCGCCAGATGTACGGCAAGGCGGCGTTCGCCGCCCGCGCCGCGGCCGCGGCGGCCTCGGACGTCCCGCCGTACTGGGCGATGCTGCACAAGATCAAGGCCAGGACACTGATCACCTGGGGCCGCGACGACCGGGTCAGCCCGGTCGACATGGCGATCCTGCCGATGCGGACCATCCCCGACGTCGAGGTGCACATCTTCTCCGACTGCGGCCACTGGGTGATGATCGAGCAGAGAGCCGCCTGGGAGAGCGTCGTGCTGGCCTTCCTCAGCAGGAAGGACGAGCGGTGAGCGGGTGGGACCACGAGTTCGACCTGGTCGTCGTGGGCAGCGGCGGCGGAGGCATGACGGCGGCGCTGACCGCGCACGACAGAGGCCTGTCCGCGGTGGTGGTCGAGAAGGGCGCGGTGTTCGGTGGCAGCACCGGGATTTCCGGCGGCGGCGTCTGGATCCCCAACAACCCCACCCTTCGGGCCGAGGGGCACGACGACAGCCGCGAGTCCATCCGCCGCTACCTCGATCTGCTGACCGAGCGCCGGGTCCCCGGGGCCCGGCTGGACGCGTTCGTGGACAACGGCCCGGCCGCGATGGAACTGCTCGGCGGGAGCAGGTGGATCCGGTTCTCCTGGACCAGGGGTTACGCCGACTACCACCCCGAGCTCGAAGGCGGCAGGCCGCTGGGCCGGTCGATCGAGCCGATCCCGTTCGACACCCGCGCGCTCGGCGAGGACGAGAGGTACCTGCGCCCCAACGGTATGAAGGGGCCGCTGGGCCTCTGGGTCACCAGCAAGGACTACCACGACCTGGCCATGGTCAAGCGCACCTGGAGCGGCCGCCGGGCGTCGATCGTCGCCGCCTGGCGGGTCTCGTCGAACCTGTTCCGCCGCCGCCACATGTCCACCGGCGGGCGCGCGCTCGTCGCCCGGCTGCGGATGGCGCTGAAGGACGCGCGGATTCCGCTGTGGCTGCGGACGCCGATGACCGAACTCGTCACCGACGAAAGCGGCGCCGTCACCGGCGTCGTCGCCCGGCGTGACGGGGAGACCGTCCGGATCCGCGGCAGGTACGGGGTGCTGCTGGCCACCGGCGGTTTCGACCACAACCAGGAGATGCGCGACACGTACCTGCCCGATGGCGGCCGAACCGACTTCGGCATGGGCGCCACGGAGAACACCGGCGACGGCATCCTGGCGGGCGAGAGGCTCGGCGCGGCCCTCGACCTGATGGACGACGCCTGGTGGATGCCGGCCGTACGGCACCCGGCGGGGGCGACCATCCCGCTGGTGTCCGAGCGGTGCATCCCGCCGTCGGTCATCGTGTCGCAGCAGGGGCGGCGATTCACCAACGAGTCCGCCCCGTACGTCAACTTCGTGCACGACCAGCTGGCCGGCGGGCACGTGCCCGTGTGGTTCGTGATGGACGCCAAGGCCCGGGCGCGGTACCCGTTCGCGCAGATCCTTCCCGGGATGCCGATACCGGAGGCGTTCTACGAGCGGGGCGTGGCGTTCCGCGCCGACACGCTCGCCGAGCTGGCGGTAAAGGTCGGCATTCCCGCCGACGCGCTGGCCGAGACCGTCGAGCGCTTCAACCGGTTCGCCAGGGCCGGCAAGGACGAGGACTTCGGCCGGGGCGACAGCGCCTACGACCGCTACTACGGTGACCCCACGCTGAGGAATCCGAACCTCGACGTGATCGACAAGGCGCCGTACTACGCCTTCCGCGTCGAGGCCGGCGACCTCGGCACCAAGGGCGGGCTGGTCTGCGACGAGCACAGCCGGGTGCTGCGCCCCGACGACTCGGTGATCGAAGGGCTGTACGCCACCGGGAACGCCTCCGCGTCGGTCATGGGCAACGAGTACGCGGGTCCCGGCGCCACGATCGGCCCCTCGATCGTCTTCGGATACATCGCCGCCCGGCACGCGGCGGGGCGATCCCACCCGGCCGTTTCCTCGATCGGAGAGGAGTGGGGGGCATGACCCGGCCGGGACCGCTGAGGGCGCGGGTCGTCGAGGTCATCCGGGAGACCTCCGACGCGCACTCGCTGGTGCTGGAGCCCGCAGACGGAGACCACACCCGGTTCGGCTACCGGCCGGGCCAGTTCCTCACCATCCGGGTGCCCACCACCCGCCCGGAGGGCGCGGCGCGCTGCTACTCCCTGAGCAGCTCACCGGTGTGCGACGAGAAGCTCAAGGTGACGGTGAAGCGCACCCGGGGCGGCTATGGGTCGAACTGGATCTGCGACGACGTCACCGAGGGGGACGTGCTGGAGGTGCTGCGGCCGGCGGGCACGTTCGTCCCCGCCTCGCTCGACGAGGACCTGCTGCTGCTCGCCGGCGGCAGTGGCATCACCCCGGTCATGTCGATCCTCAAATCGTGCCTGCGCGGAGGCACGGGCGCCGTCTTCCTCCTGTACGCCAACCGCGACGAGAACTCGGTGATCTTCCGCGACGAACTGGTCGCGCTGACCGCCGAGTACGGCGAGCGGCTGACCGTCGTCCACTGGCTGGAGTCGGTGCAGGGCCTGCCCAGCGCGACCGGCGTGGCCGCGCTGACCCGGTCCTGCGCCGACCGGGAGGCGTTCGTCTGCGGCCCCGGCCCGTTCATGGATCTCGCGGTGAGGGTCCTCGCCGACCTGGGTGTCCCGGGGCGGCGGGTCAACGTCGAACGTTTCGAGTCGCTGGACACCGACCCCTTCGCCGGGTCCGGCGTCGTGATCGACTCCTCGGGGCCCGGCAGTACGGTCCAGGTCGAACTGGACGGCGAGACGAGGACGTTGACCTGGCCGAAGGGCAACAAGCTCCTCGACGTGCTCCTGGCGGCGGGCATGGAGGCGCCGTACTCGTGCCGTGAGGGGGCCTGCAGCGCCTGCGCCTGCGTGATGCTGGAGGGCGAGGTCGCGCTGGAGCGCAACACGGTCCTCGACGAGCGGGACCTCGCCGACGGGCTGATCCTTTCCTGCCAGGCGACCCCGCTCAGCGAGCACCTCAGGATCACCTACGACGGGTGAACCCCGTCCGGGCCCAGAACCCTTTCGCCGAGGGGGAGCCGTCACGGAGACCTCGCGTCGCCGTCGGCCATCCCCATCCATCAACCGCCCGCACCGCCCGAGCGCGACGCGGGACACGAATTCGGGAGGACCGAATGCTGGAGGTAACGCGACGAGAGTCCGCGTCCGAACGGCTGTGGGAGGCCGAGCGGGATCGGGCGCCGATCGAACCGCTGACCGACGCGTACCCGGGCATCGGCGTGGTGGACGCCTACGAGATCCAGCTCATCAACATCCGCCGCCGTCTCGCCGCCGGGGCCCGGGTGTACGGACACAAGGTGGGACTCTCCTCCGCGGTGATGCAGCGGATGATGGGCGTGGACGAGCCCGACTACGGTCATCTGCTCGACACGATGGTGCTGTCGCAGAACGCGCCGATCCGGGCCGACCGGTACTGCCACCCCCGGATCGAGGTGGAGATCGGGTACGTGCTCGGGGCGAGTCTTCCCGGCGAGGGGTGCACCGAGGAGGACGTGCTCGCCGCCACCGAGTACGTCGTGCCGAGCATCGAACTGATCGACAGCCGCATCAGGGACTGGCGGATCCGCCTGGCCGACACCATCGCGGACAACGCGTCCTCGGCCGGCGTGATCCTGGGCGACGCCCGGATGAGCCCGGCGGACCTGAAGGCCGCGGGCATGGACGTCGCCGACATCGAGGCCGTGCTCCACTCCGGTGACGCCGAGATCGCCAGGGGCAACACCAGCGCGGTGCTGGGGAACCCGACCACCGCCGTGGCCTGGCTGGCCAGGAAGGTGGCCTCCTTCGGAGTGAAGCTTGAGGCCGGGCACGTCATCCTCCCAGGCTCCTGCACCAGGGCGATCGACGCGCGCCCCGGCGACATCTTCCGGGCCGAGTTCTCCGGGCTCGGCTCCGTGACCGCTCGATTCGAATGAGGGTGACACAGTGACCAAGGCAACCGCCGCGATCGTCGGCTCGGGCAATATCGGGACCGACCTGATGTACAAGCTGCTCCGCTCCGACCGCGTCCAGCCGCGCTGGATGATCGGCATTGATTCGGACAGCCCCGGGCTGAAGCGGGCGGAGTCCGCCGGCCTGATCGCCTCGGCCGAGGGGGTCGAGTGGCTGCTCGCCCAGGCCGAACGGCCCGACATCGTCTTCGAGGCGACCTCGGCGTACGTCCACCGGGAGAACGCGCCCAGGTATCAGGCGCTCGGCATCCCGGCTGTGGACCTGACCCCGGCCGCGATCGGGCCGGCGGTGGTCCCCGCAGTCAACCTCGGGGCCCACCTCGACGTGCCCAACGTCAGCCTGATCACCTGTGGCGGGCAGGCGACGATTCCGATCGTGCACGCCGTCTCCCGGGTGACCGAGGTGGCCTACGCGGAGATCGTCGCCAGCGTGGCCTCTCCGTCGGCGGGCCCCGGGACCCGGGCCAACATCGACGAGTTCACTCGCACCACCTCGCGGGGCATCGAGACGATCGGTGGTGCGCGGAAGGGCAAGGCCATCATCATCCTCAACCCGGCCGAGCCGCCGATGCTCATGCAGGACACGGTGTTCTGCTCGATCCCGCTCGACGCCGACCAGGACGCGATCACGGCCTCGATCAGGGATGTGGTCGGCACCGTGGCATCGTATGTGCCCGGCTACCGGCTGCGCGCCGAACCGCAGTTCGACGACCCCACGCCGATGAGCGGCGGGCTCGCCCGGGTCGCCGTGTTCATCGAGGTCGAGGGCGCGGGCGACTTCCTTCCGCCGTACTCCGGGAACCTCGACATCATGACCGCCGCCGCCGCCAAGGTCGGCGAAGGCTTCGCGCAGCGCATTCTCGCTGAGCGCTCCTAGCCACAGGGAGATCGATCCATGTCCTACAGCTCCGACCTCGATATCCGGATCACCGACTCGTCGCTGCGCGACGGCTCGCACGCCAAGCAGCACCAGTTCACGCCTCAGCACGTCCGGTCCATCGTCGCCGCGCTCGACGACGCGGGCGTGCCGGTGATCGAGGTCACTCACGGCGACGGGCTCGGCGGGTCGTCGTTCAACTACGGCTTCAGCCACACCCCGGAGCAGGAGCTGATCAAGGCCGCGGTGGCGACGGCGAAGCGGGCGAAGATCGCGTTCCTGATGCTGCCCGGCCTCGGGCTCCAGGACGACATCCGCGAGTCCGCCGACAACGGCGCGAGCATCTGCCGAATCGCCACCCACTGCACCGAGGCGGACATCTCCATCCAGCACTTCGGTCTCGCCAGGAAGCTCGGCCTGGAGACGGTCGGGTTCCTGATGATGGCGCACAGCCGCCCGCCCGAGGTCCTCGCCCGGCAGGGACGGATCATGGCCGACGCGGGATGTCAGTGCGTGTACGTGGTCGACTCGGCCGGCGCGCTGATCATGGAGGAGACCGGTGACCGGATCGCCGCGCTCGTGGCCGAGCTCGGATCCGACGCCCAGGTCGGTTTCCACGGCCATGAGAACCTCGGCCTCGGCGTGGCCAATTCGGTCATCGCCGTGCGGGCGGGAGCCCTCCAGATCGACGGCTCGACTCGGAGGTTCGGCGCCGGTGCCGGCAACACGCCCGTCGAGGGGTTCGCCGCGGTCACCGAGAAGCTCGGCATCCGCACCGGCATCGACACCCTGAAGATCATCGATGCCGCCGAGGACGTCGTCCGCCCGGTCATGGACGGAGAGTGCCTGCTCGACCGGCTGTCGCTCACCATGGGGTACGCCGGTGTCTACTCCAGCTTCCTGAAGCACGCCGACCGCCAGGCGAGGAAGTACGGCGTGTCGGGCGCCGAGATCCTCATCGAGGCCGGGCGCCGTAAGCTCGTCGGCGGACAGGAGGACCAGCTCATCGAGATCGCGGTCGCCCTCGCGGCGGGGAGATGAGGACCGGCTCGGCACCCCGGTGTGAACGGCACGGGTCAGGCGAACGCGACTCTCCCGTGTCTCCCGCGGGCGACGAGGTCCTGGACGCGGTCCGCGCGCTGCTGCCGGAGATCGGGGAGCGGGCCGGCTGGGCCGACGTGAACCGGCGGGTGCCCGAGGAGACGATACGGGAGCTCATCCGGACGGGGGTCTTCCGGATGCTGCAGCCCAGGAGGTACGGCGGCGCCGAGAGCGACCCCGTGAGGTTCTTCAAGGTCGTCCGGGAGATCTCCGAGGTCTGTGGATCCACAGGCTGGGTGGTCTCCGTGCTCGGCGTCCACCCGTGGCAGCTCGCCCTGTTCGACGAGGCCGCGCAGGACGAGGTCTGGGGGGAGACCCCGGACGTGCTCGTGTCCTCGTCGTACGCTCCCGTGGGGCGGCTCACCCCGGTCGAGGGCGGATACGAGCTCTCCGGCCGGTGGCGCTTCTCCTCCGGTTGCGACCACTCGTCGTGGGCACTGGTCGGAGGCCTGGTGGTGGAGAAGCAGGGCAGGCCGGTGGACTTCATGACCCTCCTCGTCCCCCGCGCCGACTACGTGATCGAGGATGTCTGGGACGTCATGGGACTGCGCGGCACGGCCAGCAACGACATCATCGTGGAGCGGGTGTTCGTGCCCGAGCACCGCGCCGTGCGCAACTACGAGCAGGCACAACTGCGCGGTCCCGGCCAGAAGGTGAACACCGGCCCGCTCTACCGGATGCCGTTCGCGACCGTCTTCACCAACGCGATCACCGCTCCCGTCGTCGGCATGGCGGCCGGTTGCTACCGGGCCTACGTCACCGCGATGCGGGAGCGGGTACGGCTGAGCCTGGGCGGCGGCCGGTTCGCCGAGGACCAGTTCGCCCAGGTCGCTGTGGCCCGGGCCGCTTCGGAGATCGACGCGGCGGTGCTGCAGACGGACCACAACGTGCGCGAGGTGTACAAGTACGCCGTCCGGGGCGAACGAATTCCGATGGAGCTGCGGCTGCGCGTCCGCAGGGACCAGGTCCGTGCCACCCAGCGGGCGCTGGAGGCGATCGACATCCTCTTCAAGACCGCCGGGGGGAACTCGCTCGGCCGGGGCAACCCCATCGAGCGGGCCTGGCGGGACGCGCACGCGGGCAGCGTGCATGTCGCCAACGACGTCGAGCGCGCCCTGGCGATGTACGGCAAGGGCGAGTTCGGCCTGACCGTCGAGGACAACCTGGTCTGACGCCACCCGGTCCCGCCGCCCGTCCCGGGGGGCCGGGACGGGCGGGTGGAACGGCCACAGGCCCGGCACGCGATGCGCCGGGCCTGTGGCGTGGACGGGTTCGGCCTATGCGGCCGGGCGGTCCGCCCGGCGGCGGAAGACGACGGCCCGGCCGGTCGCGCACCGAGGGTTCACCGCGCCTCCCGCATGTCGTCGCCGCTCCAGTACGCCCTCATGCTGGTGATCCGCTGGTCTTCGTCAAAGGTCATCACGTCGATCGGCTCGATCTCGAACGTCCGGTCGCCCCGCTCGATCCGCACCCGGAAGTGGAAGGCGGCGCTGTCGCCGGCGACGCGTACGGTCAGCAACTCCGTGCTTCGGCGCGCGCCCTTGAGCGTCGAGTAGAACTCGCGGATCGCGGCGCGCCCACGGCGCGGCTCGCTGCCTACCGGGTCCTCCAGCGTCCCGTCCTCCGCGTAGCAGGACGCCAGGTCGTCCGCGGTCCCGTTCGCCACGGCGTCCAGGTAACGGACGACGGCGTCGTTGATCTTCCAGGCGCTCATCGGTCCCCCGTCCGGAGCCGGGTGGCGGCGCGGTAGCCGAAGACCATCCCGGAGCCGAGCGGGACCCCGGGGGCCGGGTAGACGTGCCCGGCCACCGAGGCGGCCGAGTTGCCGGCGGCGTACAGGCCGGGGATCGCGTCTCCGTCCTCGCCGAGCACCTGCCCGTCCTCCCCGATCCGCGCGCCGCCCTTGGTGCCGAGGTCGCCGAGCACGACCTGCACCGCGTGGAACGGGGCCCGTTCGATCGGGACAAGGGCGGGGTTCGGGCCGTCACCGGTCACAAAGAACCGGTCGTAGGGGTCCTCGCCCCGGTGGAAGTCCGTGTCCACGCCGGAGGCGGCGAACCCGTTGAACCGGGTGACGGTCCTGCCCAGCACGTCGGCGGGCACGCCGATCCGCCCGGCGAGAGCGGTGAGCGTGTCGGCGGTGCGCCACAGACCGGCCGCCTGGAACGCCTCGGGATCGGGCGCGGGCTGGCACATCCCCGGTACGTTGGCGAAGCGCCCGTCGAAGATCCACCACACGGGCAGGTGCGACACACCGGTGGCGTGTCCCGCGCGGATCTCGTGGCCCATCCGGTCGTACGGCAGCGACTCGTTGGCGAACCGCTCGCCCGCGGCGTTCACGAAGACGCCTCCGCGCAGGCCGAGGGTGAAGACGGCGTGGCCGTTGGGGAACAGCACGGCCGGGCACCACCACGACTCGTCGGTCAGGTCCGTCGCGGCGCCCACCGCCTGGAGCGCGGCGAGCGCGTCCCCGGTGTTCGACCCGGGCGCGGCCGACGACCAGTCCGCGCCGGGCAGGCCCTGTAGCTCGCGCCGCAACTCCGCGTTGCGCTCGAACCCGCCGGCGGCCACGATCACGCCGCGTCCGGCGCGGATCATCAGCGTGCGGCCCTCGTGCTCGGCCTCCAGGCCGACGACCAGTGACCGCATCCGGGTGCCGGTCCGCAGGGTGGCGTTCCCGGTGCCGTCCAGGGCGAGCAGCAGCCTGCCGATGAGGGCCTGACCCCCGGTCAGCGTCTCCCGGTCCTGCGGCACGCCGAACTGGTCGATCGAGATCGGCGGGCGCACCTGGTCGAGCCTGGCGCCCAGCTCGGTCGCCGGCAGCGGCTTGGGGCGGATTCCCCGGCCGCCGGGCGCGCGCCCCGGGGCCGCGAAGTAGTCCGGGAACGGCAGGTACTCGAACTCCAGCGCCGGGTCGCGGTCCAGGAACTCCACCAGCTCGGGCGCTGTCGAGACGTACGCCTCCTGCAGCGCGGACGGCGTGCGGTCGCCGACGACGGTCCGGAAGTACTCCAGCCCCCGCTCCACACTGTCCTCGACGCCCGCCTGGCGCAGGATGTGGTTGCCCGGTAGCCACAGGCCCGACCCGGAGTAGGCGCTGGTGCCGCCGAAGTACTCGGTCCTCTCCAGCACCAGGGTGTGCAATCCGCCCGCCGCCGCCGTGTAGGCCGCCGTCAGCGCGGCGCCCCCGGATCCCACGACGACGACGTCTGCCGTCTCATCCCACTGAACTGGCACTGATCTCCTCCAGATCGCTCGTGATGGCGGGCGGTTCCGCGGCCGTGCGGCCGGTGGCCCGTCCGAGGGCCACGACCCCGGTCTGCCGGCCATGTGGCTGCTGTGCCGGCCGCATCGTCGCTTCCGTCCGCGTTGGCCCGCCGGAACCCGGGGGCGTGGTCTTCCGGGTAACCGGACCGTAATCAACGGCCTCGCCGCACTCCCGGGCCGATCCCGCTCAGCAGGACGCGCGAGGTGGGACCGGGGTGGGGATCCGGCCGGCGGCGCGAACGAACCGCCGATCACCGGTTCCGACCGGCCCGCCGGGTACGGGCGTCGCCATGCGGATGAGACGTGTGTTACCGCCTTCTCACCATTGGGTCCCGCTCATTGGGATGCCCGACGTGACCTGCGTCACCGGGCGCTTAGCGTCTGCGCCAGTGCACGACGCCGAGGTCCGTGGCCACGCCGAGATTCATCGAAGTATCACGTTTTTCTGGAGGCCTGACGATGAGTACGACAGATACGACGGAGGAGACGGGCGGGTGGACCCCACGGCTCGTTCTCTCCATGGTGACGATGGTCATGATCCTGGAGGGGACCGCGCTGGGGTACAGCCTCGTGACGACCGCGCTGCCGGCGATCACCACCCACTTCAAGACGGACCAGGGAGGCTGGCTTCTCACCGGCTTCATCCTCTCCGGGGCCATCCTCTGCGCGCTGGTGGGGAAGCTGGCCGACATCCACGGTAAGCGGCGGATGATGATCATCTGTCTGCTGGTGAGCACGGTCGGCTCGGTCGTCGCGACCGTGGCGCCGAACTTCGGCGTGCTCGTCGCGGGCCGGATGCTGCAGGGCACCGTGCTGCCCACGATGTTCCTGAGCTACTCGCTGATGCGCGATGTGTACCCTCGGCGGATCCTGCCGCTGGCCAGTGCGGTCGCGATGACCGGCACCGGGGTCTTCTCCATCGGCGTGCCGTTCCTCATCGGGTGGCTGCTCGACAACTGGGGCTTCCGCGGGCTGTTCGCCTTCGACGTGCTGTGGATGGCCATCCTCACGCCGCTGCTGCTGCTGACCACCCCGGAGACGCGGCGCCGGGTCTCCTCGCGGGTCGACTTCCTGGGCGCCGGCATGCTGGGCTTCGGCCTGGGCGTCCTGCTCCTGGGGATCAGCTCGGGAAACAGGTGGGGCTGGGGCTCGGTCGCCACGCTGGGCACGATCACGGTCGGCCTGCTGCTTCTGGTCGGGTTCGTCAGGCGGTCGTTGAGCTTCGCCCATCCGATCGTCGACCTGCGGATCTTCACCCGCCGGCCGATCCTGCTCGCCGCGGTGACGGCCGCCACCGCGTACGGGGCGACCGCCATCACCGGTTCGATCCTTCCGATGATCGGCATGACGCCGGGCGTCGCCAAGCTCGGTTACGGCCTGGGGATGACCGCGTCGGAGTACGCGATGATCACCGCACCCCAGTCGGTGGCCATGGTGGTCATGGGCGTCGTCGTCGGCAAGCTGCTCAACCGTGTGGGCGGCGCGACCATGATGAGGATCGGTCTGCTGCTCCTGCTGCTGGGCGGCCTCCAGCTCGCCTTCAACCACGGCAGCTACCCGCTGGTCCTCATCGCCGCCCTGCTGGTGGGCGCCGGGACGGGCCTGGCCTACGGCTCGGTCCCCGGCCTGGTCATCGCCGGCTCCCCGGCCGACAAGCAGGGCTCCATCGCCGGGATGGTGCAGGTGAGCTACAGCGGCTTCGCCAGCACCGCGCCGGTCATCCTGTTCGTCATCATGGGGGAGCTCGCCATGCGCACCCCGGACGGCAGGGTCCTGTACCCCGAGAACGCCATCAACGCGGGCGGGGTGTTCCTGGTGGGCCTGGTGACCGTCGGGCTGCTCCTCGCCTCAACGGTCCTGCGGATCCGCAAGCAGGACGCGATGATCGGCCAGGACTCCGATCCGCTGCTCGATCCGCCTGTGGCCGTGGCGGCGGGCCCGGACAGCGGACGCTGACCGCCGGGCGGTCCAGGGACAGCCGCTCCATCGGCCTTCGGGTCGGTGGAGCGGCTGCTCTCTTCTCACCGGTCTCTTCTCACCGCCGTGGCGGTGCGAAGGGGGCGCTGCAGGAGGAACAGGACGAGGGCGACCAGTGTCGTGGTAGCGCCGGCGGCGGTGAACGCGTCGTAGTGGCCGCGCGGTACGAACGCGGCGCCGACGGGAACCGTCATGACGATGCCGAACACCGCGCTGCTCACCGACATGCCGATGGCGCGGGCCAGCGAGTTGAGCCCGTTCGCGACGCCGATGTTCGCCTCCGGTGTGACCTGAAGGATCAGTGCGGGCAGGTTCGCCAGGACCATGGAGTTGCCGGCCGAGACAACGGCGATGACGCAGACGAGCACCCACAGCGATCCGTGCCCCAGCGGGATCTGGGCCGCGAACCCGGCGGCGGAGACCGCGCAGCCCAGCGCGATCGTCACCCGTGGGGTGACGGCCGCGCTCAGCCTGGCCGACAGCGGCGCCACCACCGCCGACAGCAGCCCTCCGGGCAGCAGGCACAGACCGGTCGCCAGCACCGACAGCCCGTGCCCGTAACCGGTCGACACCGGGGCCTGGAGGCGTCCGACGATCCCGAGGAAGTTCGTGAACAGCGCGAAACCAACCAGAATCGACCCTCCGTTGATCGTAGCGGAGGAGCGGCTCACCGCCGCCCTGAGATCGATGAGCGGAGCATGGCGGCGAAGCTCCACCAGGGTCAGCAGACACCCGGACACCAGCGCCGCGAGGAAGGACGCGATGGTCAGCGCGTTCGTCCACCCCCACTCGCCGCCGCGGTCGAGCCCGACCAGCAGGGTGACGATAAAGCAGGTGAGCAGCACCGCACCCGGGAGGTCGACCCGCTGCGCGCGCTCGCGCCGGGGCGGCGCCGGGACCGCCAGCAGCAGGGCGGCCGCCGCGGCCACACCCGCGAACGCCGAGACGGCGAACAGGCCGTGGAAGCCCCACAGCCGGGAGACCAGCCCGGCGGTCGGCAGCCCGAGCGCGCCGCCGACCCCCATCATCGCGCTGACGGAGGCGATGGCGGAGGCGCGGCGCCTTGGCTCCAGGACCACCCCCACCAGGCTCATCCCGAGCGGGATCGTCGCGCTGGAGATCCCCTGGAGCGCCCGCCCTGCGATGAGGACGCCGATGTTGTCGCTCATCACGCACATCAGGGACCCGAGGATCATCGCGCCGAGCGCCACGGTCATCATCCTGCGCATCCCGAACTGGTCGCCCAGCCTGCCCAGCATCGGGTGCGATACCGCGCCTGCGATGACCGTCGCGGTGACCAGCCAGGTGGCGACGGAGGGCGTGACCCCCAGGCGGCCGGGCAGTTCGGGCAGCACCGGGACGACCAGCGTCTGGTTGAGCGTGGTCACCAGGGTCGCGAAGGCGACGACGAGGATCACCCGTAACGGGTGCTTCACCACGGTGGGGGCCGGATCCGGAGCACGTGCCGAATCCCCGCCGCCGGGCCCGGTCAAGATCTGGTGAGTGGTCATATCGGCCTACGGTCTCCTTCGTTCGCCCGGATCGGGCGATTTTCTTCGCCCGAATCGGTCGATCCCACGGTGTCGGCGCCCGGTGTGTCCCACAACTTGTCCTCCCGGCGAGCGGGACGGGCTCTCTCACCGTTCGATCTCGACGGGAGGTCGGAGACCGGAGGCCGGTGTTTCGCGGAGCGCGCCGCCATGACTTGCGAAACGAGGTCCCGGTCAGTGGGAAAGGGGCGGTGTCGCACACCGTCGGCTTCGCATGATGAGAATCCCGCGGGCAGGGAGCTTCGGCCCGGGCGCATTGGACGGCAAGGGAGACTTCATGACGTCGATACAGACCGCCGGTGATGACGAGATTCGTGTGATCGAGGCGGCCCCGCCTCCGGCGCGTTACGCACGGGGCTGGCACTGCCTGGGCCTGACGAACGAGTTCAGGGACGGCAAACCGCACAAGATCGAGGCGTTCGGCACCAAGCTGGTGGTGTTCGCCGACAGCACCGGCAAGCTGAACGTCCTCAACGCCTACTGCCCTCACATGGGCGGAGACCTCAGCCAGGGGGAGGTCAAGGGCGACGCGATCGCCTGCCCCTTCCACGACTGGCGCTGGGCGGGCAACGGCCGGTGCGCCGGCATCCCGTACGCCCGCCGGGTGCCGCCGCGGGCACGCACCAGGACGTGGCTGACCCTGGAGCGCAACGCGCAGCTGTATGTCTGGCACGACCCGCAGGGCAACCCGCCCCCGCCGGAGGTGACGATCCCGGAAATCGCCGGTGTGGACACGTCGGAGTGGACCTCCTGGACGTGGAACCGGATCAAGATCGAGGGCTCCAACTGCCGGGAGATCGTCGACAACGTGGTCGACATGGCCCACTTCTTCTACATCCACTACGCGTTCCCGACGTACTTCAAGAACGTCTTCGAAGGCCACGTCGCCGCGCAGTACATGAACAGCCGGCCCCGTCCGGATGTCCATGTCGGTACGAACTACTCCGGTGACAGGACCGACGGGCGTTCGGAGGCGGCGTACTACGGCCCGTCGTACATGATCGACTACTTGTGGCACACCGTCGCGGGGAAGACGGTCGAGTCCGTCCTGATCAACTGCCACTACCCGGTGTCGCCGACCAGCTTCGTGCTTCAGTGGGGCGCGATGGTCAAGAAGCCCCAGGGCGTCTCCGACGAGCGGTCGCAGGCGATGGCGGCGGGCTTCGCGGCGGGCGTGGAGACGGGCTTCCTGCAGGATGTGAAGATCTGGAAGAACAAGGCCAAGATCGACAATCCGCTGCTCTGCGAGGAGGACGGCCCGGTCTACCAGCTGCGCCGCTGGTACGAGCAGTTCTACGTCGACGTCGAGGACGTTGCCCCGGAGATGACCCGGCGGTTCGAGTTCGAGATCGACACCGAGCGGGCCAACACGTTCTGGGGGAAAGAGGTCGAAGACAACATCGCCAACGGCCGGACCATCGGCGTCGCCCCGGCTTCGGCCTAGCACGGCCC
Source organism: Streptosporangium sp. NPDC004631 (assembly GCF_053601935.1). Lineage (NCBI taxonomy): Bacteria > Bacillati > Actinomycetota > Actinomycetes > Streptosporangiales > Streptosporangiaceae > Streptosporangium > Streptosporangium sp. NPDC004631. The sequence continues at coordinate 69,447 of NZ_JBSGCR010000004.1, read as the reverse complement.
GGCCGGCCCGGCCCGCCGGCCGGCCGGCCAGGACCGGTGGTGGCGCCTCCGCGACGAGGCACCACCACCGTCGAGCACGTTCGTGATCACAATCGAGGAGATGTTCCGTGCGCCCCGTGTCCTGCAGCAGCTGCGGCTCGTGCGTCCTGGTCAAGAAGAACAGCCTGGCCCACACACTCGTTCAGTGGACCACCGACACCGAGCAGTGCGTCGAGCTGATCCGGGGTGTCGACCGGGGTGTCGTGCCGACCTGCACGCGACTGCGCGACAGCATTGAAGACGCCGTCCGCCTCGGAGCCGTCCCGGTTCCCGACCTCTGAGACGGCTGACGAGGGCGCCCCCGCCGCACCCTCTCGTGTAGTCCCGGCCAGCGGGATGTGCCGTGGACTCGGTGGTCGAAAGCGACTTAGCGTCAGCGAACCGCCGCGGAAACGGCGGGTCGCGACTCTCTCAGATCAAGTCCGGAGGTGCCTTGATGGCGCATGAAGTTGTTTCCCGAGTAGAGGAGATCGCCGGTCGGCTGGCCGCGGTCGCGGACGAGACCGAGCGCCTGGGCAAGCTGTCCGATGAGAGCGTGAAGCTGATCCGCGAGACCGGAGTGATGCGGCTGCTGCAGCCGACCGATTTCGGTGGATACGCGGCGCATCCCCGGGACTTCGCCGAGGCGGTGATGGCGGTGGCGAACGCGTGCGGCTCAACGGGCTGGGTGTGCGGGGTCGGTGGAGTGCACCCGTGGGAGATGGCGTTGTGCGACCGCCGGCTGCAGGAGGAGGTGTGGGGCTCCGATCCGAACACGTGGATCGCCTCGCCGTACATGCCCAGCGGGGTGGCGACGCCGACCGACGGCGGGTACATCCTCAAGGGCCACTGGCAGTTCTCCTCGGGCACCGATCACTGCGACTGGATCTTCCTCGGCGCGCTGCTCGGAGACGCCGAGGGCAAGCCGGTGCAGCCCATGAAGGGAATGCACGTGGTGCTGCCCCGATCCGACTACACGATCATCGAGGACTCCTGGGACGTCATCGGGCTGCGCGGGACCGGGAGCAAGGACATCGTCGTCGACGGCGCGTTCATCCCCGCCTACCGGACGATCGACGCCGCGGAGGTCGCCGAGGGCGAGGTCGCGGCCGAGCGGGCCGGCCGGACCGAGACGGTGTACCGGCTGCCGTTCTGGTCGATGTTCCCCCTGGGCATCACCGCCGCGGTGATCGGCATCTGCGAGGGCATGCTCACCACGCACCTGGACTACCAGCGGGACCGGGTGACGGCCTCCGGCGCGAAGGTGAAGGACGACCCGTACACGCTGTACGCGATCTCCGAGGCCGCGTCCGACATCCAGTCCGCGCGGCTGCAACTGCTCGACGGCATCAGCCGGCTCTACGACCTCGCCGACTCCGGAAAGCCGATCACCTTCGCGGATCGGGCCGTGGTCCGGCGCAACCAGGTTCGCTGCGCGTGGCGGGCGGTGTCGGCGGTCGATGAGATCTTCGCGCGGTCCGGCGGCAACGCGGTGCGCCGCAACAACCCGATGCAGCGGTTCTGGCGCGACGCGCACGTCGGGTTGCAGCACGCCATCCACATTCCCGGCAACACCTACCACGCGACGGCACTGACCCAGATGGGTGTCGAGCCGCAGGGCGCGCTGCGCGCGCTGATCTGATTCCCGCGCCGGACGATCTCGGCCAACACTTCAACCGATTCAGGAGAGACGGGTATGACCGACATCAGCGCGCTGGGTTACGTGCGTGTCCGGACCACGGACCTGGACGCCTGGCGCACGTTCGCCCTTGACACGATCGGATTCGCCGAAGGCACCGGGCCGGAATCCGACGCCCTGTACCTGCGCATGGACGAGCGGCACGCCCGCATCGTGCTGCTGCCCGGCGAGGAGGACCGGGTGGAGGCCGTCGGGTGGGAGGTCCGTGACCATCTGGCGCTGCGGCGCGTGCAGTCGGCCGTCGAGGCGGCCGGGATCGCGATCAAGCCGCTGTCGCTGGAGGACGCCGACGCCCGCCGGGTCGAGGCGGGGATCGCCTTCCAGAGCCCGGGCGGGACTCCACTGGAGGTCTTCCACGGTCCCGCTCTGGACCACAGCCCGATCGCGACGAAGTTCGGCAACCGCTTCGTCGCAGGAAGGCTCGGCATGGGCCACGTGGTGGTGCCGGTGAGCGATCTGGAGGGCGACCACCGGTTCTACGCCGAAACCCTCGGCTTCCTGTCCCGCGGGGCGTTCCGCCTCCAGAGGTCGTCCGAGTACGGCCCGATTCGGCTGCGGTTCATGGGGGTCAACGCCCGGCACCACAGCCTGGCGATCCTGCCGACCCCCAACCTCAAGGCGCCGGCGCTGGTGCACATCATGGTCGAGTGCGAAACCCTCGACGAGGTCGGCCGCGCCCTCGACCGCGTCATGGCGGGCGGCTACCACCTCTCCTCGACGCTGGGCCGCCACACCAACGACAAAATGGTCTCCTTCTACGTGCGCACCCCCGGCCGCTGGGACCTTGAGGTCGGCTGCGAGGGCATGCTCGTCGACGAGACCTCCTACACCGCCGAGGAGATCACCGCCGACAGCTACTGGGGTCACAAGTGGGACTGGACCTGATCACGTGCCCGTCCGGCGGGCGCGGACCCTGGTAGGGATCCGAACCGCCTCGGAAGCGTCGTCAGCTTGATCCGGACCTCGTTTTTCCGAGACATGTCCGGCGGCTGCGGCCCGTGCCCGGCCCTGACACGGCGACGGCCCTGACACGGCGACGGGCGCGCCCCCCAAGGGGGACGCGCCCGTCGTGGCTTTCAGCGCCGGCCGATGTGACTACCAGTCGCCGCCGCCGAAGTCACCACCGCCACCGAAGTCGCCTCCACCGCCGAAGTCCCCCCAGCCGCCGCCACCGAAGTCGCCTCCACCGCCGAAGTCGGCCCCGCCGCCACCGTCGGCCATGCCCTGCTCGTATCCGGCGCCGTAGCCGCCGTGGCCCCAGCCGCCGCTCAGCACGCTGCCCATCATCGTGCCGACCAGCATCGCGCTCATGACGTCGCCGAAACCGCCGTAGTAGCCGTAGGCGTACGGCTGGTAGGCCGGGCCCGCGTCGTAGTAGGGGCGGGAGTGGCCGTCGACCATGACCTGACGGGTCTGCGGCTCGAAGCCGCGCTCCACGGCCTCGGCGTCGGCCGCGCAGGCGGGCACGTCGCGCACCGCGCCCCCGGGCGGAGCCCAGCGGACGTCGCGGACCGAGGGGCCGTGCTGCGGGTTGAAGAAGCACGGCGAGCGCCGCTGGGGAATCGGCTGGTTGTTCACCCGGGCCTTCACACAGGCCAGGGCGTAACGCCCCTCCTCCAGCGCCGTGGTCACGCCGCGGAGCTCGTCGGGGCGCTTGACCGCCGTCAGCTCCGTCTTGGCCCGCTCGTAGGAGTCGAGGGCGCGCTGCCAGTCCTGCTGGTGGTCGGCGCCGTCGCCCAGCAGCTTGACGTCGGTGTCCAGGTCGGTGATCTCCTCACCGAACGTGGTGACGTCCTCGTCCACGGTCTGCTTGACCGCGGCCAGGTCGGCCGCCTCGCGCGCCTCGCGCTCCTTCTTCTTCTTGCGGGAGTAGAAGAAGATGCCCAGGCCGCCGGCGAGGGCCAGCACCAGGATGCCGATCAGCACACCTCCGCCGCCACCGGAGGAGGAGCTGGAACCGGAGTTGGAGCCGAGGCCGGCGCCGGTGCCCGCGTCATCCGCCAGCTTGACGAAGTTGATCACGTTGTCGGTCGGGCTCTGACTCGTCTTGGCGCGGCCGAGAAGCTCGTCGATGTCGACGCCCTTGATGTTGGACGTGCCGAGCGGGATCGTGCCGTTCATGACCAGGATGGTGGACTTGCCGCCCACGTCCTTGCGGATCGAGGTGAGCAGGGTCTTCGCCTGGGACTCGCTGGTGACCGAACCCTTGGGCAGCAGCGCCAGGTAGACCGACGAGGTCTGCTCGACGGCGCCGCGCATGGCGTCGACGGCGTTGCCGGGCAGGTTGGCCGCGGGATCGGCGTAGAAGCGATCCCCGTCCTTCAGCCCGGCGGAGATCGTGCTGGGATCGGGCGCCGCGGCGTTGGCCGCCGGCGCGATCATGAAGATGGCCAGCAGCCCGGCGAGCAACGCGATGAACGCGGCACCGAACCGACCCGGCACGGATTTTGTGGTGGTCACGGCAGAAAGCCTCCTTCGTCCTGAGAGACGAGTGAGTGGACGTCAGAGTTCCCTCCTTGACCGTATCCGGTCCTGATCCGGGCCCGGTACCGACTCCGTTGTCCCGGCGCTCCGGCACCCTCGCAGGTTCCGGGCACACCGTACGACCGGGACATCTCGCCCCGATGGCATGCCGCGAGACGGCCGCGACCGGTCGGCGCCGCTTGGGCGGCCCCGGATTTACGGCGTGACCGAAATGTCGCCGTCCGGTGACACCTACCGGTGGCCTGCGGGCGGACGGCGGGTCAGTCGTCCTTGATGTCGCAGATGGCCTCGCCGGCGGTGACGATCTGCCCGACCGCGGCGGTCAGCCCGGCCACGGTGCCGGCCTTGTGCGCGGTCAGCGGCTGCTCCATCTTCATCGCCTCCAGCACCACGACGGTGTCCCCGGCCGCGACCACGTCCCCGTCGGCGGCCGTCACCTTCACGATGGTGCCCTGCATCGGACTGACCAGGCCGTCGCCACCGGCCACGGCGCGGCCGGCCGAGCCCCGGCGCCCCGGCCGTTCCCTGCGTCCCGCACCGGACGCGCCGGACCCCGCGCCCCCGGCGGCGCCGGTGGGGGCGAAGCCGGACGGCAGCACCACCTCCAGGCGTTTGCCGCCCACCTCCACCGTCACCCGCTGCCGCTCGGCCGTGTCACCCGGCTGGGCGTGCGGCCCCGCGTACGGGGCGATCGCCCCGGTGAACTCGGTCTCGATCCACCGGGTGTGCACCGCGAACGGCTCGGCGGTGAAGGCCGGGTCGTCGACCACCGCGCGGTGGAAGTCCAGCACGGTGGCCATGCCCTCCACGGTGAACTCCGCCAGCGCCCGCCGGGCCCGCTGGAGCGCCTGGGAACGGGTGGCGCCGGTGACGATCAGTTTGGCCACCAGCGAGTCGAAGGCGTCCGGTACGGTCATCCCGGCCGCGTAGCCGGCGTCCACCCGCACGCCGGGGCCGCCCGGCAGGGTCATCGCCGCGATCGTGCCCGGCGCGGGCAGGAACCCCCGGCCGGCGTCCTCGGCGTTGATCCGGAACTCGATGGAGTGCCCGCGCAGCGGCGGGTCGTCGTAGCCCAGGGGTTCGCCGGCGGCGATGCGGAGCATCTCGCGCACCAGGTCCAGGCCGGAGGTCTCCTCGCTGACCGGGTGCTCGACCTGCAGCCGGGTGTTGACCTCCAGGAAGGAGATGGTGCCGTCCCGGCCGACGAGGAACTCACAGGTCCCGGCCCCCACATAGCCCGCCTGGCGCAGGATGGCCTTGGAGGAGTCGTACAGCAGCCGTTCCTGCTCCGGGGTGAGGAACGGCGCCGGGGCCTCCTCGACGAGTTTCTGGTGGCGGCGCTGCAGGGAGCAGTCGCGGGTGCCGACCACAACCACCTGGCCGTGCGCGTCGGCCAGGCACTGGGTCTCCACGTGGCGGGGCCGGTCGAGGTAGCGTTCGACGAAGCACTCGCCCCGGCCGAAGGCGCCCACCGCCTCGCGTACCGCGCTGTCGTACAGCTCGGGGATCTCCTCCAGGGTGCGGGCGACCTTGAGACCGCGTCCGCCGCCGCCGTAGGCGGCCTTGATCGCGATCGGCAGGCCGTGCTCACGGGCGAAGTCGACGACCTCCTGGGCCCCGCCGACCGGTTCGGCGGTGCCGGCCACCAGGGGGGCGCCGACCCGCTGGGCGATGTGGCGGGCCTGGACCTTGTCGCCCAGCGCGGTGATCGCCGCGGGCGGCGGCCCGATCCAGGTCAGGCCGGCGTCGATGACCGCCTGGGCGAAGGCGGCGTTCTCGGCGAGGAATCCGTAGCCGGGGTGGACGGCGTCGGCGCCGCTGTCGGCGGCCACCCGCAGCAGTTTGCCGATGGACAGGTAGGTGTCGGCGGGGGTGTGACCGTTCAGCGCGTGGGCCTCGTCGGCGACCTGAACGTGCAGCGCGTCCAGGTCCTGGTCGGAGTAGACCGCGACGCCGGTCAGTCCGGCGTCCTTGCAGGCGCGGGCGATCCGGACGGCGATCTCGCCACGGTTGGCGATCAGGACCTTCTGCACCGGCTTCGTTCCCTTCATCACGCGAACTGGGGGCTGGTGGACCTCCAACGGAGTGTAAGCGTCCTCTCATCCCAGGAAAGCGGGGGGTCCGCCTGTCCGCCACAGTGGCCTCTCATACCCCTATAACCCCATGTGTCATGGAAATTCAGCGAAAGAAGAGTGTTAGTGGGTCGGTAGGTGTGGGAAGATCCATAGCCGCTCGGCATAATCCGGGTGTCCCTGTAATGCACTCGCCTATCGTGATTTCGTTTGGTGAGCCCCCCGACACCGATCCCGAAGGAGACTGGCATGAGCCAGAACTTGCTCGGCGGCAATCCCGCGGAAATGCAGCAGATGGCCACCCAGTTCACCCAGCAGGCGGACCAGGTGAGGGCCACCATGGCCGCCTTGGACCGGGAGGCCGCCAAGGTCGGCACCGCCTGGACCGGTCCCGGCGCCCAGCGCTTCACCGAGGCGTGGCAGAACTACCGCGCCGCCTTCCAGCGCATGTCCGAGGAGCTCGCGGAGGCGTCCCGGGTCATCAACACCTACCGGGGCAACATCGAGTCCGCCACGCGCTGACCCCGGCAGACCTCGTTCGCCACGGCGCCGTTCCGGCATTCCGCCCGGAGCGGCGCTGCGGCGTTTCCCCTTTTCATGAAAAGCGGGGAAAAGGCGGTTATCCCCCTAGAAGGGGGCACTCCGGCGCCGGTTCTCCGCCCGAGGTCGTCCGGCGCCGTGGCCGGGGACGCTCAGGGGCGTCCCGGCTTCCGGGGTCATCCCGGCAGTGCCGTCTGGACGGCCGTCACCGCGCCCAGCGTGACCAGCAGGCCCCGCCCGGGCGGGCCGCCGACCGCGCCTCGGGGGAGCCGGATGGTGAACAGGTCGCCGTCGGCGGGGCTCTGGACCGACAGCAGCAGGCCGGTGCGAGCCTTGCGGGCCTCGGCCACGAAGCCCCGGTAGGCGGTGGTCAGGTCCCCGGTGGTGCCGCCGACGATGAGGCCGTGCTCGCTGTCACGGCCGGTGCGCAGCACCTGCTCCAGGGCCATGCCGAGCGGTGAGTCGGCGGAGACCAGCTCGGCGTCGTCGACGATCACCACGTAGCGCTCCTGCCCGGCCACCGCCCCCTCCAGGTCGCCCCCGGCGTCGAGCACGGCCAGCACCCCCGGAGCGTCCACCAGCGTGCTGAGCGGGCTGCGGCGGGGGGTGACCAGGACCACCGGCGTACCGCGCGACAGCAGGGAGCGGGCGGCGGTCATCAGCGCCGATGAGCGGCCGGATCTGGACGGCCCCGCCACGACGGCGCCGGGGCCGTGCGCGAGCAGGTCGACGCCGAGTGGGGCCAGCGAGTCGCCTCCGACGCCGAGCAGCGCCCACAGGGGCGAGGAGGGCTCGGAGAACGGCGCCAGCTCCAGCGCCTGGGAGGCGGTGATCCGCGTCGGCAGGAGGTCCACCCGCAGCGGCGGCTCAGAGGGCCAGACCCACCCGCCGGACTCCGTCCCGGCACCCCCGGGCCCTCCGGGAGCCCCGGCCACCTCGGTGACTCCGGGAGCCCCGGCACCTCCGGCGGCCCCGGCGGCTCCGAGAGCCCCGGAAGCCCCGGCGCCCCCGGCCCCCGGAGGGCCTCCGGTGACCCCGGGGAAGCGGGCCGGCACCGAACGGGCGAACGCCTGGAGCGCGGCGACCTGGGCGGGCCCTGAGGGGTCGTCGCAGAGCAGCGCGAGCTGGCTCTCGGTGACGCCGTGCTCGCCCGGGGAGAGCGCGCGGCCGGGGCCGAGCGAGGCCGGCAGGTCCTTGACGGGCAGCCCGGCCAGGCCGTAGTCGGCGGAGTCGGCCAGCCGGAGGATCAGCCGGTCGTCGAAGACCGTCGAGATCTGCCCGATCAGCGCCGACCGGTCGCCGGTCACCACGGCGTGGAGCCCGACCGCCGGTCCCTCCCGCAGCAGCTGCATCATCGACTCGATCAGCCGCCCGTAGTCGTAGCCCTCGAACGCCGCGACGAACCCCTCCCACCGGTCGAGCATCAGCACCATCCAGGGCAGCCGAGGCTCCCCCCGGGCGGCGCGCAGTTCGGCCAGCGACGCGTATCCGGCCTCGGCGAGAAGCTGCTGGCGCCGCCCGACCTCGGCGCGCAGGCGGGTCAGCAGCCGTTCCACCCGGTCGAGCTGGTCGCGCGTCACCACCGCCCCGCAGTGGGGCAGCGCCACCAGCGGCAGCAGCGCCCCCGAGCCGCAGTCGATCGCGTGCACGTGCACGTCCTCCGGGGACGACCCCGCCGCGATCGCCCCCGCCAGCGTGCGCAGCGCGGTGGACCGGCCGCTCCTGGAGGCACCCGCCAGGAGCAGGTGCCCGCCGTGCGCGAGGTCCAGCGCCAGCGCCCGGCGGTCCTGCGCCCACGGCAGGTCGGTCACCCCGAAAACCAGCGGCGGCACCTCGTCGACCCCCGCCCGGTACGGCGACGCGTCACCGGAGAGCCCGGGAGGCCCGGCGAACCCGGCCAGCTCGGGGGCGACCACGAGGTCGTCGAGCGGTGGGAGCCAGGGGCTGGGCTGCCTCGGGACCGCGGCGACGCGGGCCGCCTCGACCAGGGCGTCGACGAGCGTGGACAGGTCGGTGACCACAGAGCCCTCGGCGACCTGCTCGGCGGCGGACAGCGGCTGCCCCAGGGACCGCCAGCCCACCTCGTTCACCCGTACCCTGACGTCGCTCGAACCGCCCGGGGCGCGCCCGCCGATCCTCGCGGCCTGCACGGCCGTCGCCCCGCCGGCTCCGGACTTCACGTAGCACCGGCCGGGGGTGGACTTGGAGATGTGCGCGGCGTCCGGCCGGTCGATGACGTCGGCGGACTCGGCGGCCTCGGTGACCCGCAGCGCGATCCGCAGCGAGGTGTTGGCCTGGATGTCGGCGGTCACCACGCCGCCGGGCCGCTGGGTGGCCAGGATGAGGTGGATGCCGAGCGAGCGGCCCCGCCTGGCGATGTCCACCAGCCCGGTCATGAAGTCGGGCAGCTCGCTGACCATGGCGGCGAACTCGTCGATGACCAGCACCAGCCGGGGGAGCGCGGCCAGGGGCTCGGCCCGCCCGCGCAGCTGCCTGACCGACGTGCCGCCCCCGGCGACGAGCAGGTCGCGGGAGGCGCGGGCCCGCTGCGCGTCGCGTAGTTCGTGGTAGTCCTCGATGTCCTTGGCCCCGGCGGCCAGCAGCAGGCGCTCCCGCCGGCGGATCTCGGCGGCCAGGGAGGCCAGGGCCCGCTGGGTCAGGTGGCCGTCCAGGTCGCTGACCATGCCGACCGTGTGCGGGAGCCGTACGCACTCCTTGAAGGCGGCCCCGCCCTTGTAGTCGATCAGCACGAACGTCATCTCGTCGGGCCGGTTGGCCACGGCGAGCGAGCAGATCAGGGTCTGCAGGAGCTCCGACTTCCCGGCCCCCGTGGTGCCCGCGATGAGCGCGTGCGGCCCGTCCACCCGCAGGTCGACGGAGAACGGCCCGTCGGGGCCGACGCCGATCACCGCCTTGGTGGTCCGGCCCCAGCGCTCGGCGAGGGCCTGGCCCGACACCGAGGGGAGCCTCAGCTCGTCCAGGAGCCGCGCGGCGCCGGGCAGGGCCGGCCCGGCGTCGTCGCGGCTGACGTCGCGGACCGGGGCCAGGGAGCGGGCGAGCCGGTCGCACCAGGAGGCCGAGACCTGGTCGGCCAGGATCTCGCCGAGACCGTCCAGGCCGCCGCCGCGCAGCCGTACGGTGCCGTCGGCCGCCACGTCGACGACGGTGGCGCACTCCTCGGGCAGCAGCCGCTGGTCGTCGTCGACGGCCAGGGTGTAGACGCCGGCCCGGGGGCCCTGGCGGAGGACCTGCGGCATGCCGGGCAGCGCGCGCAGGACCTGGGCGCCGTCCAGGACGACCAGCACGTCGTAGGGGCGTTCGTCGTAGACCGGGGCGGACTCCGCCTGGCCCGGGGCGCCGCCCAGGTCGCCCCAGCCGGCCGGGACGCGGCTGAGCCTGGCGGCCGGGCCGTCCTCCTCGCCGAGGCGTTCGTCGATCAGCGTGGTCAGCTCGCTCACCCGGCGGGCCGCGGCCTCCGGGTCGGCGCCGACCAGCGCCACGCAGTCCTCGCCGCCGTGCGGGGCGCAGTGCGGCAGCCAGCGGACCCAGTTCCAGCGTTCGTCCCCGTCGCGGTGGACCGACAGCACCACGATCGCCAGGTCGCGGGGGCTGTGCAGGGCGGCGGCCTGGCCGACCAGCCACCGGGCGGGCCCGGCGGTGGCCTGTCTCGGCCCGGTCAGGCCGGCGACGCCCAGGCGGCGCATGGCCAGGGCCACCGGCACCGCGTGACAGCTCGGCGGGTCGGGCAGCGCGGTGTCGGCGGGGGCGGTCCGCTCGGCGGCGAACTCCAGATCCGCGGGGAGGTCGGCGAGGCCCACCCGGAGCCGGAGGGCGTCCGCGTCGTGGTCGCGGCGCTCCCAGAGCCGCCGCCGGGGACCGGTCGCGGTGAGCAGCACCTCGGCGGGGTCGGGCGCGGCGGCGCGGCGTTCGGCCTCGTCGGTGGCGCGGGCGCGCTCCACGTCCGCCTCGAAGACCTTCAGCCGCTCCCGGTACTCCTTCATCCGCAGCCGGTACTGCTTGCGGCCGTGCCGCCTGTCGCTCCACCACTGGCCGACCATGATCAGCGGTGTCATCAGCGCCATCAGCAGGAAGTACCAGATGTGGAACGCCCAGGCCATGATCACCCCGAGCGCGGCCGGCAGGAACGCGGTCAGCAGCTGGAGCCGCATGGTCTCGGCGCGTTTGGGCTCGGCGGGGACCTCGAACCGGCGCCGGCTCGCCGGCGGCCGGAGCCTGGGCGGCCGGTTGTAGGCCAGGCCGCCGTCGGGCTGGGCGTCCAGGTGCGCGTCGGGCGGCTCCACGGCCTTGAGGGTCAGCACGGTCGTGCCGCAGGTCAGCACGGCGTGCTCGGGCCACGGCGCCGGGCCGTCCAGCGGCTCGCGGTCCAGCGTGGGCACGGCTCCCGCTCCCACGGCTCCCGCCACCGGTTCCACGGTGATGACCTCGGGGGTGAGCCGTACCACGGCGGCCTCGCCGGGCAGTCGAGGGTCGGCGACGGCCACCGCGCAGGCCGGGTCGGATCCGACGGTGTGAACGCCCAGGCTGAGGCGGTGCACGGATCCGGCGGCCGGTCCGCCGATCACCCGGATCTCCACGATGCCACCGGGCTCCTCGGTGACCGTGGCCGTGGCCAGGTCGCGGTCGAGGGTGACGAGGTCGCCGTCGCGGAGCAGGCCGAGCGCGGGCGCCGAGGGGTCCAGGGGGCGGCCGTCCAGCCAGAGGGTGGCCGGCTCGGCGTCCGAGGCGTCGTCTCCCAGCCCGTAGGGGGCCTTGCTGCGGGTCAGCCGCACCACGTTGCTCGGCCGTTCACCGGCCTGTCCGGCGAGTGAGTCGGCGAGCCGTGCCACCGTGGTCGTCTCGTCGCCCTCGACCACGACGTCGCGGTCGGCGTGCCGGCTGAGCACGGTGAGCATGAGCCGCATCGTTGTTCTCCTCGGGTCGGAGCTCCGGTCCACCGTACAGAGTGATAACCGGCTCGTAGGAGCGGTTTGCGGCAATGCCGTGGGGCGTGGCGTGGTATGTGGAAAACATGACAACCTGGGGACAACTGTCAGTGAACCTTTCCACCCCCTGAGGCGGCCTGCTGGTCACAGCATGCTCGTGAGGCTGACGTTCGCCAAAGGGGCCGGCCCCGCATCGCGGGAGCCGGCCCGCCGGGGTCAGCCCAGGCCGTTCTTCACGGCCGTGATGAGCTCACCGTCGGTGGTGTCGCCGCTGAGTTCCCACAGGAACGCGCCGCCGAGGCCCTGGTTCTTCGAGTAGCTCATCTTGCCGCCGATCGTGCTGGGCGTGTCATAGCCCCACCATTGGTCGCCGCAGTGGGCGTACGCCGTGCCCGCGACTGTGCCGGTGGCCGGGCATCGGGCCTTGAGCACCTTGTAGTCCTCGACGCCCGCCTCGTACGTCCCCGGCGCCGGCCCCGTGGCCGTGCCGCCCGGCGCGGCCTGCGTGACGCCGGTCCAGCCGCGGCCGTAGAAGGCGATGCCGAGCAGTAACTTGCTCGCGGGCACCCCCTTGCCCTTGAGGTTCTGGATCCCGCTGTCGCCGTGGAAACCGGCGATCGGAATGCCGGAGTAGCTGTTGAGCGGCGAGTTCGGGGCCGTCGGGCCCTGCGCCGCCCAGGCGCCGAAGTAGTCGTAGTTCATGACGTTGTACCAGTCGACGTACTGCGCCGCGCCGGCGTAGTCGGCCGCGTCGATCTTGCCGCCGCTGGTGCCGTCGGCGGTGATCGCGGCGGTGACCAGGTTGCCGGAACCGAAGCGTGAGCGCATGGCTGACATGACGTTCCCGAACGCGGCCGGGCCGCTGGTGTCGCAGGTCACGCCGCAGGCGTTCGGGTACTCCCAGTCGATGTCGATGCCGTCGAACACATCCGCCCAGCGCGGGTCCTCGACCAGCTTGTAGCAGGAGTCGGCGAACGCGGCCGGGTTCTGGGCGGCCTGGCCGAAGCCGCCGGACCAGGTCCAGCCGCCGAAGGACCAGAGCACCTTCAGGCCGGGGTACTTCTTCTTGAGCTTGCGCAGCTGGCTGAAGTTGCCGCGCAGCGCGCCGATGTCCCCGGTGTCGGCCACGCCGTCCACGCTCTCGGCCGCCGTGGAGGCGCGGTCGTAGGCGGCCCAGCTGTCGCCGATCGTGCACTGTCCGTTCGTCACGTTGCCGAAGGCGTAGTTGATGTGCGTCAGCTTGGCCGCCGAGCCGCTGGTGTCGATGTTCTTGACCCGGTAGTTACGGGCGTAGACGCCCCACTCCGCGAAGTAGCCGAGCACCTTGTTGCCGCCGATGTCACCCGTGGTGGCCGTGACGGCGGCGCTGGCGGCGGAGCGGTTACCGGCGGCGTCGCGGGCACGGACGGTGTAGGTGTAGGCGGTGCTCGCGCTCCGGCCGGTGTCGGTGTAGGTGGTGCCGGTGACGGTGGTGACGAGCGTGGTGCCCCGGTAGACCTCGTAGCCGGTGACTCCGGCGTTGTCGGTGGAGGCGCTCCAGGCCAGCGCGACACTGTCGGCGGTGACGCCGGTCGAGCGCAGGTTTCCGGGCACGGTCGGGGCCGAGGTGTCGGGCGGGTCGCCAGGGGAGTTCTCGTCGCGTGTGTAGTCGAACGGGAACTTGGGGGTCAGGATTTCCGAGCATTGCCCCCTGGGGACGCACACGATGCGGCTGTCTTTGGGGATGGCCTTTTCGAGGTTATCCGCGAACTTGGAGTCCTTGATCGCGATCAAAGCGCCCTTGAAGTCGTGATTGAACAGCTTGTCGCGAAGTCCATCCGGGAAACCGTTGTAGGAGACCAGGGTCGAGCGGCGCCACTGCTGGTAGTGGTTCTCGGGCGGTTCGTCGTTCGCCGTGGCGAAGCGGAAGGCGTGGGTGGAGCCGCCGTCCTTGTGATACACGATCTTGGGGTGGGTGCCGTCCCAGCGGACCTTGTCGGCCGGCCTGACCTCATACCTGTTGTGCGCCGACGCGGCCACATACTTCGCCTGGTCGTTTTGGACCCAGACCGCGATGTGCTCCCAGTCGTGGCGATGGCCGCCCATGTCGTGCACATGCTCGACGGCGACGTCCTTCTCGAAGTAGTAGTCGTAGAGATAGACGCACCAGCCGGAGTTGCACCGTTGACGGGAGTAGGCGTTGGTGTTGTCCAGGTCTGCTTTGTCGCGGCAGAGATAGGAGCTTGTGGTGTTGTGGTTGTCCAGGCCTTCAGCGATCTGACCGTCAGGTCCGATGGCCGGGACATTGTAACAGCCGTTGGTGTCGTAGTCGAGGGCTGGCTGCCATTTGAGGTCCGCCTCGGTGGCGTTCTGCGGGAGCGCGCGCGGTGGGGCGGGGTCGGCGGCCATCGCGGGCGAGGCCGGGATGAGGGCGCCGAGCGTCGCCACGACAATGGTGATCACGGTTGCGATCAGGGCCGTTGGCCGGCGCGGGAGACGCCGGCCCCGGCTTCGGGGGAGGCCGGGAAGGGTGCGCGACCAGGCTTTCCTGGCCTTGGCGGAAAGGTTTGGCAAGTCTGTGCTGCCCCTCTCAGAAGATGATCATGGAATCGGTCGAATTTGATCAACGGAGCGCGCTGCAAAACCGCTCTGCGCCCGGCCGTTCCGCCCGCCGGCCACATGCGGAACCGGCGGACGCCTCGCCCCGTAGGTAGCCCATCCGCATCCCACGGTGCCCGCCGGTCCCACCCCTGGCCGGCCTGTCGCCCTGCCCGCCGCCGGTCACGCCTGCGGGGCGTGACCGGCCGGCGACTCCGGCGGTGGCCGGATGTCGGCGTGTCACAGGATCTGGATGGCCATGACCTGCGGAGGGCGGTTCGGGAAGGTGATGTCGCGCCAGCGATTGATCCTCACCGAGGCGCCGTTGGCGTCGTAGTAGATCAGGTCGTTGTTGCCCGTGGAGATCCGGTCGACCCACCATCCGCCGAAGTCGGTCTTTCCGCCGTTGGCGTAGCAGTCGACGCTGCGGAAGCTGTAGAGGTGTGACCAGATCTTCAGGAAGTTCTCACCGTCAACGCATCGGACGTGATTGATGGCGAAGGCGGGGCCGGCCGGGATGGTGACGGTGAAGGCGGCGGTCGCGGCGAGCGCCACGGCTATGGAGCGGGCGCTCTTCTTGCTCTTCGAGATCACAGACTCTCCTTCTGCGGAGACCGGCGCGCACGGCCCCGGCCCTGTTGGTGACGTCGTGTCCTGACGAAACGGTGTTTCGCGGGCCGGCGGACGGCCGGCTGCGCACCGGAGCGGTCCTTCAGGGCTGCGCCTTTCCATGACGCAATTGGGCAGCCCCGTAATCAGGTGGTTTACCTATCAAGACCGTATGGATATGAGCATGCCGACTTCTTCCGTCAAATTACTGAACCTGGGTATGTTGGGACTTCAGGTCTGGGCGTAGAATCGGATTGCCCTGGGAGCCGACTCAATGGATCATGGGCGCATGATCGGCCGAGACGCCGAGCTCCGCCGGATACGCGCCATGCTTGAGGGCGTGCGCACGAGCGGTTCGGCTCTGCTCATTCACGGCGACGCCGGCATCGGCAAGAGCACACTCATTGATGCCGCCGTCGGCGCCGCCTCGGAGCAGGGCTTTCACATCCTGCGTTGCAGGGGCACAAGAACGGAGTCATGCTTCGCCTTCGCGGGGATCCACGAGCTCCTCCATCCGGTCAGGGACCGCATCGACTCTCTGCCCAGCCTCCAGGCGTCGGCGTTGCGTGCCGCGCTCGGCCTCGATGACCATGTCTCCCACGATGCGTTCCTCGTCCGGCTCGGGGCGCTGAGCCTGCTGGAGGACGTGGCACACGAGTGTCCCCTCCTGCTGGTGGTCGAGGATCTTCATTGGCTCGACCGTTCCAGCGCCGACGTCCTGCGCTTCGTCGCGCGTCGCCTCGCCCCGAGCCCGGCCGTGCTGCTCACCGCCTGCCGATCAAGGGGAGGAGGCCCGATAACCGAGCTGGCCATCCCACGCCTGTATCTGACCGGGCTTGCGCTCGACGAGGCCAACCGGGTGCTCGACCAGGTCGGGGTGCCCTTGGCGGGAGCGCTGCGCGGTCACGTCCTGGCCGAGGCGCAGGGCAACCCGCTCGCGCTGGTCGAGCTCCCGAAAGCGGTGCGGGACCAGGGGTTGCCCGACGTGACGGGCCTGCCGTCTCGGCTGCCGCTGACCGAACGGCTCCGGGAGGTCTTCGCCGCTCGCGTGTCCGCCACACCCGCACGTACCCGGCAGGTACTCTTGCTCGCCGCGACGAACGACAGTCTGTCGCTCACCGAACTCCTCCTGGCCGCCGCCCAGCACGGGCTCGGTGTGGAAGACCTGGCGCCGGCGGAGCACGAAGGACTCGTGTTCTGTGTCGGCGACACCATCTCGTTCCGGCATCCGCTGGTCCAGTCCGCCGTGTACACCACCGCCGCGTTCTCCGAACGGATGAGCGCGCACCGTACCCTCGCCGACGTCCTGTCCGACGATGTCACCCGGTCGGTCTGGCATCGCGCCGCCGCGACGGCCGGACGCGACGAACGGGTCGCCGCCACCCTTCAGTCCGTCGCCGAAAGCGCCAGCTCACGGGGTGGCACCCGTACGGCGGTCCATGCCTTCGAACGAGCCGCTCGGCTGTCGCCGTCGCCCGAGCGTCGGGCACAGCGGCTCACCCTGGCAGTGGAGGCGGCACAACGGGCAGGGCTGACCTCGGTGATGCGCCGCTTCATCCATGAGACGCGCGCGCTCACCGACGACCCCGTGCTCACCGCGCGACTGCTGTTCGCGGAGGCAACCGAGGCGATGAGTCGCGGGGTGTCCGTCGTCGACCTGTCCGAAGTGGTGGCCGTCGCCCGCCGGGTCGCCACGAGCGACCCCGAGCTGGCTTCGTACGTGGTCGGTTGCGCGGCCGCCGAATGTTTCCAGAACGCCGGCTCCCTCGTCTCACGGCGTGAGATCGTCGCCGCGATCGAGGCGCTCGGCCAGCCCTCCGACCATTCGGTGCGGGTGGTCACCCTGAGCATGGTCCTGCCCCGGGAACACCGGTCCCTGGCGCCGACGGTCGTCGCCATGGTCGAGCAGACCCCGCCGTTCGCACCGCTCCTGATGGGACTCGGCTGTGCCGCCGAGGCGCTTCAGCTGCTTCCGACGGCGACCGCCGCGTGGCGCGCGGTCGTTGAGATGCTCCGGCGCGCCGGAGCGGCCGGCCAGCTCACGGTCACGCTGTATCGGATGGCCAGGCTCCACATCGCCGGCGGGCACCTCCGTTCCGCGAACATGGCCATCGAAGAGGCGTCGCGGCTGGCCTCCGAGTCCGATGAGAAGTACTACAAGGGGATCTGCGCTGTGCTGAATGCGCACGTCTTGACGCTCCGCGGCGACGATGAGCGTGCCCTGACCTCACTCGACCATGCGAAACAGCTGCTGGACAGCACCCCGCCGGCCTTCATCCGCGCCGACATCCGTCGCGCCGAGGGCATCTCCGCGCTCGTCGGCGGCCGCTACCGGGAGGCGTTCGAGGCGTTCAGCGACCTCGCCAAGCCCGGATCACCCTGTGTGGACGGGCTGACCGAGCTGTGGGCCATCTCCGACCTGGCCGAGGCCGCGGTCCACGCGAACCTGGTCGCCGCAGGCAGAAAGCTCGTCACCGCCCTCATACCCGACCTCAGCGCGTACGATTCCTCCTACCTCCGGGTCAGGTTCCATCGGGCGAATGGGCTCCTCGCCTCCGGCAACGACGCGGCGATCGCCTCGTTCGACATGGCCCTCGCCGAGCCCGGCCTGGCCGAATGGCCCCTTGAGGAGGCCAGGACCCGACTGGTCTACGGCGAATGGCTGCGCCGGCACCGCCGTATCAGCGCCGGGCGCGCCGAACTGCGGAAGGCACTGGAGCTGTTCGAAACGCAAGGGGCGCAGCCGTGGGCCAACCGGGCGCGCGCCGAGCTGCGGGGCGCCGGTGTCAATACGCGTCGCAGGCCGGACGATGGACTGGTGCGGCTGACTCCGCAGGAGTACCAGATCGCGCAACTGGCCGCAGCGGGCCTGCCCAACCGAGAGATCGCCGACCAGATGTTCCTGTCACACCGCACTGTCGCATCGCACCTTTACAACGTCTTTCCCAAGCTCGGTGTGACCACCCGCGGCCAGCTACGTGACGCGCTCCGCAGGGCGATCACCGACTGAACTCGCTCTTTGCCTCCGGCCCGGCCCCCGGACCGGGGGTCGCTCCATCGTTCCTGGGCGCACACGTCGGATTCCGCATAATGATCCGGTTGACCTGGCCTTCGACGGGACCGGTCTCCGGCAACGTAAACTTTCTCCACGGTTTTCGAGCAGCGAGACTGAAACGGACAACTCGACACGTTTGTCGACTATGTCGGACCCTCGGGGGGTGAAGGGGCCGGGGTCTTCCCTGGTAATGGGGCGGGTAAACACTGGGATAGATGATACATGAGTTAATTGGAGTCCTTATCATCCCGATAAGTCACTTGTCATCTAGCGAAGCCGGTGGTTTCCGCCGAGGCCACGTTGACAGACCCGTTCCTGTCAAACGAGCATGGGTCCTGGCTTTTGTCCGGAAGTTCGGAGGTGCGGTGCGGATAATGGCGTAAATTCGAGCGGTAGCCTCCGTGTTTGAGATCACTCTGGGAGTCCCCCTGCCCATGAGGACCAGTGAGAAGCCCGCCGGCCGCGCTCCGGCGGGCGCCGAGCGGCCGGGCTCGCCGGCCACCCTTTCCGGGCCGGCGTCGCGCAAGCTTCCCGTGCCCCCGCGCGAGCGCAAACCCGCGCTCGCGGCCCTCGCCCTGCTGCTCATCCTGGGTGGCGCGCTCGCCACCACCCTCCTGGTCCTGCGGAGCGGGGACCGGATCTCCGCGATCAAGATCGGCCGGCAGATCGGGGCCGGCCAGCCCATGCTTGAGACGGCCATGCAGGAGGTCCAGATCGCCGACACCGGCGTCGCCTACGTGGCCTGGGCCGACCGCGCCCGCGTCGCGGAGAACTTCGCCAGGGTCACACTCCTGCCCGGCACCCTGCTCACCCGGGAGATGGTCGTCTCCTCCAGCCGGGAGCTGGGCCCCGGCAAGGCCGTCGTCGGCCTCTCCCTCAAGCCCGGCCAGATGCCCCTGACCCTCGCCGAGGGCGACCGCGTCCAGGTCATCTACGTGCCGGGCCGGGGCGGCGGCACCCCGCAGAGCCGTACGCTCGCGGCGAGCGCGCTCGTCCACCGGATCGGCGCGCCCGGCAGGAACGGCTCGACCGGCCAGGTCGCGATCGTCGTGGACGCCACCCTGTCGCCCATGATCGCCGCCTACTCCTCCACCGGTGAGATCGCGCTGGCCGTGCTGCCGGGGGCGCGCTGACGTGGCGCTCATCGTGCTGGCCGCGGACAAGGGCGCTCCCGGCGTGACCACGGCCGCCACCGCGCTCGGCGCGATCTGGCCGCGCCCGGTGCTGCTGGCCGAGTGCGACCCCGCGGGCGGGGACCTCGCCTACCGCCTGCCCGCCGCCGACGGCGGCGTGCTCAACCCGGGAAGGGGGCTGCTCACCCTGGGGGCGACGGCCCGCCGCGGCCTGCGGCCCGAGCAGATCCACGAACACACCCAGAGGATCGTCGGCGGCCTGGACGTGCTGGCCGGGCTGACCCACGGCGAGCAGGCCGCCGGGCTGACCTGGCTCTGGGGTCCGCTCGGCCGCGCGCTGGCCGCGCTGCCCCACGCCGACGTGCTGGCCGACTGCGGCCGTCTCGGCGGCCACCCGGAGACCGCCGAGCTGCTGGCGGAGGCCGCGCTGGTGGTGCTGTTCACCAGGGCGAGCCTGGACCACGTCGCCCACCTGCGGGAGCGCCTGCAGGTGCTGCCCGGGTCGGTGCGGGCCGGGGTGGTGGTGATCGCCGACCCCCGTCAGTACCGCACCACGATCGACGAGGTCCGCCGGATCGTCCTCTCCACCGGCAGGCAGGTCTCCTTCGTCAGCGGGCTCGCGCACGACCCCAAGGGCGCCGAGCTGCTGCGCGGCCAGTGGGGAGGCCGCCTGGACCGCTCCCTG
Source organism: Streptosporangium sp. NPDC004631 (assembly GCF_053601935.1). NCBI lineage: Bacteria > Bacillati > Actinomycetota > Actinomycetes > Streptosporangiales > Streptosporangiaceae > Streptosporangium > Streptosporangium sp. NPDC004631. The sequence goes on along the minus strand of NZ_JBSGCR010000004.1, from coordinate 49,632 downwards.
CTGATCCGCACCGCCCGGGAGCTGGCCGGCCGCCTCGCCGCCCACGTCCGCGCCCCGGAGCCCGCCGCATGACCATCGACCACACCCTGGTGAAGCGCTTCCGGCAGGAGGTGGGAGACCGCCTGGCCCACCAGCGCCGGCTGGACCAGGCCGGCGGCCTGACACCGATGACCGGCGAGGACGAGCGCCAGTTCGCCCGCGCGCTGATCGCGCAGGTGCTTGAGGAGTTCGCCAGGGGAGAGATCGGCGTCGGCCGGACCCCGCCCACCGCCGAGGAGGAGGAGGCGCTCGCCGCCGGGATCCACGCGGCGCTGTTCGGCGTCGGCCGCCTGCAGCCGCTGCTGGACGACCCCGACGTCGAGAACATCGACATCAACGGCTGCGACCGGGTCTTCGTCGGCTACGCCGACGGTCAGGAGATCATGCGCGAGCCGGTGGCCGAGTCCGACGAGGAGCTGATCGAGCTGATCCAGATCCTCGCCGCCTACAGCGGCCTGTCCAGCCGGCCGTTCGACACCGCCAACCCGCAGCTGGACCTGCGCCTGCCGGACGGCTCCCGGCTCTCGGCGGTCATGGACGTGACGGTCCGCCCGAGCGTGTCCATCCGCCGTTCCCGGCTGGGCAAGGTCTTCCTCAGCGACCTGGTGGGAAACGGCACCCTCACCCCCGAGCTGGGCCGGTTCCTCTCGGCGGCCGTGCTGGCACGGAAGAACATCATGATCTCCGGCTCCACCAACGCGGGAAAGACGACCCTGCTCCGCGCGCTGGCCAACGAGATCCCGCCGTCCGAGCGGCTGATCACCGTGGAGCGCGCCCTCGAACTCGGCCTGGACCAGTTCGCCGAGCTCCACCCCAACGTGGTGGCCTTCGAGCAGCGGCTGCCCAACTCCGAGGGCCAGGGCGAGATCTCCATGGCCGAGCTGGTGCGCCGCTCGCTGCGGATGAACCCGTCCCGGGTGATCGTCGGCGAGGTCCTCGGCGACGAGATCGTCACCATGCTCAACGCGATGACCCAGGGCAACGACGGCTCGCTCTCCACCATCCACGCCAACTCCTCGATGGAGGTCTTCAACCGCATCGCCACCTACGCGCTCCAGGCCACCGAGCGCCTGCCCATCGAGGCCACCCACATGCTCATCGCCGGCGCGATCGACTTCGTGGTCTTCGTCGAGAAGCGCAACGACTACGCGGCGGGCGGGAGACTGCGCCGCTACGTGTCGAGCGTGCGCGAGGTGGCCGGGGTCGACGGCAGGGTGCTCTCCTCGGAGGTGTTCGCCCTCTCGCCCGACGGCCGGGTCCTGCCGCACGCCCCGCTCTCCTGCCTGGAGGAGCTCGCCCACCACGGTTACGACCCCGGAGGCTGGGCGTGATCCCCCTCCCCCCGGGGCTGCTCGACCCGCTCGTCATGCTCGCCGGAGCCGCGATCGGCGCCGGACTGTTCCTCCTCGGCCTCTCCCTGTACGGCGTGCGCGCCCGCCCCGCCGTCCCCGGCAGGAGGGCCGGAAGGCGCGAGCTGATCCGGGCCCTGTCCACCCGGTCGGCGGTCGGCGCGATCGCCGGGGTGGCGGTGCTCGTGGTGACCGGGTGGCCGGTCATGGCGGCGGGGGCCGTACTGCTCGCCCTGGGCTGGCGGGGCCTGTCCGGCGGCGCGGCCGAGGAGCGCACGGCGATGCACCGCCTGGAGGGGCTGGCGGCCTGGACCGAGTCGCTCCGCGACACCATCGCCGGGGCCGCCGGTCTGGAGCAGGCGATCCCCTCCTCGATCCGGGCCGCGGCCCCGACGCTCCGCCCGCACCTGCGCGCCCTGGTGGACCGCCTGCACACCCGGATGGCGCTGCCCGACGCGCTCCGGATGTTCGCCGACGAGCTCGACGACCCCTCGGCCGACCTGGTCGTGGCCGCGCTCATCCTCAACTCCAAGCTCCGCGGCCCCGGCCTGCGCGACGTGCTCGGCGCGCTCGCCGTCTCGGCCCGCGAGGAGCTCGACATGCGCCGCCGGGTCGAGGCCGAGCGCCGCTCCACCCGGCGCAGCGTGCAGATCGTGGTCGGCACGGCCATCGCCTTCGCCGTCGTGCTGGTCGTGTTCAACCCCTCCTACGTCGCCGAGTACGACAACGCCCTCGGCCAGGCCGTGCTCGTGGTGGTCGCCGCGTTCTTCGGCGCCGGGTTCGCCTGGATGCGCCGCCTGGCCCGCTTCGACAAACCCGCCCGGCTGCTGGGCCTGTCCACCGGAGGCGAGGCGCGCGGTGAGTGAGACCACCAGGGCGGTGCTCGCCGGAGGAGTGCTCGGGCTGGGCCTGTTCCTGCTGATGCGGGCGCTGTTCCCGCCCCGCCCCGGGCTGGTGACCCGGCTGCTGGCGCTGGACGCGGCCAGGGACGGCATCGAGGTCCCGCGCGCCCGGCTCGTCCTGCCCGACGAGGAGGTCAGCGCGCTCCGCCGGGGCCTGGGCGTACGGCTGGCCCGCCTGTACGCGGCCAGGGGCTGGGAGGTCCGCTCGGCCAAGGCCGACCTGGCGCTGCTCGGCAGGTCGTTCGAGGGGTTCCTGGCCACCAAGGTGCTGCTGGCGGTCTCCGGGCTGCTGGCGTTCCCGCTGCTGCTCGGCTGGCTGGCGCTGATGGGGTGGGGCGTCTCGCTCACCATGCCGCTCTGGGCCGCCCTCGCCGTGGCCGGGGTCTTCTTCGTCCTGCCCGACCTGCAGACCAGGCGGGACGCCGCGCGGATGCGCCGTGACTTCCGGCACGTCGTCGGGGCCTTCCTGGACCTGGTCGCGATGAACCTGGCCGGTGGGCGCGGCGTGCCCGAGGCGTTGATGATGGCGGTCTCGGTGGGCGCCCCGGGCGCCGACGACGAGGGGGCCAACTGGGCGATGGCCCGCATCCGTGAGGCGCTGGGCAACGCCAGGATCGTCGGCATCACCCCCTGGCAGGCCCTCGGACAGCTCGGCGACGAGATCAACGTGGACGAGCTGCGGGACCTGTCCGCCGCGCTCGGACTGGTCGCCGACGACGGCGCCAAGGTCCGCGCCTCCCTGTCCGCCCGCGCCGCGACCCTGCGGCGGCGCGAGCTCGCCGAGGTGGAGGGACAGGCGGGCGAACGGTCCCAGTCGATGCTCGTCGCTCAGCTTCTGCTCTGCGCCGGCTTTGTGATCTTCTTGAGTTTTCCGGCAGCTATGAAAATGTTGGGGTCCTGACCATGCTGAGCCATCCGTGGATCGTCTACGCGACCGCCTTCCTGAGCGTGCGGATCGAGAAGGCCCGCACCGCCCCCAGCCGAGGCGCCTCGGCGGTGGAGTGGGTCATCATCACGGCCATCATCGCCGGGGTCGCGCTCGGCCTGGCCACGCTCATCAAGAGCCTGGTCGAGGGCCGGCAGGCGGAGATCTCCGACCAGTTCGGCAACGGCGGCACGGACGGCGGAGGTGTCCCTGATGGCGGTCCGAAATCGTGATCGCGAGCGGGGCGCCGCCGTCGTCGAACTAGCGATGATCATGCCGGTGGTGCTGGCGACCGTCCTGCTCATCGTGCAGTTCGCCCTCTGGTTCCACGGCTGTCAGGTGGCCGACGCCGCGGCCAGGGAGGGGGCCAGGCTCGCCCGGATCGACACCGAGTCCTGGCAGGGGGACGCCACGGACCGCGCCGAGCAGGTGCTCAAGGCCATCGGCCCGAAGCTCCTCGACGGCGCCACCGTGACCACCTGGGAGGAGGGCGACCGGAGGGGCGTCGAGATCACGGCCACGGCGGTCCAGGTCGTCCCGCTGCTGCCGTCCACCACCTTCACCGTCACCTCGCGGTTCGGCGGCCCCGTGGAGTGCTTCCGCCCCGACGACGGGAGCGAGGGGTGCCGGTGACCTCACGGCCTCCTGCCCGGCGTGGACGGCACGGGCACGGCTCCGAGGCCGTCTCCTCGTGTGGGGCCGGGCAGGGGCCTCCCGGTGACCGTGGGTCGCTGTCGGCCGAGACGGTGCTGCTGGCACCGGTCTTCCTGCTGTTCCTGCTGTTCGTGGTCGGCGCCGGCCGGGTGGTCGAGGCCCAGGGCGAGGTCAACGGCGCGGCCAGGGACGCCGCCAGGGCGGCCTCCGTCGAGCGCACCCGGGCCGACGCCGAGGCCGCCGCCGCCGAGGCGGCCAAGACCGCGCTGTCGGGGGAGTGCGAGCCCGCCGTCAGCCTGGAGGGCACGCGCTGGGAGGCGGGCGGTCAGGTCCGGGCGGTGGTGAGCTGCCCGCTCGACCTGGACTTCCTCGGCTTCGGCGCGGCCAAGGACATGAAGGGCGACTCGGTCGTCCCGCTGGAGCGGTTCCGGAGGGTCGAATGAACCGTCCCCGCGGGGCCGCCGGTGACCGGGGGTCGATGTCGGTCTTCACGGTGATCTTCTCGGTGGTGGTCTTCCTGCTGGCCGGGCTCCTGGTGGACGGCGGGGCCGCGATCAACGCCCGGCTGTGGGCCGCCGACATCGCCGAGCAGGCGGCCAGGTCGGCCGCCGACCAGATCGACGTCGAACACCTCCGCGCCACCGGCCAGGCCCGGCTGCTGGAGGAGGGCACGGTCTGCGCCAAGGCAGGGGAGGTCGTCTCCGCTCACGCCACCTCGGACGTCCGGCTCGGCGAGTGCGCGGTCGGCGCCGGTCAGGGCGAGGTCACCGTAAGGATCTCCGTCGGCTGGACGGCGTTCTTCCTCGCAGCCCTGGGTTTTCCCGGGTCCGAGATGGAGGCCACGGCCACCGCCGGTCCGGACATCGGACAGGGCGCCTGATGGCCGGCCCCTCCGTGACCCGGCGCCGCCGGAGCGCGTCCGGGCGGAGGCGCCGAGGACGTTCCAGACCGATTGCCGTGAATCACTGGTCGAGCGGACGACGGATGACGAATCTGGATGAGGAGGGAGGCACATGTCCACGCGACAGCCCACGCGCATAGAGCCGAGGCGCACGGTGGGCGATCTGTTCGCCGGACTCGGCGCGCTGGTCGTGCTCGTCGCGCTCGTCGGGGGGGTTCCCTACGCGCTGCTCCGGCTGGCCGGGCCGCCGCTCCCGGCCGAACTGCTCAAGCTCGACCTGCTGACCAGCCAGGTCGGCACCAGCACGGTCGTGGCGATCCTCGTGCTGCTGGTCTGGCTCGCCTGGCTCCAGCTGACCGTCTGCGTGATCGTCGAGATCTACGCCGGGCTGCGCAGGGTCGGGATGCCCGCCAGGGTCCCGCTCTCCGGCGGCACCCAGATGCTGGCCAACCGGCTGGTCTCGGCCGTGCTGGTGCTGTTCACCGTCTCGGCGGTGGTCGTGCCGATCATACGGCCGAGCGGCCCGCCGGCCGCCACTCCCGTCGCCGCCTCGACCGCGCTGTCCGCCCCGGTCGGAGAGGAGCGGCCGCCCCTGGCGCCGGTGCGGAAGGCCAAGAAGGTCTACGTGGTGCAGCCGCCACACGGACGGCACCACGAGAGCCTGTGGGAGATCGCGGAGAAGTGCCTCGGCGAGGGACGGCGCTATCCGGAGATCTACCGGCTCAACCAGCACAAGGAGCAGCCGGACGGCAGCCGCCTGCACATGGCCGACCTGATCAGGCCCGGCTGGGTCCTCGACATGCCGGACGACGCGAGGAACGTCCACCTCGTCCCGGCCGCCCAGGGGCGCGACGAGACCCTCAAGGACCACCCGGGCAGGCCCGCCGAGCTCGACGGCCGCACCCAGACCTTCGCCACCGGCCGGACGGACCCGCCGGTGGAGTCCAGCCCCGAGGCCACCCGGTCCCCGGACACCTCCGTCCTGCCCGGCTCCGGCCGTGACGGGGCGGCCCGTTCCGCCGAGACACCCGACAGGCCCGCCCACCCCTCACAGAGGTCACCCGGAGAGTCCGGCCGGCCCTCTCAGAGCCCGTCCGGTGAGACGGCCCCGCCCTCCCGCCGGCCGGATGAGGAGTCCGCCGGGTCCTCCCGGAACTCGTCCGGTGAGACGACCCCGTCCAACCGGCGGTCACCCGAGGAGACGGCACCCTCCTCCCGGAACTCGTCCGGGGACACGGCCTCCGGCGCCGAGCGCGGGCCGCGCGTCGCGGCCGGCCAGGGGGAGTCCGGGCAGGACTCCGGGCTCGGCGTGCTCGACTACCTGGCGGGTGCATCGCTGGCGGCGGCGGGCCTGCTGGCCGCCCTCGGGCGCAGGCGCAGGCTGCAGCTGTGGCATCGGGCCTTCGGACGGCGGATCACCCGGCCGAGGGAGGACGCGGCCCAGGCCGAGCTCGCGCTCCGGCTCGGCGCCGACGCCCCGGGCAGCCGCATGCTGGACATCGGGCTCCGGCTCCTCGGCAGGTCGCTCGCGGCCCACGACCGCGTCCCGCCCACGATCTACGCCGCGCACCTGTCCCCGCAGAGCCTCGACCTGTGGATCCACCCGCCCGACTCCGAGGCCCCCGCGCCCTGGGGCGCCCACGACGGCGGCCAGGTCTGGCGGCTCCCCGCCCACGAGGGCCGGATGCTCGACGAGCGGTCGCTCTCCGAGGCGCCCGCGCCGTACCCGGGCCTGGTCTCGCTGGGCTCCAACGGCGAGGGCCGGGTGCTGGTGGACCTTGAGGCGGCCCACGGGCTGATCGGCCTCAGGGGCTCCCGGACCACCGAGGCCCTCGCCGCGCTCGCGGTGGAGCTGGCCACCAACCGCTGGTCGGACCGGATGAGCATCACGCTCGTCGGCTTCGGGGAGGAGCTGGCCGTGATCGCCCCCGACCGGATCCGGTACGTGGACGGCCTGGCCGAGATCCTGCCCGAGCTGGAGGCCAGGGCCGACGAGCGCGGACAGGGCGGCGAGGTGCTCACCGGCCGGATCCACGGGCGGGCCGCCGACCCGATCTGGCCGCCGCACTACGTGCTGTCGGCGGTCGCCCCGACCGCCGAGGAGGGGCACCGGCTGGCGGTGCTCGCCAGGAAGGGCACCCGTACCGCCGCCGGATACGTGGTGGCCGGTGACGTTCCGCACGCCACCTGGAACTGGGAGATCACCGAGGACGGCCGGGCCACGGTCGACGCGCTCGGCTTCGAGGTGGTGGCCCAGCTCCTGCCCCGCCGCCACTACCGCGCCCTGATCGACCTCTTCCGCACCGCCGACCGGTTCGAAGGGGAGCCCCTGGTCGACGAGCCGGAACCGGAACCGGTGCCGCAGACGGCCTCGGTCGAGGTGGGGCTTCTCGGCCCCGTCGAGATCACCGGTCCGTCGCCGATGGAGGAGGGCCGGGGGGTGCTCGCCGCCGAGCTTCTCGTCTACCTGGCGACCCACCCCGGCGGTGTCCACCCGGTCGTGCTGGGCGGCATCCTGTGGCCGCGCGGTGTGCAGCCGACGGTCAGGGACGCGACCATCGCCAGGGTCGTGGCGTGGCTCGGCACCGACAGCGCCGGACGGCCCAACCTCTACGCCGACGACTCGGGGCGGATCCGCCTCGGCCCCGAGGTGTGCACGGACTGGATGATCTTCCGTGACCTCGTCCGCCGCTCCCACACGGACGCCGCCGTGCGCGCCGTGCTCCTGGAGCGGGCGCTGAGCCTGGTGCGCGGCCCGCTGCTGAACGGCCGGCCGCGCGGTAGATACGCCTGGCTGGCCGACGACGACCTGGAGTACGACGTGACCGCCGCCGTCGCGGACGCCGCCCACCGGCTCTGCGAGATCCGGATGGCCGAGGGCTCGGCCGAGCAGGCCGTCGCCGCGGTGCGGGCCGGGCTGCTGCTGGCCGCCGACGACGAGGGGCTCTGGCGGGACCTGCTGCGGGCCACCCATCTGGCCGGTGACCCGGCCCGGCTGCGCACCGTGGTCGAGGCGCTCCACCGGCGGGCCGCCGCCCAGCCGGGCGGCGGGATGGCCCCGGAGACCGAGGCCCTCATCGACGAGCTGCTGCCCTCGTGGCGGATCCGTTCGGCGCCGTCGGCATGAGCGCCCGCGACGGCCGAGGGGCGGTGACGGCCGCGGTGACCGCGGTGGCGCTGGTGTCGGCGGGGCTGGCGGGCTGCTCCTCGCGGCCCGCCCGCCCGTTCACCCCGGTGGACCTTCCGGCCGACGGGCGGAGCTCCTCGCCGGAAGCCGGGGCCGCCGCCGAGACCGACCCCACGGCCGACCCGACGGCCGGGTCCACGGCCGGACCCGCGACCGGGGCCACCACCGAGCCGATGACCGGGCCTGCGGCCAGGGTGGAGACGGTCCGGGTCGAGCCCGGCGTCCGGGTTGTGATCGAATGGCCCGCCACGGCCGACCCGGACACCACCGGCATGATCAATGCGTTCCGCGGCTACTTCACCGGCTCGTTCAGGGCGGTCGTGACCGGTGGCCGGGACACCGCCTACCTGGAGACGGTCCAGGACACCGCGAGCCGGGACGCCTACTCGTGGGTTCAGGAGTTCCTGGACCAGCGCCGGACCGTGCGCGGTACGGCCCGCCTGTACGCCCTGAACGTCGCCTCGGTCACCGGCCCCGGGGCGCAGCTCGACGTCTGCGTGGACGAGTCCGGAATGCGGCTGGTGGACTCCGGCACCGGTAAGGAGGTCGGCGACCAGCCCGACTGGACCAGGAAGCCGTTCCTCCAGGTGGCCGGGGTACGGCGGGGCGACGACGGAGTGTGGCGGATCAAGCTGCTCCGGCACGCCGAACTTCCCAGCGAAGCCGTGAAGGGATGTCTTCGATGATCATGAATGTGGTCGTTGCGGGGCTGCTGCTGCTCTCTTCCGGAGGGGACGACCCCGGCGGGGGCGGCGGCAAGGTCGTCCAGCGAGGCTCCACGGTCGGGCTCCGCCTGGAGAACTCCCAGATCGTCATCACCGGGACCGGGGTCAGCGGCAAGAGCGACGGCTACCGGATCAAGCGGCCGTGCTGGTACGAACCCGGTAAGACCGCCGCCGACATGCTGCAGAACCAGGAGACGGCGCGGGACTGGTGGTTCCGCTACACGCCGGGGGCCACCGAGGAGAAGTACCAGGAGTTCCTCAAGCAGTTCAAGGAGAAGGTCGGCAGACAGGGGCGCTGGTGGGCGCCCGCCTACAACGGCGCCGACCCCGACGGCCTGTCCTGCTGGAACGGCCTGAACCCCTTCGTGTGGGTGCCGCCCGGCACGACCCCGCCCGCCGGGATCACCGTCGAGGAGCTCGTCGAGATCGCCAGGGCCGCGCTGACCGTGCCCGAGCCGAAGATCCGCCTCAACCCGGACGCCCGGAGCTACGTCAACCTCCCGACCTGGGTCTGGCTGGGCGACGTGGGCGCGACCACCCGGTCGGTGACGGCCACGATCCCGGGGTTCATGAGCGCCACCGTGACCGCCACCCTCGGCGACGTGCGGATCGACCCGGGCACGACCTCCGACCGCGCCGAGAAGGAGGAGCGGTGCGGGCCGGGCGGCAGGCCGTACGCCAAGGGGGAGAGTTTCACCTGTGGTGTCCGGTATCTGCGCGCCTCGGCCGACCGGCCGCGCGGTGTCTACGAACTGACGGTCACCTCGGTCTGGACCGTCGCGGTGCAGGGCAACGTGGCCGGCGCCTACCAGCCGATCCAGGCGAGCGCCACCCGTGACGTTCCGGTGGGAGAGGTGCAGAGCACGGTCAAGGGAGGCCGGTGAGCCTTGGGCCGGCCCTCACTTGGAGGAGACGCCGACCCCGATCTCGAACTCCCGGTAGACCCGGGCCCAGAAGCCGTCCCGGAGCCAGACGCGGGCCTCGGGGTAGGGGCGCAGGGAGTGACCCAGCTCCTTCTCGGCCTCGATCAGCAGCTCGGTGTCGATGACCGTGGGAAGGATCGGGCCGGGCAGCAGGTCGCGGATGTTGTCGCGGCCCCGGGTGAGGATCCACTTCTGGGCCACGTGCTCGCCGACCTCCTCGACCCGTGGGCGGCTGGGGCCGAGCTTGGTGACCTGGCCCGCGGGGGCCTTGGGCTTGACCGCCGTGGGCGGACGGCCGGCGAAGACCTGCGCGGGGGAGGGGGTGGCCGGAGGGATCGGGACGGGCACGGAGGCCGGGGCGCGGCTGAAGAAGGAGCGGAGGAAGTCGGCGCTGATGATCTCGACGGTGTCGGACTCCCAGACGAGGCGCTCGGCCTGGTTGGTGCCGTACGGCGGCTCGACGCCCCACAGGTGGATGCGCACGCCGTACGCCTGGGCGGCCTCGACGGCGGGGACCATGTCCTCGTCACCGGCGAGCAGGATCGTGTCGCTCACCGCGTGGTGTCTGGCCAGCGCCTCCAGGTCGCTTCTGATCTGCGCGTCCACCCCCTTCTGCTGACCCCGCGCGTTCAGGTTGCCCAGGCGCACCTTGACCCAGGGGAGCTGGGCGATGACGCGCTGGTCCACGGTGGGCACCCGGTCGCGGGCGGCGTCGTACCAGTAGATTCTCAGCAGCTCACCGTGAATGCGGCTCTCCGCGTGCTTCTGCAGGGCCTGGATGAGCTCGTCGGCCGCGACCCGGTACTCCTTGCGCTCCTTGGCGCCCAGCAGCACCTCTCCCGCCGCGGCGTAGAGATACCCCACGTCCACCAGGACGGCGTACTTGGCGGCGACGGGGTGGGACGTGAGGTCCAGGATGGTCATGTCGTCCTCCAGGCCTCGGAACCAGCTGATCGGGCTGACTATATGCGCCCATTTCTTAGATAGTCCCAAGTCTCATGTAACTTGACACCCGGTTCCGCGGATCTATCCGGGCATCCCGCTTGATCTCCATGCGCCTTGTCCGACCGGGAGGGGCTTTCGCATGGCATGTGCGGGGTTACGCCAATTCTCCTGCTTTGGTGGTGCTTTTGGGGCGGGAGCGGTCTGTGTGGCGAGTGCGATCACCAGTGCGGCGATCTCCTCCGGGGTGGCGTCCCCGCGGACGATTCTCAGATGTGTCATAGCGGGATGTTCCCATGTTTCCTCGGGGGCAGGGTCATGCGCTTGTTGCGGAGCGCGCGCAGGGCCTTGACGATCTGGACCCGGGTGTCGGAGGGGCGGATCACGGCGTCCACATACCCCCGTTCGGCCGCGAGATACGGGTTGGCGAGCGTGTCCTCGTACTCGGCGACGAACCGGGCCCGCGCGGTGTCGGGGTCCTCGGCCGAGGCGAGTTCGCGCCGGTAGAGGATGTTGACCGCGCCCTGCGCGCCCATCACCGCGATCTGCGCCGTCGGCCAGGCCAGGTTGACGTCCGCGCCCAGGTGCTTGGAGCCCATCACGTCGTAGGCGCCGCCGTACGCCTTGCGGGTGATCACCGTGACCAGCGGAACGGTCGCCTCGGCGTAGGCGTACAGCAGTTTGGCGCCGCGGCGAATGATCCCGTTCCATTCCTGGTCGGTTCCCGGCAAAAATCCCGGCACATCTACAAATGTCAGAACAGGAATGTTAAAGGCATCGCATGTACGGACAAACCTGGCGGCTTTCTCCGAGGCCGCGATGTCCAGTGTCCCGGCGAAACTCATCGGCTGGTTGGCGACGACCCCCACCGAACGTCCCTCGACCCGGCCGAAGCCCACCAGGAGGTTGGGCGCGAACTGCGCGTGCAACTCCAGGAACTCGCCGTCGTCCACCACGTGCTCGATCACCGCGTGCATGTCGTACGGCTGGTTCGCCGAGTCCGGGATCAGCGTGTCCAGCTCCAGGTCCTCGGCGGTGGTCTCCGGCGCGACGTCGGCGTCGAGGACCGGTGCCCCGTCCATGTTGTTGGACGGCAGGTAGGACAGCAGCGCCCTGGCGAACTCCAGGCAGTCGGCCTCGTCGGCGGCCTCGTAGTGGGCCACGCCCGACCTGGAGTTGTGGGTGCGCGCGCCGCCGAGCTCCTCGAACGTCACCTCCTCGCCGGTGACCGTCTTGATCACGTCGGGGCCGGTGATGAACATGTGCGACTTCTCCGCCACCATCAGCACGAAGTCGGTGAGCGCCGGGGAGTAGACCGCGCCACCCGCGCACGGACCCATGATCAGTGAGATCTGCGGGATCACCCCGGAGGCGTGCACGTTCCGCTTGAAGATCTCCGCGTACAGGCCCAGCGAGACGACGCCCTCCTGGATGCGCGCCCCGCCGGAGTCGTTGATGCCCACCACCGGGCAGCCGGTCTTCAGCGCGTGGTCCATCACCTTGACGATCTTCTCGCCGAAGACCTCGCCCAGCGACCCGCCGAACACGGTGAAGTCCTGGGAGAACACCGCCACCGGGCGGCCGTCCACCGTGCCGTGACCGGTCACCACGCCGTCGCCGTACGGGCGCTCGCGCTCCAGGCCGAAACTCGTCGACCGGTGCCTGGCCAGCTCGTCGAACTCCATGAAGCTGCCGTGGTCCAGAAGGGCCAGCACCCGCTCCCTGGCGGTCATCTTGCCCTTGGCGTGCTGCCTCTCCACCGCGCGCGCGGAGCCGGCGTGCGCGGCCTCGTCCAGGCGGCGCTCCAGGTCGGCGAGTTTGCCCGCGGTGGTGCGGATGTCAACCCCGGGGGCTACCGGTTCAGCGCTCATCGGGCCGCTCAGCACTCCTCGCTCGGTCACACTGCGTTCGCAGGCGCGCCCGGGTGGGGCACGCCCTCTTTCGCGCGACCCGCTCCGCCTGTGGCGCAGGGGCCGCCTCCCGCTCGTTCTCAGCAGGTTAACCCTCCGCCTACGCGGATATTCACCGGGGGCGACCGTTCGACCGGTGAGCGGAGCCATGTTCGTTAAACAGGTAATTCTGGCAAAGTAGGCGTCATGACGGACATCGCCGAGGCGGTACGCACAGAGCGGCTGTTGAAGAGTTTCGGGAACCACGTGGCTGTGGGTGGTGTCGATCTCGTTGTCCCCCGGGGGAGTTTCGCCGGGCTGGTCGGCCCCAACGGCGCGGGAAAGACCACCACGCTCAGCATGGTCACCGGTCTGCTCCGGCCGGACGGCGGTGTCGTCCACATCGACGGCCTCGACGTCTGGCGCGACCCGGCCCAGGTCAAGGCCCGCATCGGCGTGCTCCCCGAGGGGCTGCGCCTGTTCGAGCGCCTCTCCGGCCGCGAGCTGCTCTCCTACAACGGCCAGCTCCGGGGCATCCCCAGGGCGGAGGTGGAGCAGCGGGCCGAGGGGCTGCTGCGGGTCATGGACCTGACGGAGTCGGCCGACAAGCTCGTCGTCGACTACTCCACCGGCATGCGCAAGAAGATCGGCCTGGCCGCCGCGCTGCTGCACAACCCCAGGGTGCTCTTCCTGGACGAGCCGTTCGAGGGAGTGGACCCGGTCAGCGCCAACACGCTGGTCGAGGTGCTGCGGCGCTACACCGCCTCCGGTTCGACCGTCGTCTTCTCCAGCCACGTCATGGAGCTCGTCGAGCGCCTGTGCGACTGGGTCTCGGTGATGAACAGGGGGCGGATCGTCGCGCAGGGCCCGCTGGACGGGGTCCGCGCCGGGCGGAGCCTCAACGAGGCGTTCCTCGCCCTGGTCGGCGCCCGGGACGGCGGCGAGGGGAAGGAGGGCCTGTCATGGCTGGGAGCGACCTCGGCATGAGCGCCGCGGGAACGGGCCACGGCGCCGGAAACCCCGTCGCCGGAGGGGCCGGAGCCCTCGGTGAGGGTACGGGGGGTCAGGGGGGGCGCGGCGCCCCGGAGGGCTCCGCCGGCGGTGCCGTCCGGGTGGGGCCCTGGCTCTTCGTACGGCTCAAGCTCCGGCTGATCGCCGGGAACCTGCGGGGCAACGGCGTGCGCCTGGCCGGCTTCATCTTCACAGTGATCGCCGCCGTCGCCGCCGCGTTCTTCGGGTTCCTCGTCCTGGCCATGCTGCGGCTGGCCCCGCAGGACGTCGCGACCGACGTCGGGACCGTGCTGCTCACCGCCTTCCTGGTGGGCTGGGCGGTCGTGCCGCTGCTGGCCTTCGGCCTGGACGACACGCTCGACCCGTCGAGGCTCTCGCTGTTCCCGCTGCGGGCCGGGCAGCTGGCGGTCGGCATGTTCGCCGCCTCGGTCACCGGTGTCTGGCCGATCGCCACGCTGATCATCATGTTCGGCGCACTGGCGGGCCTGACCTCCGGCGTCGGCGGAGCGCTCCTGGGCGTCGTCGGGGTGCTGCTGTTCTTCGCGCTCTGCATCGTCACCTCACGGCTGGTCACCACGGCCCTGTCCGGCGTGCTGCGCACCCGCAGGGGCCGCGACGTGCTCGCCATCTCGGTGCTCTTCTTCGTCGTGGTCGCGCAGCTTCCCAACCTGCTGCTCAACGGAGGTCTGGCGAACCACCCGGAGGCGCTGCTGCACGAGGTCGCCTCGGTGCTGCGCTGGACCCCGTCGGGCATGGTCGCGCACGCCATCACCGGCGGCGGGCCGACGGCCCTCGCCGAGCTGGCCCTCCTCGCGGTTTTGGTCGGGGTGGTGGGGTGGCTGTGGATCGTCGCGCTCCGCCGGGCGCTGGTCACCCCGGACGCCTCCACCGAGGGCGCCTCGGTCCGCAACTCCAGGGGCCTGCTGGCCCGCGTCCTGCCGGACGGCCCGCTCGCCGCGGTCGCCGGCAAGGAGCTCAAGTACGCCCGCCGTGACCCCAGGGGCCGGGTCGGCTGGTTCGCCTCCATCGCGGTCACCGGCCTCATGGCCTTCTCGCTGAGCAGGGGCGACGGCGCGGCGGGCCTCGCCCTGGCGGTCGGCCCGGCTTGCCTGGGCGCGATGATGATCGGCCTGCAGTCGGCCAACTCCTTCGGCATCGACGGCCGCTCGCTCTGGATGAACTCCATGGTCTACGGCACCGGCCGCGCCTGGCGGACCGACCTGGCCGGGCGGCACCTGGCCGTCGCGACGATCGCGACACCGCTGCTGGCCCTGCTCGCGGTGGTCGCCGCGTTCCTGGCCGGTGACCTGCTCTGGGCCGTCCCCGCCGCGCTCGCCGCCTGGGGAGTCCTCGGCGTCGGCCTCGGCGTGGGCGCCGTGACGAGCGTGCTCGTGCCGTACACGGTGCCCGAGCGGCTCAACGCCTTCACCGGCGCCGCCCCCGGGCAGGGCGGCGTCGCCTTCGCGGCCTCGATGGGCGCGATGATCGGCGGCGGCCTGCTGTCGCTGCCGATCGCGCTGCCGGTGCTTCTCGGCGTCACCTGGGTCAGCGTGCTGGCCGTGCCGTACGGGCTGCTGGTCTCCTGGGGAGGCCGCCGCCTCGCCGGTGATCGTGGTTTCCGCCGGTATCCCGAGATCCTGGCGGCGATCTCCCAGGGGAGCTGATCGGCCTGGCCCAGCAGGTGAGACCGGTCGCCGTCCGGAAAAGCGGACTGGTTACGCTGACGAATATGTCTGCCATCGCGAACAACCAGGCAGAGCGTTCATCCGCTGTCACCGAGATGCCCGACGAGCTCCGCGCGGACGTGCGGCTGCTCGGCGGGCTTCTGGGGCAGGTGGTCGCCGAGCACGGCGGTGACGACCTGCTCGCCGATGTCGAACGCCTCCGCAAAGCCGTCATCGCGGCCCGTCGCGGGGAGGTCTCGGGCGACGAGATCACCGCGATGGTCGCCGGGTGGCCCATCAACCGCGCGGTGCAGATCGCCCGTGCGTTCACCTGCTACTTCCACCTGGCCAACCTCGCCGAGGAGCACTTCAGGATCCGCACGCTCCAGGTCCGCGACACCGGCGAGGAACCGCTGCCGGACTCGCTGGCGCAGGTCGTGCAGGAGCTGGGCGGCGAGCGCGTCGCCGAGCTGGTGGACGGGCTCAGGCTGCACCCGGTGCTGACCGCGCACCCGACCGAGGCCCGCAGGCGCGCCGTGGTCACCGCGATCCAGCGGATCAGCGGCCGGCTCGCCGCCTACAACAGCCCCGAGCGGGGCGCCGCGGAGCGGGCCGAGACGCGGCGGCGGCTGCTGGAGGAGATCGACCTGCTCTGGCGCACCTCCCAGCTCAGGTCCACCAAGCTCAACCCGCTGGACGAGGTCCGCACCGCCATGGCCGCGTTCGACGAGACGCTCTTCCGCGTGGTGCCGCTGATCTACCGCTCGCTGGACGCCTCGCTCGGCGAGGGCACCGGCACCCGTGAGCCGCTGGCCCGCGCCTTCATCCGCTACGGCAGCTGGATCGGCGGCGACCGCGACGGCAACCCCAACGTCACCGCCAAGGTGACCAGGGACGCCGTGCTCATCCAGTCGGAGCACGTGCTGACCGCGCTGGAGAACGCCACGCTCGGGGTCGGCAGGACTCTCACCCTGACGTCCACCTACACCCCGGCCTCCACGGGGCTCCGGGCCGCGCTCGCCGCGGCGGAGAACGACCACCCCGAGCTGGTCGCGGAGCTGGCCACCCGCTCCCCCCAGGAGCCGCACCGGCAGTGGCTGCTCTTCGTCGCCGCCCGGATCGGCGCCACCCGGCAGCGCGGACTCGACCTGGCCTACCGCTCGCCCGGCGAGCTCCTGGCCGACCTGCGGATCGCCCAGGCGTCGCTGGTCGCGGGCAAGGCTCCCCGGCAGGCCTACGGCGAACTGCAGCACCTCATCTGGCAGGTGGAGACGTTCGGCTTCCACCTGGCCGAGCTGGAGGTGCGCCAGCACTCGCAGGTCCACGCCGAGGCGCTGGCCGAGCTCGCCGCCGGGCGGTCCTCCGAGCGCACCGACGAGGTCCTGGCCACCATCCGGACGATCGCCTGGATCCAGGAGCGGTTCGGTGTGGACGCCTGCTCCCGCTACGTCGTCTCCTTCACCCGTTCCGCCGACGACGTCGCCGCGGTCTACTCGCTGGCCGAGCACGCGCTCGGCGACCGGGCCCCCCTGCTCGACGTGGTCCCGCTGTTCGAGTCGGGGGCCGACCTGGCCAACGCGCCCGCCGTGCTGACCGGGATGCTGGAGATCCCCGGCATCCAGCGCCGGCTGGCCACGGGAGGCCGCCGCCTGGAGGTCATGCTCGGCTACTCCGACTCCGCGAAGGAGCTCGGGCCGACCGCCGCGACCCTGAAGCTGTACGAGGCGCAGGAGGCGCTGACCGCCTGGGCCGCCGAGCACGACGTACGGCTGACCCTGTTCCACGGCCGGGGTGGCGCCCTGGGCCGGGGCGGCGGCCCGGCGAACCGGGCCGTGCTCGCCCAGGCGCCGGGCTCGGTGGGCGGCAGGTTCAAGGTCACCGAGCAGGGCGAGGTCATCTTCGCCCGCTACGGCCACGCCGCCATCGCCCGCCGCCACATGGAACAGATCACCTCGGCGGTGCTGCTGGCCTCCACCCCGACCGTCGAGGCCCGGACGGCCGAGGCCGCGGGACGCTTCCGAGCCATGGCCAGGCAGGTCGCCTCCGCCTCGGAGAGGTCCTACAGGTCGCTGACCGAGGCGCCGGGCTTCCCCGAGTGGTTCTCCCTGGTCAGCCCGCTGGAGGAGATCGGCTCACTCCGCCTGGGTTCCCGGCCGGCCAGGCGCGGCCTCGGCGCGCCCCGCTCCCTGGACGACCTGCGGGCCATCCCGTGGGTGTTCGCCTGGGCCCAGACCCGGATCAACCTGCCCGGCTGGTACGGCCTGGGCAGCGGCCTGGAGGCGGTCGCCTCCGAGTCCGGCCTGGACGAGCTGCGCGCCGCCTACCGCGAGTGGCCGCTCTTCGCCTCGCTGCTGGACAACGTGGAGATGTCGCTGGCCAAGACCGACAGGGACATCGCCGCCCGCTATCTCGCGCTGGGCGGCCGGGACGACTTCGCCGGGCGGCTCCTGCGGGAGTACGACCTCACCCGCCGCCTGGTCCTGGAGGTCACCGGCCACACCCGGCTGCTGGAGAGCCGCAGGGTGCTCTCCCGCGCGGTCCAGCTCCGCGACCCCTACGTGGACGCGCTCTCCCACCTCCAGCTCCGCGCCCTGTCCACCCTGCGCTCGGAGGAGGAGCTGTCGGAGCACGAGCGCGAGCGCCTGTCCACCCTGCTGCTGCTCTCGGTCAACGGCGTCGCCGCCGGACTGCAGAACACCGGCTGATCACGTGGTGACCCGCTCCGCGCCGGAGTAGAGGTTGAAGCGCTCCTCGCGGAGGAAGCCGACCAGCGTCATCCCGAACTCCCTGGCCAGCTGGACGGCCAGGGAGGAGGGCGCGGAGACCGCGCAGACGATCGGCAGGCCCGCGGCGAGGGCCTTCTGCATGATCTCGTAGCTGGTCCTGCCGCTGACCATCAGCAGGTGCGCCTCCAGCGGCAGCCGGCCGTTCAGCGAGGCCCAGCCGACGAGTTTGTCCACCGCGTTGTGCCGCCCCACGTCCTCGCGGAGCACCACCAGGTCGCCGTCCGGGGTGAACAGCCCGGCCGCGTGCAGGCCCCCGGTCCTGCCGAAGACGCCCTGGGCCTCCCGCAGCCGGTGCGGCAGGCCGTACAGGGTCTCGGGGGAGACCCGCAGGTCCTGTGGCAGGGGGGAGAGCGGGGCGCAGCGGTCGCGCAGCGCGTCGAGGCCGGCGGTGCCGCAGACGCCGCAGGCGCTCGACGTCACGAAGTGCCGCTCCAGGGACGGCAGGTCGGGCAGGGGGCCGCGCAGCCGTACCGTCACCGTGTTGTAGCGGGCCTCGGGGGCCACGTCGTCGTCGGTGCAGTAGGCGATGGACGTGATCTCGCCGGGGGAGGTCACCCCCTCGCCGTGCAGGAACCCGGCGGCGAGCTCGAAGTCCGCGCCGGGGGTCCGCATGGTGATCGCGAGCGTACGGCGGGTCTCACCGGAGGCGATCCGGATCTCCATCGGCTCCTCGGTGGCCAGGTCGTCACGGCGGTCCCGCGCGATCCCGCCCCGCACCTCCCGGATCCGGGTCACGGTGCTCGGGCCGGGACGCTCCACCGTCCGCTCCGCCGTACGACGCCCCACCGGCCCGGCGGGCCGCCCTCCGGCCGGGTCACGCGGGTCGAGGCCCCTGACCACGTCTCCGTCCCCCTTCTCCGGCATATCGGGCCTATAGCCCGATTTTGCCCCTTGTGTCACTTGCCCTTAACAGTATTCCCTGCTCAATGCCGTAATTCGGTAACAGGGGGTCGCCGGGGGCGGGAAGATGGCCAAGTGCTCGACTCGCCCTTCACCGATCTCGACCGCCCGCCGCTCTCCGAGGCGGCCCTCACCCGTGCCCTGGTCCGCCCCGGCGGCCTGTGGTCGGGCATCACCGTTGTCGGCCGAACAGGCTCGACCAACGCCGACCTCGCGCAGGCCGCGCGCGACGGCGCCCGGCAGGGGGCCGTGGCCGTCGCCGAGGCGCAGTTCGCCGGCCGTGGCAGGCTCGGCCGCACCTGGAGCGCCCCGCCCCGCTCCGGCCTGATGTTCTCGGTGCTCCTGCGGCCTGAGCCGCCGCCCGGCAGGCAGGGCTGGCTGCCGCTGCTCGTCGGTCTGGCCGCGGTCTCGGCCGTGCGCAAGGTCGCCGAGGTGGACGCCCGGCTGAAATGGCCCAACGACCTGCTGGTCGGGGAGCGCAAGCTCGCCGGGGTGCTCGCCGAGCGGATCGACAGCGCGGTCATCGTGGGCGTCGGGCTCAACGTGAGCGTCCGCGCCGACGAGCTGCCGGTGGGGACGGCCACCTCGCTGGCCCTGGAGAACGCCTCCTGCGTCGACCGCGATCCGCTGCTGCGGGCGGTGCTGCGGGAGATCGAGACCCACTACCGCGAGTGGTCCCAGGCGGACGGCGACGCCGACGCGTGCGGGCTCAGGGCCGCCTACCTGGGGGTCAGCGCGACGATCGGCCGCGAGGTCCGGGTGGAGCTGCCGGGCGAGCGGGTGCTCACCGGGTCGGCCACCGGCATCGACGACTCCGGCCACCTGCTGGTGGAGTCCAAGGGGCGGTCGCACACGCTGAGCGCGGGCGACGTCGTGCATGTTCGCCCGCACGCCTCATGACGTAGAGCGTCTGGGCATGCCACGATTTGCCCCATGGGTCTCCCCGATCACCACCTGACAGAGGGGGAACAGCGCATTCGCGCGTTCCACCCGCACTGGAAGCGCCTCGTCGTCCCGTCCCTCGCCCTGGTCGTCATCATCGCCGGGTCGAGTGCCGCGATCCTCTTCATGCCCGCCTTCGCCTACGACTCCTACGCCCGGATCGCGGTCGCGGTCATCGCCGTCGGACTGCTGACCGTGTGGTCGTTCGTGCCGTACCTGCGGTGGAGGAACACCTCCTACGTGCTCACCTCGCACCGGCTCACGATCAGCACGGGCGTGCTGAACAAGTCCAACGACGACATCCCGATGAGCAAGGTCAACACGGTCAGCGCGGACCAGACCCTGCTGGAGCGGATGTTCGGCAGCGGCACGCTCAACGTCGAGTCGGCCGGGGAGCAGGGGCACATCACGCTGCGCGACATTCCCCGCATCCAGGACGTGCGGGCCGAGCTGTTCCGAGCCCTCGACGACGCGACCGACGGGGAGCCGTAGGAGCCCCCGGGAGGGTTCGGGTGGTCCGGGCCACGGGGCACCGCACCGGGCCTGAAAGGATTGGCGCGGGGGCGCGTCGGACGAGCAGCCGTCCAACCCGGTAACCAAGTTCGAAGATGAGGTGCAGGAGATATGCCGTACACCGTGCAAGGCGTGGTCGCGCGTGGCAAGGGAGGCCCCGTCTCCCTGGAGACGATCCGCGTTCCGGACCCGGGCCCCGGGGAGGCGGTGGTGAACATCCAGGCGTGTGGCGTCTGCCACACCGACCTGCACTACCTGGAGGGCGGGATCAACGACGACTTCCCGTTCCTGCTCGGTCACGAGGCCGCCGGGGTGGTCGAGGCCGTCGGCGAGGGCGTCACCGAGGTGGCCCCCGGCGACTACGTGATCCTGAACTGGCGGGCGGTCTGTGGCGAGTGCCGCGCCTGCCGCCGAGGCCGTCCGTGGTACTGCTTCAACACCCACAACGCCACCCAGCGGATGACGCTGGAGGACGGCACCCCGCTCAGCCCGGCGCTGGGCATCGGCGCCTTCGTGGAGAAGACCCTGGTCGCGGCGGGCCAGTGCACCAAGGTGGACCCGGCGGCCCCGGCGACCGTGGCCGGCCTGCTGGGCTGCGGGGTGATGGCCGGCGTCGGCGCGGCCATCAACACCGGCGGTGTGACCCGGGGCGACAGCGTGGCGGTCATCGGCTGCGGCGGTGTGGGCGGCGCGGCCGTCCACGGCGCCTGGCTGGCCGGCGCCACGAAGGTCATCGCGGTGGACGTGGACGACCGCAAGCTCGCCTGGGCCAAGGAGTTCGGCGCCACCCACACGGTCAACTCCCGCGACACCGACCCGGTGGAGGCGATCCGGGAGATCACCGGCGGCAACGGCGCGGACGTGGTGATCGAGGCCGTCGGCCGCCCGGAGACCTACAAACAGGCGTTCTACGCCCGCGACCTGGCCGGAACCGTGGTCCTGGTGGGCGTGCCCACGCCGGAGATGACGCTGGAGCTGCCGCTGCTGGACGTCTTCGGCCGGGGCGGGGCGCTGAAGTCCTCCTGGTACGGCGACTGCCTGCCCAGCCGCGACTTCCCCATGCTCATCGACCTCTACCTCCAGGGGCGGCTGAACCTGGACGGCTTCGTCTCCGAGACGATCGGCCTCGGCGACGTCGAAGAGGCGTTCGCCAAGATGAAGCGCGGCGAGGTCCTCCGCTCGGTGGTGGTCCTGTGATCGACCGCGTCGTCACCTCGGGAACGTTCTCGCTGGACGGCGGGACGTGGGACGTCGACAACAACGTCTGGCTGGTCGGCTCCGGCAGTGAGGTCGTCGTCGTCGACGCGGCGCACGACGCCGAGGCCATCGCCGCGCGGGTCGGCGACCGGGAGGTCAAGGCGATCGTCTGCACCCACGCGCACAACGACCACATCAACGCGGCGGCAGACCTGGCCGCCCTGGTGGGCGCGCCGATCCTGCTCCACCCGGCCGACCAGGTCCTGTGGGAGATGGTCTACCCCGACCTGCCGTACACCCCGTTGCGGGACGGCGAGGTGCTCTCGGCCGGCGGAGTGGAGCTGACCGTGCTGCACACGCCGGGCCACGCGCCCGGCGCCGTCTGCCTGCACGCCCCCGGCCTCGGCGCGGTCTTCACCGGGGACACCCTGTTCAAGGGCGGTCCGGGCGCCACAGGCAGGTCCTTCTCCTCCTTCGACACCATCGTCGAGTCGATCCGGACGCGGCTGCTGACCCTGCCGGAGCAGACGGTGGTGCACACCGGGCACGGCGACTCGACCACCATCGGCGCCGAGGCCCCGCACCTTCAGGAGTGGCTGGACAGAGGACACTGATCGTCGTCCCGTCACGGCGGGACGGCAGGTGAGACGGTAGGCGGGATGGCGGGGGAGCGGACGCCTGTGTGACTCATATCACATAGGCAGACCTAACTCGATGGGTTACGTTAGGTGTGCCTTACCTATGCGTGCTCTGTTGAGAAAGGTGTCTCCCCCGCCATGTACGTGTGCGTCTGCAGCGCGGTCACCGAGAACGAGGTGCACGACTGCATCACGGCGGGGGCGAGGAGTGCCCGGCAGGTCCGCGACGCCACCGGCGCCGGCGGCGACTGCGCATCTTGCGTGCGCAAGATCTGTGCGATCCTGAAGCGGTCTGAGGAATTGATGCCGACCGCATAGCACAGGGAGCCGGCCATGCAGGGTGACAAAAAGATCATCGAGCTGCTCAACGAGCAGCTCACGGCCGAGCTGACCGCGATCAACCAGTACTTCCTGCACGCGAAGATGCAGGAGAACTGGGGATACACCAGGCTCGCGAAGTACACCCGCGAAGAGTCCATGGACGAGATGCGCCACGCGGAGAAGCTGACCGACCGGATTCTTTTCCTTGAGGGCCTGCCCAACTATCAGAAACTTGGCACGCTGCACATCGGCCAGACCGTCCAGGAGCAGCTCCGCGCCGACCTGGACATCGAGCTGGAGGTCGTCGCCCGGCTCAAGCCCGCCATCATCCTGATGCGCGAGAAGGGCGATGCCACCTCGGCGCGTCTCTTCGAGGAGATCCTTGAGGACGAGGAGCACCACATCGACTATCTGGAGACCGAGCTGGGGCTCATCACCAGTCTCGGTGAGCAGCTCTATCTGGCCCGTTACGCCGAGCCGCCGTCGGCATCTTGAGCTGACTTGTCCGAACACGCCCGCCGGGTCCCTTACGGCGGGCGTGTTTGGTTTTGTGATGGAGCGGCGCCGGGCTCCTTGGCACGCCTGTCGTTTCCATGGACTTCCGAGGCGGGAGCCGTACCGCGTACGCCTCAGCCGTTGCGGGACGACTATCCGGGATTTATCAGTGTTTGCCCAGGTCAATGGATAGGTCAATGACGAGTCAAACCGCGCGCTGTACCCGGGAAACGATCCCTTAAGGTCCTACGATCGCAACATGACCTGTGTACTTCTCGCCGAGGATGACACCTCGATCTCCGAACCACTGGCGCGTGCACTGCGCCGCGAGGGTTATCAAGTTGAGGTGAGCCCCGACGGCCCGCAGGCCCTGGAACGGGCGCTGTCGGGTGGCATCGACTTGATCGTTCTTGACCTGGGCCTGCCAGAGATGGATGGCCTGGAGGTTGCCAGGCGCATACGTGCCGAAGGGCACGGCACGCCTGTGCTCATACTCACCGCCCGCGTCGACGAGGTGGACACCGTCGTCGGCCTCGACGCCGGGGCCGACGACTACGTCACCAAGCCGTTCCGGCTGGCCGAGCTTCTGGCCCGGGTGCGCGCGCTGCTACGGCGCGGCACGTCCGAGACACCCGTGGTGCAGGGCGTGCGCATCGACGCGGACTCCCGTCGCGCCTGGATGGGCGACAAGGAGCTGCACCTGACGACCAAGGAGTTCGACCTGCTGCGGGTCCTGGTCCGTGACGCCGGAAAGGTGGTCACCCGAGAGCAGATCATGCGCGAGGTGTGGGACACCAACTGGTGGGGCTCCACCAAGACGCTGGACATGCACATCTCCTGGCTCCGCCGCAAACTGGGCGACGACGCCGCCAAGCCGCGATACATCACCACGGTACGAGGGGTCGGCTTCCGGTTCGAACGAGAGTAGGGGATGCGCCGCCGCCTGCTCTCCTCGACCCTGCTCGTCGCGGTCATCGGGGTGCTGCTGCTGGGCATCCCCCTGGGCGTGGCGGTCAACCGGCTGATCGAGGAAGAGGCGACTCAGGAGCTCTCCTCCCAGGCCAAGGGCCTGCTGGGGGAGGTGGAGTATGCCCGGATTCAGGATCAGCCCGTTGATCCGGAGCAGCTGAAACGTAAATATCCCGACCGATACATCCAGATCTATGCGAAGGGAACTCCTCCCCAGGTGACGATGGTGGGCACCGAGCCCCCCGAGAGTCGCAAGATGACCGAGGACGCCCAGTCGGAGAACGGCGTGTACGTCGCGGTCAGCCGGGACAAGACCCAGGTGGAGCGGGAGGTCAGGGCATGGCTCCTGCTCATCCTGGCGCTCGCCGCGGCGGCGCTCGCGGTGGCGGTGGGGCTCGCCATCGTGCAGTCACGCCGCCTGACGCTCCCGCTCAGCGACCTGGCGATGATCGCTGAGCGGCTCGGCTCCGGTGACGCCAGACCGAGCAAGCACCGCTACGGCATCCAGGAGCTCGACCGGGTGGCCGAGGTGCTGGACCGCAGCGCGACCCGCATCTCTGACCTGCTGGCCAGGGAGCGGGAGTTCGCCACCGACGCCTCGCACCAGCTGCGGACCCCGCTCACCGGCCTGACCATGCGTCTTGAGGAGATCGTGGCGGCCGCGCACGAGCCCGGGATCGTCAAGGAGGAGGGCGAGGCCGCCATCGTGCAGGCCGAGCGGCTCACCGCGGTGATCGACGAGCTGCTGGCCGCGGCCAGGCGCCAGCGGCACTCCCAGACCGACGTGGTCGACCTCGACGACCTGCTGGACCAGCAGTTCATCGAGTGGGGGCCGGCGTTCCGCCGGGTGGGACGGCGGCTGCAGCTCTCCGGCACGCGCGGCCTTCAGGCGCTGGGCACCAGCGGCGGCGTCAGCCAGGTGATCTCCACCCTGCTGGAGAACTCGCTGGAGCACGGAGGCGGCACCGTCAAGGTGACCACCAGCGACAAGGACAGATCCATCGTGATCGAGGTCACGGACGAGGGCCAGGGCGTCTCCGACGAGCTGGCCAACCGGATCTTCGAGCGGAACGTGAGCGGGGCGGGCGGCACCGGCCTGGGGCTGACCCTGGCACGTGCCCTGGCCGCCGCCGACGGCGGACGGCTGGAGCTGGTACGGCCCCGCCCGGCGGCCTTCGCGTTCTTCCTGCGGCAGGTCGGCGACACCGGCAGGAACCGGGTGGTCAGCGGGCCCGCGTGACCTCGCCGGGGAGCTCCCTCGGCACGTCCTCGGTGGCCGCCAGGAAGACCCACTTCTTGTAGGACCAGAAGCGGAAGAGCGTTCCCAGACCGATGCCGACCAGGTTGGCGATGTTGGTGCTCAGCGGGTCGGTCAGCCCCAGGGTGTAGCTGGTGAAGCCGATGCAGAGCAGCCCGAACAGCAGCGCGATCCCGTTGAGCAGGAAGAACAGGAAGTACTCCCGGGCGAACCCGCTCTGCTCGCGGTGCCCGAAGGTCCAGTAGCGGTTGCCCAGATAGGAGAACGTGGCCGCGACCACCGTGGCGACGACCTTGGAGATCAGCGGGCCCCAGTGCAGGCCGTAGTGGAGGAGGTTGAAGCCGCCGGTGTCGATGACGAAGGCGATCCCCCCGACGACCCCGAACTTCGACAGCTCGTGGATCAGGTCGGCGAGCTGCTGGTAGGCGCGTCGCAGAAACTGCACGTCTCCTGCACGGTCCTTTCCGGGGGCGGCTGTCGACGTCGGCCGTCGACGCCGGTTGTCGATGTCGGTTGTCGATCCGCCACTCGGGGGACCTCGGGCACTGTTCTGCCAGGCTACCGGTCCACCCGCCCGTTCCGGGCGGGGGTTGACCAGATGTTGTGCATACCCGTCAGCTGGCGATATTTACGGAAATGTCTGATGCTGACGGTGTATCCGGGTGGTTGAGGCTACTCCTTTTCAGGGGATTCCCGGGAGTCCCCCGGCCCACCGGATTCCCAGGAATCTCACCTTTCCGTCCCCGCCTCCCAGGAATCTCGCATTCCACCCCGCCGCCGGCTCCGCCCGCCTCCCAGCGACCTCACCCTCCAGATCTCCTCCGGCCTCGCCCGCCGGTCGGCGCCGTACGGGGGGCCGGTAAACTCAACCGTCGTGAACAGCACCTCCTCCTCCAGCCCCATCGGACCCGTCGTCGGCATGATCGGAGCCGGTCAGCTGGCCCGGATGACCCAGCAGGCGGCGATCGCCCTCGGGGTGGAGCTGCGGGTGCTGGCCAACTCCCCGGACGAGAGCGCGGCCCGGGTGGTCGCCGACGTCCGGCTGGGCGACTACCGGGACCTGTCGGACCTGCGCGACTTCGCCAAGGGGTGCGACGCGCTCACCTTCGACCACGAACACGTGCTCACCGAGCACATCCACGCGCTGGCCGGGGACGGCTACGCCGTACACCCCGGGGCCGACGCGCTGGTGCACGCCCAGGACAAGGCCGTGATGCGCGAGCGGCTGACCGCGATCGGGGCCCCCTGCCCGCCGTGGCGGCGGATCACCGAGGTGGCCGACGTCGAGGAGTTCGCCGGGGAGAACGGCTGGCCGGTCGTGCTCAAGGCCGTGCGCGGCGGCTACGACGGGCGCGGCGTCTGGGTCTGCCGGTCCGCCGGGGAGGCCGCCGAGGTGCTGGCCACCGGGGTGCAGCTGATGGCCGAGGCGTTCGTGCCGTTCGAGCGTGAGCTGGCCGTCCTGGTCGCCAGGTCGCCCCACGGGCAGGGCGTCAGCTATCCGGTCGTGGAGACCGTCCAGCGCGACGGGATCTGCGTCGAGGTGCTCGCCCCCGCGCCCGGCCTCGACCCCGAGCAGGCCGCGGTGGCGCAGCGGATCGCCCTGCGGATCGCCCACGAGCTGGGCGTCACCGGGCTGCTGGCCGTGGAGATGTTCGCCACCGCCTCCGGGCTCATGGTGAACGAGCTGGCCATGCGCCCGCACAACAGCGGCCACTGGACCATCGACGGCGCCCGCACCTCCCAGTTCGAGCAGCATCTGCGCGCCGTGCTCGACCTCCCCCTCGGCTCGCCCGCCCCGTCGGCCCCCGTCGTGGTGATGGCCAACCTCCTGGGCGGCGACGAGGAGGACATCTTCTCCCGTTACGAGCACGTGATGGCCCACGACCCCGGGATCAAGGTCCACTTCTACGGCAAGGAGGTGCGGCCCGGCCGTAAGATCGGCCACGTCACCGCCCTCGGCACCGACCTGGACGAGGTCCGGGCCCGGGCCAGGCACGCCGCCGCCTACCTCTCCGACGGCGTCTACACGTGAGCGTCCCCAAGGGCGGCTCCGGGGGCGTCCACCCGTGAGAGCCCGGCGGCTGAGAGCCCGGCAGCACTGTGAACGCGGC
Organism: Streptosporangium sp. NPDC004631; assembly: GCF_053601935.1. Taxonomy (NCBI): domain Bacteria; kingdom Bacillati; phylum Actinomycetota; class Actinomycetes; order Streptosporangiales; family Streptosporangiaceae; genus Streptosporangium; species Streptosporangium sp. NPDC004631. The sequence goes on along the minus strand of NZ_JBSGCR010000004.1, from coordinate 22,391 downwards.
CCGTGGGCCGCAGACCGCGAGGAGAGCGAATGACCACCGTCGGCATCGTCATGGGCAGCGACTCCGACTGGCCGGTGATGCGGCTCGCGGCCGAGGCGCTGGCCGAGTTCGGGGTGGCCTTCGAGGCCGATGTGGTCTCCGCGCACCGCATGCCCGAGGAGATGATCGCCTACGGCGCGCAGGCGGCCGGGCGCGGCCTGAAAGTGATCATCGCGGGGGCCGGGGGAGCCGCCCACCTGCCCGGCATGCTCGCCTCGGTGACCCCCCTGCCGGTGATCGGCGTCCCGGTGCCGCTGAAGTATCTCGACGGCATGGACTCCCTGCTCTCGATCGTCCAGATGCCCGCGGGTGTCCCGGTCGCGACCGTCGCGGTCGGCGGCGCCCGCAACGCCGGCCTGCTGGCCGTCCGGATCCTCGCCGCGTCCGACGAGGACCTGAGGGCCAAGATGGAGCGTTTCCAGGTGTCCCTGAAGGAGCAGGCCCACGCCAAGGGGGCCAAGCTCCGGGCGGAGGCCGCCGGCCTCGCCGGCTGAGCCGTCCCCACCCTCCGGAGCCCGCCTCCATCACCTTCTGAGCCCGCCCACATCCCCCCTGAGTCCGTCTCCAGCGCCCTCCCGGGCCGCCCATCGCCCTCTGAGGACTCCGTCGCAACCCCCGTCACTCTCCTGAGGGGCCGTCACTCCCCGGGAGGTGCCGGCCGCCTCGCATGGCGCCCCGTCGTTGCGGCCGCCGGAGGTGGTCCCGATACTGTGTTCCTGGAGTCCGTCATCGGAGGGTGCACCACGGACCGTCCCTGTGGCGTGACGGCGGCGTGCAAGCGTTACGGAGCGATCCGCCCGGAGGTCCTGTCCGTGCGGACGACCGTCGATCTCATGGCGAAGGTGATGACGACGTGGAAGCAGATCTGAGCAAGGCCGTCTGGCGCAAGGCGTCCCTGGGCGACGACAGCGGCGGCAACTGTGTCGAGGTGGCCGTGGTGGAGGCCCCGGACGCTCCGGACGCGGGGCACAAGGCCGGGCTCGGCTCCCTCTATGTGCTGCGCGACTCCAGAAACCCCGACGGGCCGAAGCTGTTCTTCACCCGCTCGGAGTGGGACGCCTTCGTGGGCGGCGTGAAACTCGGCGAGTTCGACAACTGACCGGGACGGCCCTGCCCAGGACGCCGACCGCCCCGGCCGGGCCTCTCCCTCCTCCCTCACACCAGGCGAAGTCCGCGTTCGCCGGCTCCTCGACGGGCCCGCCCTCGATTCGGGGAAGTCGATTGTCGGTGGCGCATGGCAGACTCGGCGCGTTCCCGAAGGTGATTGGCCGGAGGCGGGAGTGAGACGGATGACAGAGCGCGCGAACACCCCTGGGGTACGGCTTGAGCCCTGGGGAGACCCCCACTTCGACCTGCTGCGCCGCCTGAACGTCCCGGAGATGATGACGCATCTCGGAGGGCCGGAGAGCGAGGAGCGGCTCCTCGCCCGGCACCGGAGATATGTCGAGAGCGGCGAGGGGAGGGCTGCCCGGATGTTCGCCGTCCTCCTGCTTCCCGGGCTTGAAACGGTCGGCAGCATTGGATATTGGGAACGCGTCTGGCACGACGAGACCGTGTATGAAACGGGCTGGGGCATCCTGCCGGGGTTTCAGGGCAGGGGCATCGCGACGGCGGCCGGTGAGGCCGCCGTCGCGAGTGCCGCGGCGGAGGGGAGACACCGATACGTTCACGCGTTTCCCTCCGTCGGAAACCCCGCCTCGAACGCCATCTGCCGGAGGCTCGGCTTCGTTCTCGTCGCCGAATGCGACTTCGAATATCCGCCGGGCACCACGATGCGGTGCAACGACTGGCGTCTTGATCTCACCGGGGCGGCATAGGACGGCTCACCCGCCGCCCCGGAGGAGGAGGTGGGGCGGAAGGTCAGAAGAACCGGTTCTCCGGGGGCGGCAGGTTCAGTCGCCGCGGGCCGTACCACCTGCTCTTGTCCTTCGGCAGGTCGCCGCTGCCGAGGGCGCCGCCCGCCAGCGGGAGCAGTACCGTGCTTCCGGCCAGGTCGAGGGTGACGTTCGCGCCGGTGGCGGCCTCGTCGCTGTAGGTCGAGTCGGTGCCGGCGATCACCAGGGCCAGCCGGTGCCCCTTCTTGAAGACGTAGTCCTGCGGCAGGGTCTCCCACCTGACCCTGCCGTACGTTCCCGGAGGCAGCGATGAGGGCTCGCTGAGCGACTCGCGGTTCCGCACGTCGATCCAGCCGCGGGAGACGATCTCCAGCGGGCGGGTGGCCAGGTTGGTGACGACTTTGCGGTAGCAGGCGTCGTCGGAGGCCGTACTCTCGCCGTGGCAGCTCTCCTCGGCGAGCGTGCTGATGCCCTGGCCTCGCCGCCAGTCGACCCGGGTGTCGGCACCGAAGTCGACGAGGAGCGCGGTCAGGTTCGAGGTGGGCCGGTCGAGCGCCACGCGCAGGTCCACCACGGGCGTGCCGGACAGGCGCAGGTTCAGCGGCAGGGCGCCGGTGGTGAAGGCCACCCTCCCCGGCCCGGCCGTACCGACGTCGGCCACCATCGCCTCCTCGGACTGGCGGACGTCGGTGAACACGGCCGTCTCCCCCCTCCCGGCCGGGGCGAGGCCGAGTGAGCCGTCGGCCGAGGGGTGCAGGGGGACCTTCGGGGTGAGCGGTGCCGGCCAGTCGCGCTGGGTGATCCAGTGATCGGGGGCGGTCTGCACGTCGGCGCGGGGCTCCCGCATGACGTCGTTCTCCACGCCGAGCAGCCAGCGGTCGAACCAGCGGTGCAGCGTGTCGACCCAGAGGTCGCGGCGCCCCTCGAAGTCGAAGGGGTCCACGTGCTGGTACTGCCCGACCCAGATCTTGCGGGGCACGTTCCTGTCGGCCAGAGCCCGCCACCAGGTGGAGAAGTTGTCCGGCTTGACGTTGAGGTCGTTGACCGTGTGCACGGCGAAGACGGCGGCACGCACCCTGGAGGCGTTGGCCAGGGTGCCGGTGAGATAGTCGCGACCGGCCCAGAAGGCGTTGTAGTCGCCGGTGTCGTCACCGTCCTCGGCGTCCATGCCCGCCCGTACGGCGGCGCACTTGGCCGCCGGGTCGGTGTCCACGTACTTCGCCAGCCATGACATGTAGTCGTAGTTGTAGATCACGCCGTTGGAGCGCTGGTACCTGTACCAGGAGCTGATCGCCGAGATGGGGACGATCGTCTCCAGCCCCTCGACGCCGGTGGCCGCGACGGCGTTGGCCAGCGTCCCGTCGTAGGACTTGCCGATCATCGCGGTCTTGCCGGTGGTCCAGTCGGCCACCGCCGGGGTGCCGTCGGCGCGGTAGGCGGTGGCGCGGCCGTTCAGCCAGTCGACGACGGCCTTGCCGCCCAGCACGTCGGCCCGCCCGCCGCCGTCGGGGCAGCCGTCGGACTTGGTGGTGCCGATCATGTCGACGTTGAGGACGGCGTAACCGCGTGGCACGAAGTAGTTGTCGTAGAACAGCGGGAACTTCACCGCGTTTCCGGCGGAGTCGTAGACCTTGCGTTCGGCCTCGTTGCCCCGGCCGGAGTTGTCATAGTACGGGCTCTCGTCGACGATCACCGGGACTCGGAGCCCGGGGCCCGACTCCCTGGGCCGGATGATGTCGACGCGGACCCGGTCGGGTCTCCCGTCGGAGTCGCTGTCGACGCTCGACTCGACGTAGACGTGCTCGCGGACGGCGTCGGTGTAGGAGAAGACCGGTTGGGTCCGTCCCCGTTCGACGGTGATGGAGGGGGCGGCGGTCGCGTGGGCCGGGGTGGTGCCCAGTGCGACGACGGCCATGGTGATGAGGACTGCTCGGAGCGGTGGCACGCGGAGCCTCCAGACAGAGGGAAACATCCGCAATCTCCGTTGATGTCCGTATGTCGACAAGATCCCGTTATGGGTTCGACATCACCCTGGTTCTGCTACGTGACATGACGGGAACAAGGGGCGGATTCGGAAGGAAGTGGTGGGAGTCGCCCGGAGGGGCGGTGTCGAGCTGGTATCGCCCAGACGAGATGTCACGCTCCGTGATAGGTGAAAAACATGTCGTTCTCCTCGCCGGTCTGTTCTCTGGCGCGGTGTCGTCGTCTCGCTGAGGGCAAAGTCGGCGGTGACGTGGGCTGATTCGTGGTCGAGCGGTGGGGATCGTCGGATTTAGCGGGGCCGATCTTGACGTCTTTTGGGGGATGCGCTTCCCAAGGGCGCGGCGTGACATTACCGTGCGTGATTAAGTCGTTGCGAAAACCGCGGCTGTGATCGTGAACGGCCACGGCGTGATTCCGACGTGAGACAGGAGTTCGTGATGCCCCCCTCGCGTGAGCTCGACAGCAGGTCAAGTCCCCTCGCGTTCTTCGCCGCGGAGCTGCGCCGCCTGCGCGACCAGGCAGGCTGGACGCAGGAGCAGCTCGCCGAGGCGGTCTCCTACTCCACGGCTCTGGTCGGCATGGTGGAGACCGCCAGACGCAACCCGTCACGTGACTTCACCGAACGGTGCGACCGGATGCTGAACACCGGCGGGACGCTCATGCGGGTCTGGCCGCTGCTCAGCCACGCGGCCTACCCTCCGTGGTTCCGGCCGTGGGTGGAGGTCGAGCGCGAGGCGCACACCCTCAGGAACTGGGAGCCCCTGGTCTTCCCCGGCCTGCTGCAGACCCCCGACTACGCCCGCGCGCTCCTGAGGGGACGGCGAGCCGCGGCCGAGGAACGGGTCGAGGAGCTGGTGACCGGGCGGATCGAGCGGCAGAGCCTGCTGCACGGCGCTCACCCGCCCCTGCTCTGGGTGGTGATCGACGAGAGCGTGCTCTACCGGCGGATCGGCAGCCCGGAGATCATGCGCGGCCAGATCGCGGCCGTGGTGGCGGCGATGGAGAACCGCTACGTCTCGGTCCAGATCGTGCCCGGGGACGTCACCGTCACGGCCGGTCTGAGTGGGGCGTTCGTCATAGCGAGTGTCGATGGCAGCGCGGATACTGTTTATGCGGACTGTGCCGCCGAAGGGCATGTCACGGACCATCCACGTGACGTGGCGGAGGTCTGCATGCGCTACGAAGAGCTCCGCACGGAGGCCCTCCCCCCGAGGGCGAGCATCGACCTCATGACGAAGGTGATGGAGACATGGACACAGACCTGAGCAGGGCCGTCTGGCGCAAAGCCGCCCTGAGCAGCGACAACGGCGGCAACTGTGTCGAGGTGGCCGTGGTGGAGGCCATCGGCGCCGGGCACAAGGCCGGACTCGGCTCCCTGTACGTGCTGCGCGACTCCAAGAACCCCGAGGGGCCGAAGCTGTTCTTCACCCGCTCGGAGTGGGACGCCTTCGTCGGCGGCGTGAAGCTCGGCGAGTTCGACTGACGTCCTCTCCGAGCGCCGCCGGCGACGCCGTCCGGCGGGGCCCGCCACCACGCCGGAACGCCTCCCCGTGACCGTCGTGGAAGGCGTGTCACGGGGCGGCGTGCCCGAGGCTCCGTCGATCGTCAAACTCCGTCGGCCGTCTGGGGAGATTCCGCCGGCCTGGGGAGATTCGCCGGCCTGGGGAGGCTCCGCCGGTCAGGGGGAGGCGCTGTCGGTCAGGGGCGGCCGAGGGCGCGGTAGTGCCAGCCCGCGGCACGCCAGATCTCGGCGTCGAGGGCGTTGCGGCCGTCGACGATCTTGCGGGTGGTGACGACGGCGCCGAGCGTTTCGGGGTCGAGGTCGATGAACTCCTGCCACTCGGTCAGCAGCAGCACAACGTGGGCGTCGCGAGCGGCGTCCAGGGCGGAGGTGCCGTAGGAGAGCTCCGGATGGGCGCGGCGGGCGTTCTCCTGGGCGACGGGATCGTAGACGGTGACCCGGCCCCCCTGCTCGCCGATCTTGACGGCGACGTCGAGGGCGGGGGAATCGCGGATGTCGTCGGAGTTGGGCTTGAAGGCGGCGCCGAGAACGGCGACCGTGCATCCGTGGAAGGAGCCGCCGGCCAGCTCGCGGGCCAGGTCCACCATGCGGGCCCGGCGGCGCATGTTGATCGCGTCCACCTCGCGCAGGAACGTCAGCGCCTGGTCGGCGCCCAGCTCACCGGCTCGGGCCATGAACGCCCGGATGTCCTTGGGCAGGCAGCCGCCGCCGAAGCCCAGCCCCGGGTTGAGGAACTTCCCGCCGATCCGGTCGTCGAAGGAGAGCGCCAGCGACAGCTGTTTGACGTCGGCGTGGGAGGCCTCGCAGACCTCGGCCATCGCGTTGATGAAGGAGATCTTGGTGGCGAGGAAGGCGTTGGCGGCGACCTTGACCAGCTCGGCCGTCGGATAGTCGGTGACCACCAGCGGGGTGCCCCGTTCCAGCATGGAGGCGTACACCTCGCGCATGACCTTCTCGGCCCGGTCGGAGGCCACCCCCAGCACGATCCGGTCGGGATGCAGGGTGTCCTTCACGGCGAAGCCCTCGCGCAGGAACTCGGGGTTCCAGGCCAGCTCCGCCCCGGTGCCGATGGGTGCCAGCCGTACCAGCTTGTCGGCCAGCCTCCGAGCGGTGCCCACCGGCACGGTGGACTTGCCGAGGATCAGGCACTCCCGTTTCAGATGGGGGGCCAGTGATTCGATCGCGCTGTCCAGATAGGAGACGTCGGCCCCGTACTCGCCGGGTTTCTGCGGGGTGCCCAGGCACAGGAAGTGCACGTCGCCGAATGCGGCCGCCTCCTCGTAGGAGGTGGTGAAGCGCAGTCGCCCGTTGGCGAGGTTACGCTGGAGAATCTCCTCCAGGCCCGGCTCGTAGATGGGCAGATCCCCGGCTTGTAGGCGGGCGACCTTCTCCGTGTCCACATCGACGCCAAGGACCTCGAAGCCCAACTCCGCCATGCATGCCGACGTTGTCGCGCCCAGGTATCCGGTTCCCACCATTGTCAGGCGGTAGGCCACTGGTGTTCCTTTCGGTTCTGCCCGATTGTGTGTCGTCAGGGTATCGGCATCCCCGGCTGCGTACTCTGTCGCCACCTGCACAAACAGGTGGCGATGGAGATCACAGCGGTGGAGCGGTCCACATTTGGTTGGACGTCCTACTATTTTCCTATGAGCTTTCCTCTCTACGCGCTGCCCGAGGAGCACCAGATGCTCCGGGAGACCGTCCGTGCCCTTGCCGACGAGAAGATCGCCCCTCGTGCCGCCGAGGCGGACGAGACGGGCGAGTTTCCCTGGGACGTCTACAAGGCGCTCGTCGCGGCCGACCTGCACGCCGTACACGTCCCCGAGGAGTATGGCGGGGCCGGAGCCGACGCGCTCGCGGCCGTCATCGTCATCGAGGAGGTGGCGCGGGCCTGCGCGTCGTCCTCGCTGATCCCGGCGGTCAACAAGCTCGGCACCGTCCCCCTGCTGCTGGCGGGCTCTGAGGAGCTCAAGCGGCGCTATCTCCCGCCGGTCGCGCGGGGCGAGGGGATGTTCTCCTACGCCCTGTCCGAGGCGGAGGCGGGCAGCGACGCCGCCGCGATGAAGACCCGCGCCGTGGCCGACGGCGACCACTACGTGCTCAACGGCGCCAAGATGTGGATCACCAACGCCGGGGTCTCGGAGTACTACACGGTGATGGCCGTGACCGAGCCCGGCGTGGGGGCCAAGGGCATCTCCGCGTTCGTCGTCGAGAAGGGCGACGAGGGCGTCAGCTTCGGGGCCAAGGAGCGCAAGCTCGGAATCAAGGGCTCGCCGACCCGCCAGGTCATCTTCGAGAACGTGCGCGTCCCGGCCTGGAGGATGATCGGCGAGCCGGGCACCGGCTTCAAGATCGCCTTGGCCACCCTGGACCACACCCGCGTCACCATCGCCGCCCAGGCGCTCGGCATCGCCCAGGGCGCGCTCGACTACGCGGTGGGCTACGTCAAGGAGCGCAAGCAGTTCGGCAAGGCCGTCGCCGAGTTCCAGGGCGTCCAGTTCATGATCGCCGACATGGCGATGAAGCTGGAGGCCGCCCGCCAGCTCACCTACGCCGCCGCGGCCAAGTCGGAGCTGGCGATGCACGGTCGGCCGCAGAAGGATCTCACGTTCTTCTCCAGCGCCGCCAAGTGCGCCGCCTCCGACGCCGCCATGGAGATCACCACCGACGCCGTCCAGCTCCTCGGCGGCTACGGCTACACCCGCGACTACCCGGTCGAACGCATGATGCGCGACGCCAAGATCACCCAGATCTACGAGGGCACCAACCAGATCCAGCGCATGGTCATGGCCCGCCAGCTCCTGAAGTAGGGCCCGAAGTGGGAAGACCCCGCTCCGACCGAGGGTGTTCCTTGTCTTCTCACGCTTTTGGGCGATCTTCGAGGCGGCCCTGTTCCGTCCCTGTCTCGCGAGACAGGGACGGAGGCGGAACAGGGAGTGCGGTCGGTCTGTCCACGACTTGGATTGACCGCGGTGGTCCCGACCGCGACCACAGGGTGTGTGGATGCTCTCAAGGCCAGGGTTGCGTCCACGGAGGTGGTGCGCGAGTTTTCGCTGGTAACAGGCGTGGCGTCGTGAAACGAGGACGGCCGTCGCGTGATCCTTCAGGTTGTGGAACCAAGATCGAAGGAGAAGAGAGCGATGGCTGTACCCAACAGTGTGGACCCCGGCGCCTGGCTGACGGGGCGGATCCAGTAAAGAGGTCCGAAACCCTGCTCATCCGGATAAATGCGGCGCCAGGACGCCATTGAGGAGAATAATGGGATTTAAGATATCGAAATAGGTGAATTTGTAATAATTCATTAACGGTGTTGGTTGTCGTGTGCGAGGGGGTATCGCTGTGCCGAGTGATTGGGGTTTATTCGGCGAATATGGAGCGATTCGCTGACGCTATGGAGTCGCGGCTATATTCTTAACTTCTATGCCGGAGCCTGACTCAACCTATGTGCGAAAGCAAGCTTGCAGGGCAACCTCCACCCCTTGGCTTTGCCTGCCAGATGAGACAGTACTCACCCATCACACCTTCAATGTGGACAGGTTCCTGGAAGCTCCCAGGTATGACAAGGAGCGGGAGGTTTCCCTGCTTACCGGCGAGCTTACGGCTGAGGAGGTCAGTCGCTATCGAAGACGTGTGATAACCGCTAGAGCACTTGAGGCCGCTGCTGTACGCTACACATCGGCAGGTAGGCTCCGTGCGGAGGGATTTGCCGTTGTCCACACGCCGGGACGCCTGCTTGGCCGCTGCGGGACCGCTTCGCAGCATGTCTCGATCGTTTGGCCGGACGACGATCCGACCAACCGCCAGGATATTCCCTGGCCCCCAACTGTGTCGAAGCGCTTTGTTCGGTGCTTCAATGGGTACTAGGTAGACGGGAGGTGAAACGGATGAATCTAGACTCGCTCATCAAGCGGGGCTGTCCTCCTTGGCGGCCGAGGCCGGGAGTGGCCGATCTTGATGTCTGGCATGAGTATGAGATCCCGTTGACGGGTACCTTCCGTGTGAACGGTGATTTTGTCCTGTTTACCCAGGTTCTGGAGAGCTCCCAGGGGCTCTCCGCCTGGGCTTACGTCTGTCTCGATCGCTCAGACGCCGGCGAGGTGGCAGACATCGCATTCGAGTCTCTCGATGAGCTGAACAGTTTCGTTGAGGCCAAGTTCCTTGGCCGGGAAGCTGTGCTGGCCCTGGCCAGGGAAGATCGAATCGACAACTGGACGCGCAGTGAGGTTGCCGACGGGTTGCTCTCAACTGTTGAGGGCTTCATCACCCAGGTGATCGTTAATGCTGTGAAAGTGCCAGATCCAAACCAACGTATCTTGGCCAAGCTCGCCGGCCTGGAAGCCGTGAAATCCGAACTGGCTCCCGCATAGGTACCCGGTAGTTCAGGCCGCAGGCCAGGTGGTCATGGACGTTCGCTCGCTCTGCCAGGGACGTTAACGCGGTCTGACAACCGCCTGCTCTCTGGTGGCTGGTCTGTCTCGGCCCCGGATTTCGGTGGCCCTGCCTCGTGAGACGATCCCCACCGGGTCACCGGGGCTGAGCATCCTCACTCCGCCAGGTCGCGCCGGCCCGCGTCCGGCACGGCCGTCAGGGGCGTCCGCCCGGCCGAGGTGTTCTGCTTGGCTGGGGTGTTCCGTCCGGTCGAGGTGATCTGGAACCAGACGGCGTTGCCGGCCTCGTCGTCCTGATCGGTGCCCCAGGCGTCGGCCAGGAGGTCCACCCAGCTCAGGCCCCGGCCGCTGTCACTGTCGTCGTCGGTTGTGCGCATGGTGGGCACGCTGGTCGCCGAGCCGTCGTCGATGACCTCCACGTGCAGGACGTCGTCTCCGATGCCCAGGCAGACGGTCAGCGTGCCGCCCGGCAGGGAGGAGTCGCTGTGGACGACGGCGTTGGCGACCAGTTCGCTCACCAGCAGTGTGACCGTCTCCAGCGTCTCGGCTGCCACCTGGTCGGCCAGCAGTTCCGCCGTCCAGCCCCGCACCGTCCCGGCCGACCGCGGGAGGCCGGGAAAGTCTCGCTGGTGGAGGGTGTGCAGCCGAATCCGTCGTTCGACCCCCTGGGCCGGTCGCCCGCTCCTCACCCGGTATGAGCCGGGACACAGGGCCGCCCTCGGTTCCCGTATCGCCACATGGTCGCCTCGCTCCTGTGCTGCTACGTGGTCATCCCGCTCCTGTGTCGCCACATGGACACCTCGTTCCTGTGTCGCCACGCGGTCACCTCGCTCCCGGGTCGTCATGCGGTCACCGCCGCCATGATCATGTCTGCGGCGTGCTCGTCGAACGCCCATACCCACTTGTCCCGTCTCCACAGCCGGGACCACCACGGCCGCCAGATGAAGACCCAGCCCCATGCCCGCTGGACGACCCGAACGCGGACCCGTACCCCGGAGGTGGACATGATCTCCATGACCGGCGGCCCGACGGCGGGAACGACCAGCGAGGTGGCCACCCCGCGAGAACGCAGATCCCATCCCAGCCGCACCAGATGAATGAGCTGTTCCTCGTGCGGCGTGTGCATTCGCGTTTTGCCTGTCATGTCGACCCCACCATCTCGGGCAAATTATCGCTTTTTTGTCATAAGTCGCCCGAAGAAAACTTTTGGGCCTACAGGGTGCCCAGGTCGATGGGGAGATTGCAGGAGGAATCTGCGGACATTCCGCTGACAGAAACCTCCGCATGATGTATCTGTTAGTCGCCGATTCGTCGACAGAAACCGTCGCGCCCTATGCGCACACTTAAGGGGTGGATATGGCTAACGATCTAGATCCGCGTTTGACGCCGATTCAGCGCTTCGGTCGCGAGCTGGGGCGGGCCCGCAGGGAGGCGGGCCTGTCACAGGCGCGGCTCGGCGCGCACCTGGGTGTCTCGTCGTCACTCGTGGGACACATCGAGATAGGCAACCGGACACCCAGGCCCGAGCTGGCCGCGCGGTGCGACGAGATCTTCAAGACGGACGACCTCTTCGCCCGTCTCTGCCGGAACATCACCTCCCCCTCCGGACCACGCTGGTTCCTCAGGTGGTCGGACGAGATCGAGCCCCGGGCGCGCATACTGCGCAGCTGGGATCCACTGCTGGTCCCCGGCCTGCTGCAGACCACGAGCTATGCGCGGCTCGTCTTCCAGGGGGGCCTGGCCACCTCAGAGCAGCAGGTCGAGGAGCAGATCAGCGCTCGCATGCGGCGCCAGCTGATTTTCAAGAGGGACAGCCCGCCGGTCCTGTGGGCGCTGCTGGACGAGTGGGTGATCCGCCGTCCCATCGGCGGCCGGGAGGTCATGGTCGAGCAACTCGACCACCTCGTGGCCGTCGCCGAGCGCCAGAACGTGACGATTCAGCTCGTTCCCCACGACTCGCCGTGTACGGCGGGTCTGATGTCCGGGTTCGTTCTCGCGGAACTGCCGGACGCGCCGACCACCGTCTCCGTAGAGTCGGCGGGTGCGGGCGAAGTGTCGGCGGAGCATGAACTGGTGACTGTCATTTGGGGTAGATATGACAGGATCCGAACGGAAGCGTACCGTCCCGGGCAGTCGCTAGAGATGATTAAGGAAGTGAGGGACCAGTGGCAGAGAAAGAGCTGATCGGGGTGGACCTCTCCCAGGCCGCGTGGAAGAAGAGCTCCCGCAGCGGCGACAGCGGCGGAAACTGCGTCGAGGTCGCCGGCAACCTCCCCGGAGTCGTCGCCGTCCGCGACAGCAAGAACCCCACCGGCCCCGCTCTCCTCCTCTCCCCGGACGCCTGGGAGTCTTTCATCGGCAGCCTGAAGTCCGGAAAGTTCGACTAACCGAAAACTCCAGACCCGAAATTACGGCCCCCCAAGGTCCAGTCCGGGAAACACCCCATCATCGTTCGTCATGGGCTTGAAGGACGAGGATCGTCTTAACGAGGCGACCTCCGTGAATCCGAGAAGAGGACAGCGGCGTAGCCTCCGTAAAATGCGTCAGGTCTTCAGCTACGCACTGGCTCGTTCACCGAGGCCGAGAAGATTTGGGTGAGCGGAATAGGCGCTCTTCTACGCGTTACCTGAGGATTTCGCCTGGACGTAGTTGGTTGACCCCTGCTGCGGAATCTGGAGTGCTCACGCGACACGCGAGTCCTTCCCAGGGAGATATCGTGACGTATGTCCCGTGAAAAGTAGATTGGGATGTCTCGATAGTCGGTGTCGTGAAGGCATAATGCCTGCTCAAACGCCGTGGCGGTCGCCCTCCCGGGCGGCCGAGGATCGCAACGTGGCGGGCGGGGGTGCTGTGGGGCGTCCATTGGAGTGGCGGTCGCCCTCCCGGGCGGCCGAGGATCGCAACTTCGGGGTGTCAGTCATCGGTGAGCGTCTCCTTGGTCGTGGCGGTCGCCCTCCCGGGCGGCCGAGGATCGCAACGCCGACGCGGAGGTGGTGTAGGTGACCGAGACGCTGGTGGCGGTCGCCCTCCCGGGCGGCCGAGGATCGCAACATCTCGCGGCGTGCGAGTCGCCGGGCCTCTAGCAGGGGTGGCGGTCGCCCTCCCGGGCGGCCGAGGATCGCAACACCCCATGGCACCGCACTCCGCCTCCCACCTCCCTGGTGGCGGTCGCCCTCCCGGGCGGCCGAGGATCGCAACGCCCAGCCGTACCGGCACCCCACCGCAAGCGCGACGTGGCGGTCGCCCTCCCGGGCGGCCGAGGATCGCAACTGGTCCACCGGGACGAACTGGTGAACCAGACGGTCAAGGTGGCGGTCGCCCTCCCGGGCGGCCGAGGATCGCAACCCACTCCCCTCTTCCTGGTACATCTGGTAAACACCAGGTGGCGGTCGCCCTCCCGGGCGGCCGAGGATCGCAACGACGAGGGCGCGGCTTCGGGCTCAGGCCTGAACATGGGTGGCGGTCGCCCTCCCGGGCGGCCGAGGATCGCAACCTCACCTCCAAGGAGGGCGCCGCAGCGCTCGCCGGGGTGTGGCGGTCGCCCTCCCGGGCGGCCGAGGATCGCAACATTGAGGAACTGCTCGGTGAGATCGTCGAGCTGCGGGGGCCCCTCGGAGCGACCGAGGATCGCACACGCATGGCCAGGGGTCGTCGGCGGAATGTAGAAGTGAAGGCCACTTCCGGGGGTGAGAGGGCAAGCGCGGGGAGGTTTCGAGGTCTCGACAGGGTGAGCCTGGGCTGTTCTAAGAACGGCCCAGGCTCACCTTCCATTTTGGGATCCTTACGCGTTCCGCAGAGTCGTCGCTACGCTGGGAGGTTTCGAAGGGCGCGCTCGATGATCACTACGGGTGCGTTGACATTAACGTCGGATGAGGTAGACAGTAAGCGCGATGCTCGCTAGCGCGAGCGTCGCTACTGCCATCAAGAGGCAGAAGCGGGCGGTCTGGGGCCAGCTTTCGAGGGCAGCCCTGACCGTCCGCGCCATCTCTCTTATGAGCAGGCCGCGCCAATCCATGGTGTGTTATCACCTCCTCCGATGACGAGGCGTCTTTTTTAGGCTTACGTGTATGAAGCGGAGCCTGTATGGGTTGGCACTGGCTGCCTCCGTCTGATGATCGCCCCGAGAGTAGCGCAGCTGAGCCTTACCGTCTACGCTCCTGTGAAGCGGCTCATTCCACGTTCATTGAAGGATGACTGTTGCCCAGCAGTGGTTGTTGAACTAGGGTTGCCAACGGCGTCATCGACGTCTGGCGACCTCAGCATGATCATGGGGTCGAGGGTCGTAATAATGACCGTGGCTGAGCTGCGAAAACGGTTGCTATGTCGGGTCGGTCCTCCATGTGGCCGACCCGAATCAGCTGATAGAGGTTAAATCTGTTCGGCAACTATGTTTGTCGATCTCGCGAAAATGTCAGTGGCGTCTCCTACAGTGCGGCTCTCGCTGTTTTCTCCATGCATGAAGGAGTGGGATGGTTGAGCGTCTATGGGCGCACAGTGCGCGTGATGGTGATGGGCTTCGCCATGGGCTTGCCGATCATCTGCGAGGTACGGCGTGGCGGGCGGGTGCGTTCGGTGAGATCTTCGGCGCCGGCCCGTTGGCCGCTCACTGTGGTCTTGTTCATGACGTGGGAAAAGGCTCGTGCGAATGGCAGAAAGGTCTGATTCGAGCGGAAAGCCGTAGTGGTCCCGTTGGGGTTCCGCACAAGCACGCGGGTGCTTGGCTGCTGGATCAGCAGAGTCTGGGGATCATGGCCGCGATCGTGTTCGGGCATCACGGTGGCTTGCCGAGCAGGGCGCGACTGCAGGCGGAGTTACGGTTCGCAGATGATCATCCGCTGGTCGCCGAGGCGATTCAGCGGGTAGGGGAGATTGTTCCGGAAATTCATCTACCGGGGCCTATCGCTCTGCCTGATTGGCTGACGGGGGCAGTCCAGGAGGATCCGTACGTATTGGACCTGTTGGTGCGTATGGTCTACAGCACGGTTGTCGATGCTGATTTCCTGGACACCGAGGAGCATTTCGCTGCTGCCACACGGCCCTCGCATCCGGTCAGTGCCGCTCATCTGGTGGATCGTTTTGAACAGGGACGCTTACGGCTTATCGCCGACGGGCTGTCGTCTCCGATTGATGGGCTACGTCAGGAGGTGTACCGGCAAGCCATCGCCGCAGCGGGAGGACCTCGGGGGATCTACCGGATTCCCGGGCCGACGGGATCGGGGAAAACGCTCGCCGCGGGCGGTTTCGCACTGCATCACGCGCATGTTCACGGCCTGCGGCGTGTCATCGTGGCGGTGCCGTTTATGTCGATCACCGAGCAGAATGCCGATGTTTACCGGCGTCTGCTCGACTGTGACGGTGAAGAGCCGGTCGTGCTGGAACATCACAGCGGAATCGACCTGGACGGCGGTGACCCCAAGGGCCGTTGGCAGCGGTTGGCCGCTGAGAACTGGGACGCGCCGTTCACTGTAACGACCACGGTCCGATTGTTTGAGTCGCTGTTCAGCAACAAGCCGGCGGCGATGCGGCGGGTGCACCGTTTAGCAGGGGCGGTCATTGTGCTGGATGAGGTGCAGGCTCTGCCAGATCACCTGCTGATCCCGATCGTGTCCGCGCTGCGGACGTTGACGGAACGATTCGGTGCCACGGTGTTGCTGGCTTCGGCCACCCAGCCGCCTTTCGAGTTGCTCAGCCCCTTGCACACGACGTCGATTCGCGATGTGATCGCGGAGCCGAAACCGCTGTACAAGGCACTGGATCGAGTGCGTTATGAGTGGCGGCTGGATCCCAAGCCGACGCTGGCACAGATCGCTGAGGAGGCGGCAGCCGAGCAGCGGGTGCTGTTGGTGGTCAACACGACCAAGGACGCTGGCCGACTGCATCGGTTTGTCGACGAACGCCGTCCCGCATTGCACCTGTCCACGCGGATGGCGGCCGCACATCGCCGGAATGCGCTGCAGGAGATCAAGCAACTGCTCGCCGCGGAGAAACCGGTCGCGGTGGTGAGCACTCAATTGGTCGAAGCGGGTGTCGACGTGGACTTTCCCATCGGGTTTCGGGCGATCGCTTCGGCGGATTCGCTGCAACAAGCCGCAGGGCGGGTCAATCGCAGCGGTCGCCTACCCTACGGACGGGTTGTCGTCTTCGACCCGGAGGATGGCAACAAGGGTGTCCAAATGCTGTATGGCGCGGCGCTGGAAGCCACCCGCGATCGATTCGGCCCGCACTGTTCCCCGGACGATCTGGATGCGCTGGAGGCCTATTACCGAGCACGCTTCGACTTTCACAACGTCGAGCAGGCCGGTCAGGAGATCCAGAAGGAGCGCCAGGCCCATGACTTCCCCAGGGTGGCCGAACTGTTCCGGATGATCGACGAGTGGACCGTTCCGGTGGCCGTGCACTATGGCGACATCGAGCAGTTGGCGCGAATCCTGCACCATCTGCGCTCCGGCCATCCCGGTGGAGGTGCCCAACTGCGGGCGCTCCGCCCCTACCTGGCGACTTTGCCCCGTGGGGCGGCCCGTCGTGCCGTGAACGAAGGACTCGCGGTGCCCGTCGTCGGCGACCTTGTCGAATGGGTGGGCGACTACCACCCGCAGCGAGGTATTGAGATCGCTTCCCCTGACCCACAGGAGCTGGTGTTTTGACCACCCACCGCGCTCACCATCCACCCCCGCCGCTCGTGGTGGAAGTACAGGCTCCTTATGCCTGTTTCACTCGGCCGGAGTTCAAGACCGAGCGGCTGAGCTACCCGATGATGACTCCGTCCGCCGCCAGAGGCGTGCTGGAGGCGATCTTCTGGAAGCCCGAGTTCTCGTACCACATTGTGCGGATCGACCTGCTGGCGCCGGTCTGCTGGACATCTATCCGTCGTAACGAGGTCTCCTCGATGTTGTCGCTGAGCTGGGTGCGGGACGCGATGAGCGACACCTCTGTCCGCTTTGACGTCGAGGCCGACCGTGACCAGCGCAACATGGTTTGCCTGCGCGACGTCGCCTACCGCATCCACACCCAGGTACGGCCGCACCCGCACACGGCCGACCCTGAGGCCAAATACCGTGATCAGTTCCGTCGCAGGGTGGAGCGCGGCGCGTGTTTCTCGCAGCCCTTCATGGGCGTACGGGAATTCTCCGCGTCCTTCCATCCCCCAACAGACCGAGCCCCGATCCCGCACGATGAGAAACTGGGTGTGATGCTGCACAGCATCGTCTATGGAAACGCTGGCGAAACTTACCTCTGGTTCGACGCCGAAGTGAGGAACGGCGTCCTTGAGATTCCGCGTGAGGGCGTCGAACTGCCCACCGGTGGACCCGGCCGCACCGGCGGGCGGCGGTGAGGGAATGTTGATTGACCGTCTCGCCGCGCACGCCCGCGATCGCAGCGACCTGCCCCCGCCGTATTACCGGCACCGCAGCGTGCGCTGGGCCGTGGACCTGGACGCTCAAGGTCGCCCCCGGGGCAACCGGCTGGTTGATCTGAGCGGGCCGGAGGCTAAATCCGGCATCATGCTCTCCGCTCCGTATGTGCAGCGTTCGGGCACCGGATCGCTGCCGTTCTTACTCACCGACACCCTGCAGTATGTCTTGTCCGTCCCGAAGGACGACAGCGAAAAACAGCTCAGGGACGCGGAGCGGCGCACCGCCGACTTTGCCGAATTGGTCTACCGGTGGGCCAAGGATGAGCCGTTGGCCGCCCCTGTGGTGCGCTTTTTTGAATGCGGAGCCTTCTCCGAGATCGTGATCCCCGAGGAGACCAAGCCGACCGACGTGATCGCGATCAGGACCGACCACGGCTGGGTGCACGACCTGCCTTCCGCCGTTGCCACCTGGGGGCAGATCGTCCGCGAGCGCAAAAGCTCCTCCAGCGGTCATGGCATCTGCCTGGCCTGTGGCAAACCGGGGCCGCTGTTGGACACCATCCCCGAGCCGGTCAAGTCCGGTGCTATTCCGGTCGCGAACGGCAGAGGTCGTGACGCACAGCTGATCTCGATCAACAAGACCGCGCAGGGCCGCGGCGGCATCATCCAGCTGGCCAACACTCCGATCTGCGACACCTGCGGAGGGCTGGCCATGGCGGCGCTGAACGCGCTGCTGGCCGACCCACATCACCACTATCGCGGCACCGACAGCGTGCTGGCGTGGTGGTTGCGTCGACCGGCGCCCATCTCGGTCCTGGGCGCTGTTCGCGATGCTCAGCCCGGCGACGTCAACGCGATCATCGAACAGGCGCGGCTTCCCGCCGCACGGCGGGCCTCCTGGCTCGATGACAACGCCTTTTACGCCATCACGTTGTCGGCCAACCAGAGCCGCGTCGTCATCCGTGGCTGGATCGACGTTCCTCTCATCTCACTCTGTAAGAACGTACGGGCCTGGTTCAATGACCACGCGATGACCGACCTGTGGGCCGATGGTCCGCAGTATGTCGCGGTCTGGCGGATGGCCGCCGCGCTGGGACGCCACGGCAAGCAGGGATATGTCAGGGACACCGCTCCTGACTCCGCGGAACGTGACCTCATGGCCGCGGCCCTGCACGGCACACGGCTCCCCGCTCACCTGCTGTCTCGCCTCATACAGCGCATCCATACCGACGGTCGAGTCGACCTGGCTCGCGCGGCCCTGCTACGTGCACTGCTCTTGCGCGCCAACCACGCCCTCAGGGAGATCCTGTTGGACCACCTCAACGTCAACACCACCGATCCCGCCTATCTGAGCGGGCGTCTGTTCGCCGTACTGGAGAGCATTCAGCGCACCGCGCTGGACAACATCAACACCACCATCGCCGACAAGTTCTTCGGTGCGGCCATGGGCAGGCCCCTGGCCGTCTTGATGATGCTTCGCAAGAACGCCACCGGCCACTTGCGACGGCTGCGTGGTTCCAAGCGTGCGGCCGGTGCCGCCCTGGACAGACGCCTTGACGAAGTCCTGGACCTGTTCACCACCGAGATCCCCGCCACTCTGGACCTGCCCGGCCAGGGACTGTTCGTCCTCGGCTACCACCACCAGCGGGCCGCTGATCGAGCAGCGGCCCGCGCCGCCATCGGGAGTAAGTCGTCTGTGACTGGACCCGCCTGACCTCTGACTGGTCACAGATCCTCCGTCATCCCTTGA
Source organism: Streptosporangium sp. NPDC004631 (assembly GCF_053601935.1). Lineage (NCBI taxonomy): Bacteria > Bacillati > Actinomycetota > Actinomycetes > Streptosporangiales > Streptosporangiaceae > Streptosporangium > Streptosporangium sp. NPDC004631. Next base: position 3,520 of record NZ_JBSGCR010000004.1, on the reverse strand, counting down.
AAGGAACCTCTGGATGTCCGTCCACCTAGACCCGGCACGCAAGCATGACTTCGTTTTCCTGTTCGACGTGCGCGACGGTAACCCCAACGGCGACCCCGACGCCGGAGGCATGCCTCGCACCGATCCGGAAACCGGGCAGGGACTGGTTACCGACGTCGCGATCAAGCGCAAGATCCGAAACATGGTCGCACTGCTCAAAGAAGGCGTGCCTGGCTATGACACCTACGTCGAATCCGGTGTGGCACTCAACGCCCAGCACGAACGCGCTTACACGGCCTTGAGCCTGGACCCCAAGCAGCGGCGTAAGTCCGAGCCGGAAGCCCAGCAGTGGATGTGTCAGACCTTCTACGACGTGCGCATGTTCGGTGCGGTGATGAGCACCGGAACCAAGCCCTGCGGACGTGTACAGGGTCCCTTGCAGCTCACCTTCTCCCGTTCGATCCACTCCGTCCTCCCTCAGGAGCACGGCATCACCCGCGTAACCCAGACCCGTCAGGAGGACATCGACAAGGGCGAGTCGACAGAGATGGGCAACAAGCACATGATCCCGTACGGCCTCTACCGCGGCTATGGACACTTCAGTGCCCCGCTGGCTCGCCGTACCGGTGTGAACGGTCAGGACCTGGAGACCTTCTGGCGTGCTCTGACCATGATGTTCGAGCACGATCGCGCCTCCACCCGTGGCGAGGTGGCTCTGCGGGGTTTGTATGCCTTCACCCACGATGACGCCTTCGGCCGCGCGCCCGCTCACACGCTGTTCGACCGCGTTGAGGCCAAGCTGATCGACGAGACCAGGCCCCCGCGGGCCTTCAGCGACTATAAGATCACTATCGGTAATGACCTGCCCGACGGCGTTACCCTCACCAGCCTGGTCGGGTGAACTCCTCCTCTCCGCGGGCCGTGGACACCAGCGGCCCGCTGCTCCAGGTCACTCTCTCGGCGCTGGAGCACTACGCTTACTGTCCCCGTCAGGCGGGACTGATTCTTCTCGAAGACGGCTACGCCGATGACGCGGCCACCATACGCGGAACACTCATGCACCAGCGTGTCCACGAGCCCGGACATGAGACCCGTGGCGCGATCCGCACTCTCCGGGCTCTCCCCGTATGGCACGACAAACTCGCACTGATCGGAGTATGTGATGTCGTGGAGATCCACCACAACGGTCCCATCATCCCGATTGAGCACAAGTCCGGCGCCTACACCCCCGGAGGCCCCGCCGACATCCAGGTAGCGGGCCAGGCCATGTGCCTCGAAGCGATGTTCAGCCGTCCGGTCCCGCACGGTGTCATCTACTCCGGTGCAGACCGACGTCGGCACACCGTCACTATTGACGGCGCCATACAGCGACGTGTCATCACACTGGCTGATTCCGTCAGGGGGCTCCTGGCAGCCATGGCGCTTCCAGCCGCGCCGGCCGATCAGAGATGCCGACGATGTTCGATGCGAGACATGTGCATGCCCCGCGTCCTGGCCCGCGCAAAGGCATTCACCCACACGGCCTCGACAGTGTTTTTCCCCCAATCCGAAGCAGCCTGGGATGACTGAACTTCTCAACACCCTGTACGTCCAGACACAAGGTGCCAGCCTCCACCTGGACCACGACAGCCTCAAGGTTGTCGCCCCTGAAGTTCCGAAACGGACACTTCCGCTGCGCCGCCTGAACGGTATCGTTGTCTACGGCCACGTGGCGCTGTCAGCGGATCTACTGACTCGATGTGCTCACGACGGCCGGTCTGTGGTCTGGATGAGCCTGTCCGGACGCTTTCTTGGCCGAGTCGACGGCCCCACCCGTGGCAATGTTCTGCTCCGTCACGCCCAGCACCTCGCCCATGCCGCCTCGGACACACGCCTCCAGATCGCCAGATGTTGCGTCGCTGGCAAAGTCCAGAACTCCCGGCAAATCCTGCTCCGCGGCGCCCGTGATGCAACCGGTTCACTTCAGACCACATTACGAGCCCTGGCTGAAGATCTCGAAGACCTGCTGACGCGCTCCCGTGAGGTTGCTGACCTGGATAAGCTCATGGGGTTGGAAGGGCGGGCCGCCCAACTCTATTTCGAGGGCCTCGCTGGCATGATGCGCACCCAGCCCGACATCGCTCCGTTCACCGCCCGCATCCGGCGTCCTCCCACCGATCCTGTCAACGCCCTGCTGTCATTTCTGTACGGGTTGACCCGCGCCCTCGTCCACGGAGCGACCGAACAGGTTGGTCTCGATCCTTACCTTGGATTCCTTCACGGCCTGCGCCCAGGAAAACCTGCCCTCGCCCTTGATCTGATGGAGGAATTTCGGCCAATTCACGCCGACCGGCTTGCCCTTAACATGCTTAATCGCAAGCAGCTCCGTAAGGAGCATTTCGAGACTCTTCCCGGCGGCGCTGTGCAGCTTACCGAAGACGGACGGCGCCTTGTTCTCACCGAATGGCAGGGCTGGAAGAGCAAGGAGTGGCCTCACCGGCTTCTCGGCCGCAAGGTCTCGGCCTCACTCTTGCCCGTGGTCCAATCGCGTCTTCTCGCCCGACACATTCGCGGGGAGCTTCCCTCCTACGTCCCCTGGACGGTCAGCTGATGCAGCTGCTGTTGACCTACGACGTGGCTACCACCACCCCTGAAGGGCGACGCCGCCTTCGACAAATGGCCAAACTGTGCGAAGGGTACGGGCATCGAGTACAGAAATCCGTGTTCGAGATTACCTGTACCGATGCGGAACTGCTGACCTTGCTCGATGGAACCACTCGTATCATTGACCCCGACGATGATTCCGTACGGGTGTACCGACTGCCTGCGAACGGATTCGCCACAGTACACCGGCTCGGAGTAGCCCAGCCTGTGCCCCATCATGACCCGTTGATCCTGTAGTTCGGAACCTGGAGTGCTCATGCGACACGCGGGAGCTTCCGAATGAGATATCGCCGTATTTGTTCCTTGATAAGTAGATTGAAGAGTTCTTGTTATCGGCTCCGTGAGGGCATAATGCCTGATCAAATGCCGTGGCGGTCACCCTTCGGGGCGACCGAGGATCGCAACCCCGTGGCAAATGCAGCGCGCCCATTGTGGGGTAGTGTGGCGGTCACCCTTCGGGGCGACCGAGGATCGCAACCTGGAGGAGTGCAACCGGTTCCTCGACGACCTGCAGTGGCGGTCACCCTTCGGGGCGACCGAGGATCGCAACGTCCTCAACGGCGACGACGCGGCCATCACCCCCACGGTGGCGGTCACCCTTCGGGGCGACCGAGGATCGCAACATCTGGCGTCGCCTGTTCCAGGCCGGGATGGTCGGGTGGCGGTCACCCTTCGGGGCGACCGAGGATCGCAACTTTCTTGAATACGTCGCGCAGCTCCTGGAGCGCGCGCGTGGCGGTCACCCTTCGGGGCGACCGAGGATCGCAACTTGAGCTCCGCGCGGGTCAGGGCGTCATGTGCCACTAGGGCCTGTACGGAGTTGAGATCAGAGGGATTGCCTGCGGTACGGCCGGCGGTCCTGGTAGGTCATCGGGCATGGCGCGTGGAGATCTCACCG